>NZ_JAHKSQ010000036.1:0-1404 GCF_018862045.1 Roseovarius sp. PS-C2
GGTAGTGTCCCACGGGGTGGTGTAAGAGGCCGCGCGCGGAGCCTTTTGGCGTAGCGCAGCGCGCGGCCGGGTCTGGCGGCCACCGCGCTTCTTCGTAGTCTGAGGTTGTTCAAAGACCGATGATAACGAAGGAGAGCACGATGACCGAGACCATGATCGACCTTCCGGGCGTGATCGCCAAGAGCGATGACACGGAATTCCTGCGGGAACTGATCCAAGACGCCGCGCAGCGGCTGATGGACATTGAGGTGGCCGCTGTCTGCGGCGCGGGGCATGGCGAGCGCAGCCCGGACCGGGAGAACCAGCGCAACGGCTACCGGCCGCGTCAGTGGGATACTCGGGCAGGCACCATTGGGTTGAACATCCCGAAGCTGCGCAAGGGGAGCTACTTCCCCACGTTCCTGGAGCCGCGGCGGACGGCCGAGAAAGCATTGATGGCCGTGATCCAGGAAGCCTACATCCACGGCGTCTCCACACGGGCTGTCGACGACCTGGTGCGGGCGATGGGGCTGGCGGGCACCTCCAAGAGCCAGGTCTCGCGGCTGTGCGAGGAGATCGACGAGCGGGTGCAGGCGTTCCTGAACCGCCCGCTGGAAGGCGATTGGCCCTTCCTCTGGCTCGACGCCACCTACGTGAAACTGCGTGAGGGCGGGCGGATCGTCTCGATGGCGGTGATAGTGGCTGTGGCGGTCAACACAGACGGGCGGCGCGAGATCCTGGGGATTACCGTCCTGCCCTCGGAGGCCGAGACGTTCTGGGCCGAGTTTCTGCGCTCTTTGACCCGGCGCGGGTTGCGGGGCGTGCAACTGGTGATCAGCGACGCCCATGAGGGCCTGAAGGCCGCCGCGTGCAAGGTCCTTGGCGCAGGATGGCAACGCTGCAGGGTTCACTTCCAGCGCAACCTTCTGGCCCGCGTAGGCAAGACCCACAAGCCCGTGGTCAGCGCGGTGGTGAAGACCGTCTTCGCCGAGAAGGACCGCGACCAGGCCCATGCCCGCTGGCGCGAGGTCGCAGACAGCCTGCGCGAGCGGTTCCGGGATGTCGCCGAGCTGATGGATGACGCGGAGCAGGACGTTCTGGCCTACATGGCCTTCGACGAAAGTCTGCGCTCGAAGTTGCACAGCACCAACCCGCTGGAGCGCGTCAACAAGGAGATCAAGCGGCGGACCAACGTGGTCGGGATATTCCCGAACCGCGAGGCCGTGATCCGCCTCGTCGGGGCGCTCATGCTGGAGCAGAACGATGAGTGGGCCGTCTCCCGCCGTTACATGCCGATGGAAAAGCTGACCGCCATATGCAACGATGACGGTGAGACGGCGATGATCGCCGCTCAGTGAACGAGCAACACCGGCTATGAAGAAGCAGGTGGACGCCAGTTCCTACACCACTTCCCGGGGCACTACC
>NZ_JAHKSQ010000037.1:0-1254 GCF_018862045.1 Roseovarius sp. PS-C2
TGACCTGCCCCCCGAGGCTCCCTCATTCATAACGAGAGTCTGCGGGTCTGGTTTTCATAGTCTTCGGTTTCGTTTTGGGCAAGCGCGCCGGGCGCGGAGCCCTCAAATTGCTCAAGCGTCCGGCGCGCTTCTGCGGGTGTTTGATTTCCGAGCGATGAGTGCGGTCTGACATTGTTGTAGTCGTAGCGCCAAAGCGCCAGCTTTCGACGTGCATCGTCCAGGTTGTCGAACATCTCCTCGTTCAGAAGCTCATCGCGCAGGCTTCCGTTGAATGACTCGATGAAGGCATTCTGCTGCGGCTTGCCCGGGTCGATGTAATGCCACTCGACATTGTTGTCGTTCGCCCATTTCAAGATCGCCCGGCTGGTGAACTCGGTCCCGTTGTCGCTGACAATACTGGCGGGCTTTCCATAGACCCGAACCAGTGCATCCAACTCCCGCGCAACCCGGGCACCCGAGATGCTGGTATCCGCCATCAGGCACAGGTTCTCGCGGCAGCAATCATCGTTCACCGCCAGGATGCGGAACCGACGCGAGGACCCGAAGGTGTCGGACAGAAAGTCCAACGACCAGCGTTCGCCCGGCCTCAGCGCCTCTGGCATCGGTGTCCGAGAGCCACGGGCCCGTTTCCGGCCTCGTCGTCGCCTGACGCCCAGCTTCTCGTCGGTGTAAAGCCGATAGAGCTTCTTGTGGTTCATGATCATCCCTTTGCGTTCCAACATCACCCCGATCCGCCGGTAGCCGAACCGGCGGCGCTTGGCCGCGACGGCTTTCATCTCCTTGCGTATCTCAGGGTTATCCGGCGGGCGTTCACGCCGGACCGTCTTTGGATCGACACCGACAAGTCGGCAGGCCCGGCGCTGCGAGATGTCATGATCCCGCATCGCCCTGAGCGCTGCCTCTCGCCGCTCAACCGGTGTCGTCAGTTCTTTCCCAGCAGATCCTTCAGAACAGCATTGTCCAGCATCGTGTCAGCGAGCAGGCGTTTAAGCCGGGCGTTCTCGTCTTCCATTGCTCTCAGCTTCGCGACGTCGGAAACCTCCATGCCGCCATATTTCGATTTATATTTGTAAAAGGTGCCCTGGCTGAGGCCGTGCTTGCGGCACACCTCCGCCGTCGGCATCCCGGCTTCCTGTTCTTTGATCATCCCGATGATCTGCGCTTCGGTGAAACGGCTCTTTCGCATTCGTTTGCTCCTTCGAAAGGTCGAGCAAACTCTACATCACAACGAGGGAAGTTTCGGGGGGCAGGTCA
>NZ_JAHKSQ010000038.1:0-1241 GCF_018862045.1 Roseovarius sp. PS-C2
ACGACCGCATGCATCAGCACGTCGGCCCCGGCGGCGGCCCAGTCCCTGGTGATCTCCTCGGCCTCGTTGTGCGAGAGCCCGTCGACGCAGGGGCACATCACCATCGCCGTCGGCGCCACGCGGTTGATCCAGCACGCGTCGTGTCCCGCCCCCGACACCAGGTCGCGATGCGAATAGCCCAGCCGTTCCGCCGCCGCGCGCACCGCCGCGACGCAGCCCTTGTCGAACTCCACCGGGTCGAACCCGCCGGCGGTCTCGAACGCCACCTCGCAGCCCATATCGTCGCAAATCTCCGTCGCCGCCGCCTTCATCCGCGTGACCATGTCCTCGATCACCGCCAGCTGCGGCGAGCGGAAATCCACCGTGAACACCGCCTTGCCGGGGATCACGTTGCGCGAGTTGGGGAAGATGTCGATATGCCCCGCCGCGCCCACCGCGTCCGGCGCGTGGCTCAGCGCGATCTCCTCGACCTTCTCCAGCACCCGCGCCATCGCCAGACCCGCATTGCGCCGCATCGGCATCGGGGTCGAGCCGGTATGCGCGTCCTTGCCGGTGATCGTCACCTGCGTCCAGTTCAGCCCCTGTCCGTGGGTCACCACGCCGATATCCTTGCCCTCGGCCTCGAGGATCGGGCCCTGTTCGATATGCAGCTCGAAAAACGCGTGCATCTTGCGCGCGCCCACCTCTTCCTCGCCGCGCCAGCCGATCCGGTCCAGCTCGTCGCCGAACCGCTTGCCCTCGGCATCGGTCCGGTCCTCGGCCCAGGCCTGTTCATGCACCCCGGCAAACACCCCCGAGGCCAGCATCGCCGGGGCGAACCGCGTGCCTTCCTCGTTGGTCCAGTTGGTCACTACGATCGGGTGCTTCGTTTTGATGCCCAGATCGTTCAGCGTGCGCACGATCTCCAGCCCGCCCAACACGCCAAGCACACCGTCATACTTGCCCCCCGTCGGCTGGGTGTCCAGATGGCTGCCCACGTAGACCGGCAGCGCGTCGGGGTCGGTGCCCTCGCGCCGGGCGAACATGTTGCCGAGGCCGTCCACCCCCATGCTGCACCCCGCCGCCGCGCACCAGGACTGAAACAGCGCCCGGCCCTCGCCGTCCTCATCGGTCAGCGTCTGGCGGTTGTTCCCCCCCGCCACACCCGGCCCGATCTGCGCCATCTCCATCAGGCTGTCCCACAGCCTGTCTCCGTTCACTCGAAGATTCTCACCCGCTGACGACATCTCATTCTCTCCCTG
>NZ_JAHKSQ010000039.1:0-1151 GCF_018862045.1 Roseovarius sp. PS-C2
CGTTCGAAACCGCACGTGAACATCGGTACGATTGGTCACGTTGACCACGGCAAGACGACGCTGACGGCGGCGATCACGAAGTATTTCGGTGATTTCCGTGCGTATGACCAGATTGACGGTGCGCCGGAAGAGAAGGCGCGGGGGATCACGATCTCGACGGCGCATGTCGAGTACGAAACGGACGCGCGTCACTACGCGCACGTGGACTGCCCCGGTCACGCGGACTATGTGAAGAACATGATCACGGGTGCGGCGCAGATGGACGGCGCGATCCTGGTTGTGAACGCGGCCGACGGCCCGATGCCGCAGACGCGCGAGCACATCCTGCTGGCGCGCCAGGTCGGCGTTCCGGCGCTGGTGGTGTTCATGAACAAGGTCGACCAGGTGGACGACGAGGAACTGCTCGAGCTGGTCGAGATGGAAATCCGCGAACTGCTGAGCTCGTATGACTTCCCGGGCGACGACATTCCGATCGTTGCCGGTTCGGCGCTGGCGGCGATGGAAGGGCGTGACCCGGAAATCGGCGAAGAGAAGATCAAGGAACTGATGGCGGCCGTGGACGAGTACATCCCGACGCCGGCCCGTGCTGTCGACCAGCCGTTCCTGATGCCGATCGAAGACGTGTTCTCGATCTCGGGCCGCGGTACGGTTGTGACCGGCCGTGTCGAGCGTGGCGTGATCAACGTGGGCGACGAACTGGAGATCGTGGGCATCCGCGACACCAAGAAGACGACCTGCACGGGCGTCGAGATGTTCCGCAAGCTGCTGGATCGCGGTGAAGCGGGCGACAACATCGGCGCGCTGCTGCGCGGTATCGACCGTGACGGCGTTGAGCGCGGTCAGGTCCTGTGCAAGCCGGGCTCGGTGACGCCGCACACGAAGTTCGAGGCCGAAGCCTATATCCTCACCAAAGAGGAAGGTGGCCGTCACACGCCGTTCTTCGCGAACTACCGTCCGCAGTTCTACTTCCGCACGACGGACGTGACCGGCACGGTGACGCTGCCCGAGGGCACGGAAATGGTGATGCCGGGCGACAACCTGAAGTTCGAAGTCGAACTGATCGCCCCGATCGCCATGGAAGACGGCCTGCGCTTCGCCATCCGCGAAGGCGGCCGCACCGTCGGCGCCGGCGTCGTCTCCAAAATCATCGA
>NZ_JAHKSQ010000004.1:0-411343 GCF_018862045.1 Roseovarius sp. PS-C2
CCCTCCTAAGGGGCAGGTTGCAGGTTCGAATCCTGCCGGGGTCGCCAAAAACGCCTGAAAAATATGACTTATTTACAGGGCTTTGTGCAGATGCTTGCAGAAACTCCCGAGAGCTTTCGGGCCGAATTCTACTGAAACGGCGGAAATCTCGTACAAAACCTGTACAAAATTCGCACGTCTTTGCGCCTTTGGGGGCCATCCGATGAGCTGGCGGGTTGCGAACATATGCGCGGAACGGAAGTTCGGCAGCGCGACGCGCAAGCAGATCATCATGTTTCTCGCAGACAAGGCGAGCGATGATGGTTCCGGCATTTGGTGTTCTAAGGGAACGATTCAGCGGCATACGGAGCTGGGCGAGACCACCGTCAAGCGGACGATCCGGGAGTTCCTGAAGGAAGGCATCCTGGTCGAAACCGGTGCGCGCGGCTGCAAGAACGGATTCACCGTCGTCTACCGGATCAATCTGGCGAAGGTTGAGGCGCTGGAACCCACCGCAGAGCCCGAGATCGAGACGGGGGCCACAGTGGACCCCGTCCAGACTGGACCCGGAACGGGGGCCACAGTGGCCGGGGTACCGGGGCCATCACGGCCCCCAAACCACCCTAAAACCATCCATAAACCACCTACGCGTGAGCGCGAGGCGGCAGAGGATGAAGAGGCTGAGAAGATTCTGGCCTCCTATCCGCCCGACCGTTTGCGAGGGAAGGCTGAGTGCCTTAGCCGGATTAGGGAGGCTTTGGACGCTGGGACAGAGGTCGAGGACCTGTTGCAGGCCGTGAAGGCCTACGCAGCGGACAGCGCGGGCTTCACCCGCTCCAAGGTTTGTTTCTCGGACAACTGGTTCAGGTCGGGACGCTGGCGGGCCTATGTCGACGACATCACCCAAAGCCGAGAAGAGACGAAGGCCAAACAAGCCGAGATGCTGGTCGGCTTCGCGAATTGGGTGACGGAACGCCATCCTCTTTGCCGCCACATCACACCCGGCCAAATCGACGCGCTCTTGGCCGCAGAGCTGGTCACACAGGCGCAAATTCAGGCGGCAGGCCTCAGATCATGAACACAACCGATCCCACCGAAGCGCAAACAGCAAGGCGACCCATGTCATACGCTGACGCTGCTGACACGGGACCTTGCGAGGGGCGGCAAGCCTCCCCTTCGAACCCCACCGGCGCGGGAAAAGCCCGCACCAAAGAGCTGCTGACCGAGACCTTCGTCTTTCGGTGCACAGCGGCAGAGAAGGCCCAGTTGCGCGCCAAGGCCGAGGCGGCAGGACTGCCCGCTGCGACCCTGCTGCGCGAGGCGCTTGGCCTGACGGAAGCCCGCCGTCGCAAGCCGGTTCCCCGCGTCGATCCCGCGCTGGTGCTGGCCGTCGGGCGCATCGGTGGCAACCTCAACCAGATCGCCCGCTGGCTGAACCGCGCGATGCTGGCGGGGCGCGTTGATATTGACGCGCTCACCGTTGCACGCCGCCTGTTGACCATCGAACGCCAGCTTGCCCAGATCATCGAGGCGGCACGCAGATGCTGATCAAGTTCTTCCGCAATGGCAAAGGCGCGGGCGCGGGGCCGGTCGGCTACCTCGTGGCCGAGCGTGTGCTGGCCTATGACGACAACCGCGACCTGATCCGCGATGCCGATGGACGGCCGATGACGGTCACGCGCGATCCATTGCCCGAGGTCCTGCGCGGCAACCCTGAGCGCACCGAGGCCCTGATCGACGCTAGTCGCCACCAGTGGACCTACCGCGCGGGCGTGATCAGCTTTGCCGCCAGCGACGCCCCGACCGAGGACCAGCAGGCTGAGGTCATGGACCAGTTTGAGCGGCTGGCCTTTGCGGGGCTGGACCCTGAGCAATATGAGGTGCTCTGGGTCCGCCATACCCACGAAGACCGCGTCGAGCTTCATTTCTGCACGCCGCGCTTGGATCTGACCTCGGGCCGCAGCCTGAACATCGCGCCGCCCGGCTACGAGAAAGCCTTCGACAGCCTGCGCGACGTGATGAACCAGCGCCACGGCTGGGCCGATCCGATGGAGTTGGAGCGCACCCAAGAGGTCCGCGACACCATTGAAACCCCAACCCGTGCGCAAGGCCGTGACGAGCTGCACGCGTGGCTTCTGGATCAGGTCAGCGTTGGCCTGATCACTGACCGTGCAACCATGATCGATGCCCTCACAGACGCGGGCTACGACCTTCCGCGCGTCGGCAAAGCATACCTGACCGCCCGCGATCCCGACACGGACGAGCGCTGGCGTTTGAAAGGAGAGATTTTCCATGAAGACTGGCAAGCCGACCCGGCTGAGCGAGAAGCTGAACGCGGAACTGGACACGATCCGGCAGGACTACGCCGTCTCGATGGCATCCCAGTTGGAGAGCTTCAGGACCGATTTGAACAGCATTGCGACCAACGCGCAGCGTACAATCGAGAGCGATACCCGCACCTTTCTGCGACAGAACAAGAGCTGGCTGACGATCTCGCCCTGGCTGATCACGGGGATGTTTTTGGCGGGGATCGTCTCGATGATGGCCGCGAGCTTGCTCTGGACGTTGATGCTGGCGAGCTCGGAACTGACGGACTTGGGCCTGACGCGGATCGACAGGGAGGACGGGACCTGGCTGGTGCTGGACCCGACCAAGACGCGGCTGAGGACCTGCACGCTGGGCGGCAGATCAGTGACCTGCATCAAGATCGAGGAGAATTAGATGACGACACCCCTGACAGCCTTGGAACGCGACTTGCTCGCCTGCGTCGAGCGGTTGGTGACGGCCTGCGAGGTCTCAGCCGCGGAATTGAGCGGGTTAGAGGAACGCTCGACGAGCAGGATGCAGAACCAGATGGATGGATTGGCCGCCTGCGTGTCGGTGCTCATTCAATCGCAAACGGCGTCCGTGGCTGCGTTGCACGGCTTGTTGAGCGAGGGCTCGAACTACGGGAAGCTGCGCACGCAACTCGAGACCAGCTTGAAATTAGTGAAGGCCGCCGAAGAGAGGTTGAAACAGAGCTAGAGGAGCGTGAGGTCGAAATGGACCGGGGGATGACGCATTGACCCCTGCAAATTAGTGGCCTTGCATTGTCCCGATGGTTTCAAACAGCTTCGCTGTAAAGCGACCCTTTAGAACGCTCGGGGCGTTGTTCAACTCTTCGCCTGCAACGCATTGAAGTCCTGTATTGTACTCATGAAGACGGCCTAAAAAATCGCTGACATCTTGGGGATGCTGTTCGCAGTAAATTTGTGACCACCATAGTCGACAGTTTGGGTTCCCGGGACGAATACTCTGCTCAAAATAGTCAAGTTCTTCCACAGTGCCTTGGCCTACACGGTTCTGAAAAAAAACAAAAAACGCGTCAAAATGCCGGCCTGATTGTTCGAATATACTTTCGCAGATTGTTTTACCATCCACGCGGGCATTCTCGTGCTGCTCGAAGAAGAAGAACTCGAACTTTCCACTTCGCTCGGCGTGCCTTGCGGCACTCATGATCTCATATCGGAACAACTCGATACCCGTAACCGGGGACGAGACAAATACGCGAAAGGGCAATTCAGCATTCCTCGTCTTGGACTAGGTAGTCCTCCGAGAGGATCATGAAGTACGATAACTCGTCGAAATCTCGAAATCTAAAACAGTAGATCAGCTCATCAATCTTCTTTTGTGGCACTTGTTCTGCTTTGATACCCAGAACCAGCAGTGCGCAGTGAAGTGCGAATTCTTCGTTGATGTTGGTAAGGAAAGGGTGTGGCTTTACGACCTGCGGCAGCGAAGCTTTTACACCTTGTTCACCGCTGACCATTATTACAGATATCGGTTTATACTTGAGAATCCACTTGGCGGTGTATGCTGCTACTTTTGAAGCGTTAATGTTGACTGAGTTGTGGACCAACTCTGTCCACTCTGGCGACAACGGGTCAAGTTTATCAATTGAATCTACCCCGAACCGTTGCAGCGTTGCCGCCACTTCCTGTGCTAGAGCTTCGTTGGAAATTGATTTGAGGTCTTTCGCGTCGAAATGGTATTCTTTGTACCTGATGGTATCGAGAAAATATGACCTAACGATCTCGGCCAGACACATGTAGTCGACTTCCAAGCGTGCGCCCAAGTTGCTTGCCTCAACATATGAGGCAAGCTTTTCGAACACTTGATATAGTGTTGAAAATCTCTGGGCTTCACGATCAGCGTAAAAGCGCTCATATAAGGTTTTTGTTCGCTTTGAAACGCTTCCAAGTGAAATCATGGCTTAGCCTGATACCACCTTTATAGCGACAACAGAATCGTATGCTGAACGTTGGAAGTAAGCAGGGACAGGTCTGCGTCAGTCAGATCGCCGCGCAGAACAGTGTTTTCACCATCGTTCGGCATTGCACGATCATCAGGCATTTTAGGCTTGATCGCATCCAAAAAAAACTGCTTCGCCTCAGATGCCTTGAGGCGCTCTGCGTAGGGATGGTACATATCTATCTCTCTTCTTGCCGTGCCATAGGAGAGTTGCCAACAGATGCCGCCTCTCATCCACACCGCTTTTCTTTGCCACCTTCGGCAGCCGGTTGAGCGGCGTTTACAGCTCTCTCCCTTTATTTTCAAGGGAAGAATCACATGAAACCCCGCCCAAAGCAAGGCAATTTTGTGTCTGGCTGCGGGTGTGGCACAAGATGTGGCTTGTTACGCTCCTTGATCAATGGGGTTCACTCCGCCCGACGGTGGGAATCGCGTTACCAATCAAGACAGTGAGAAACAAGAACACGTTGATCAACTGTAGCAACAAGACACCCCTAGCAAGTTGATCTTTGGGCTGGAAGCCTTCGTAGGTCAACGTGAACGAATTTGAGATGCTGAGATAGAGAGCATCCAACCTATTCGGATTTGAGGGCCACTCCAAATGGCATGCGATCTGCGTTGCGTAAAGATATGCGAAACCAAAAATCGAGAAGAGAAACGCTAGCAGAAAGCTGACGAGGCGTCTTCTATCGCGCCTCACGGCCTTCGCGCGGTCAAGTCTTGGAGGATCATAGTCACTGCCCCATCCATGGTAGTAGAAGTAGCTGAACAAATTGAAAAAAAGTAGATAAGAGACTACAGTTCCCGCAAGCCAACCGCTTTCCATCCTCCAAATGAGCCCAAACACTAAAGCCCACTTCAATAGAATGAACCAGTCAATCCAAAGGTTCGCATTCTTTCGAAGGGCTTCATCGCTTGGTGCATCGTGCTTGCGCATTAGGAATGCTTGTCCCAGCTTCTTCCAATGCTCGACGGCACTCAACTTTTGCAACCCAGCGACCCCACAAGCTACAATTCTGATAATGAAGCCTTCATTTTCGTAATTTGACATCTGACTGCTTCTCCACCGTTGTCTCTTGCACGCGCCAAAGTGCGATAGGGCGTTCACACCAAAACAGGTTCCTTATCCACTGAAAACTAACAAAGTTATACGTCAGAGTTCGGACCTCCACCACACAGCAGTTCAAAAAAGTGACCCTAGAGGCGTGGGAGGCAAATATGGATCAGCGCAACACGCATTAACCCGCAATGATCGGCTCGATGTTGGAGACATCAATCTCTTTGGCCGCTAACGACATGTCGTAATTGGTTTGTAGGTTCACCCAGTAAGTCGGGGTCGTGTTGAACACACGAGCGAGGCGCAGAGCCGTGTCAGGCGTGATCCCAGTCGTGCCCTTGATCAACCGCTCGATCCGGGTCCGAGGCACGCCCAGACGCCGCGCAAGCGCGATTGCTCCCATATCCAGGGGATCAAGGTAAAGCTCTTTCAGGACTTCACCGGGGTGCATAGGTTCTTCAAGCAGGCTCATCAGCGTATCCTTTCAATGTAAATCGACAATCTCAACATCGGCAGGGCCGTTCGGCGTCCAAACAAAGCAGATGTGCCATTACTCGTTGATCCGCACAGAGTGTTGCCCAGCCCGATCACCTTTCAGTTCTTCCAAGTGGTTGCCCGGTGGAAAGCGTAAATCCTCCAAATCAACCGCAGCATCCAGCGCCGTGAGCATCGCCCGCGTCCGCTTCACCAAGTCACCGGGGATACCATTGCGATACTTGCCTACTACCGCGCTGGCAGTGAGCGTGTCTTTGGTGTTTTGAAGCCTGGCAAGCGTGTATCACTGCAAGACAAATGTATCAAGGTGTGATACGATCTCCGGACCAGCATTGACGGCCTGCAACAAGCTCAAAACTCAACGTGCTCTGTCCTCCATCATTCGGAAATTAAGATGCAATTGAGCGATGGGCGTTGACGCCGTCTGGGAATAAACCGACAGTTGTGTTCAAATGCGTGTAATTGAGGCGTAGCGAATTGAATCCAAACCAAAGTAGCGAATTTTAGAATGATTAGTGACGCGTTCGAAGCTGTTCTGGGAGGGGATCTGTCGAAGCTCAAACTTGAGACAGAATACCGTTCTACAAAAAACGATCCGGTCGAGGCGTTCTACAAAAAGTGCCTTCGCAACGCGACCAGCTATCAGAGAGCGGTTGGCTACTTTCGATCCACTGTACTCTTGATCATTGGAAGCACGATCTTGGAGTTTGCCCGTCGAGGAGGGCGGATTCAGTTGATTTGCTCGCCAAACCTTACGGGCGAAGATGTTCGAAGCATTTCAGCTGGGTATGCACGCCGCGAAGAAGTGTTTGGTACTGCGATCATAGAAGAATTTGATCGTCTGCTGGCTGAGCCCTCGACGGAGTTTTCCGCAAGAGCGTTGGCAACACTCATTTCTTGCAGCGCCCTAGAAATCAGACTGGCTGAACTCACGACAGGAAGTGGTATCTATCATGAGAAACTAGGCCTTTTCACGGATGATTTTGGCAATACTGTGAGCTTTCGAGGTTCGACGAACGAAACCTGGAGTGGGTGGCACTCAGAAGGCAACTTCGAAGCCTTTGAGGTGTTTTGCGATTGGCATGGAGCATCCGACAGGATTCGAACCGAAAAGCATCGCAACCATTTCGCAGCCCTATGGGAGGGAAATGACCCCGGCGTCAAAGTGTCGGCATTTCCGGAAACGGCTGAAAAATATCTCAGCAAATTCGCAGCAAAGAGCATCGAAGATATCATGGAAAGTGTTCCGATCCCGACAGCATCGCGCCGCACACCCTTACCGCACCAAATCAAAGCGCTGGATGCTTGGCGAAAGCAGGGCTCAAGAGGAATCTTTGAACATGCAACGGGAACTGGCAAGACATTCACCGCAATAGTGGCGATCAGAGAGCACGTTCAGGCAGGCAAGCCTGCAGTGGTTCTTGTGCCAAGCAGGTTGCTTCTACGCCAGTGGGCTGAAGAGATCCGTGATGAGATCCCTGGCGTCACACTAATGTTGGCGGGAGATGGCGAAAACCGATGGAAGTTACCAGGTCGCCTCAAGAGTATGACAGTTCCCGATGCCGATCTGGGGGCCCGTGTAACACTGGCAATGATGCCAACTGCGGCCACTGATCAATTTCTTAAAGGAGTCGTTCAGAGTGATGCCCTGCTCTTAGTCGTAGATGAAGTTCATCAGTTAGGCAGTAGAGTGAACTCTCGAGCGCTACAGATTGAGGCTGGCCTTAGACTCGGACTAAGTGCAACGCCGAAGCGTTATGGTGACCCGGAAGGTACAAGCAGGCTATTGGGGTACTTCGAGGGTGTTGTACCCCCACCCATCACGCTCTCGGATGCCATGAAGGCTGGCAGGCTAGTGCCTTATCAGTATTTCCCACATTCAATAAACTTGAACGCGGACGAAGCGGATCAATGGCTCGATTTTACGAACCGTATCAAAAAAGAGATCGCCAAGAGCGCCACTGATGCCAACGGAAAAAAGCAGCTTAGTGAGAGAGCCAAGATGTTATTGATCCAGCGCTCAAGAGTAGCAAAAAAAGCCGCGGCTAAGGTGGATCTCGCAGTCAAGACTATCAAGAAAGAGTTTCGCGATGGCCAAAGTTGGTTAGTTTATTGTGAAGACAGCGAACAACTAGCTGACGTCGCAACGGCACTCCGGTTGGCTGGGATTGAAACCATTGAATACCACTCAAATATGGATGGCGACCGAGAGGCGACCATGCAGTGGTTCCACAAATTTGGCGGTATTTTAGTTTCGATTAAGTGCCTCGATGAGGGTGTCGACATTCCCAAGGTTTCGCACGCTCTCATATTAGCGTCATCGCAGAACCCTAGGCAGTTCATTCAACGACGAGGAAGAGTCTTGCGAATACACCCTGAGAAAAACATGGCAGAGATACATGACGCGATCGTGCAACCGCTCAACGCAGAGGCGGAGCCAGAACAACTGGGGCTCCTACGTGGTGAGCTAATACGTGCAATTGAATTCGCGGATGGAGCGATGAACATGTCAGCAGGCGCAGAACTCAGGGCCATTTCCATGGAAATGGGGATAGAGATCGACGACCTGGTAGCACGAGATGGAGTAGAAGATGATGAGTGAACATTCTGGATCAGACATCGCTTTAGAAATATTGATAGCTTTGCGCGGGGAAGTTGCTCCTGACCTACCAGAAGAACTGCTCCGTGCTTGCTACTACGTGCAAAAAAACAATCAATTTACCTCGGATATATCCGTTCCCGTCGCTGAGATGGAGAAGCTCATTGATGCTGAGGTTGAAAAACTTTCAACCAAGTCGGAGGGTCAGGAATGAAGCTTAACCGGCTGACAATGAAAAACTTTATGCCTTACAAAGAGCAGGCAGTCATCGAATTCCCCAAGGATGAGTCGCGAAACGTGATGCTCGTTTTTGGGGACAACATGAGAGGCAAAACCTCGCTTCTCAACGCACTTCGATGGGGTTTTTATGAGAAGGCTCTGGGCAGACACTCCCGGGATATTCCACTGTTTGACATAGTAAACAAGGATGCGTTGCTAGAAGATGATTGGCGTGTTGAGGTGTTTGTTGAGTTTGAAGCCAACGGTGACATCTTTGAACTCCGTCGGACAGCCGATCGCCGCTCTCAGGCCGTTCGACCAACCCGTTCCGAAGACCTTCAGACCTCGGTGCTGCTGAAGAAAAATGGTTCAGTCGTAGCCGGAAACCAAGTGGCCTATGAACTAGATCAAGTGGCTCCGGAGCAGACCTCGCGATTCTTCCTTTTTGATGGTGAATTACTACAAGAGTACGAGGAGCTGCTGTTTGAAGGGAGCGAGCAAGGGCGTCAGATTAAGGATGCGATTGAGCAAGCCTTAGGCGTACCAACGCTCGTAAGGGGGCGAGATGGTCTTAGCGCAATTCTAAAGAACGCTTCCCGTGCGCAGACCAAAGCGTTGGCACATATCTCAGGACTAAAAGCTCAAGCCTTGCGTGCCGATGCTTTGAACGAGAAGCTGGAGGCTTTTGAAGCGGATCAGAAGTACATTGAAGCGTCGATTTCTACGATCCGGGAAGAACGCGAAAACCTGCAAGATGAAATCGAAGCGGCTGCGACAGTCCTTGCACTGAAAAGCAAGCTCGATGCGGCGAGGGAAGAGCGAAAAGAAAGCCAAGCTACGATTGAACGAAAGCACGTTGAGCGCCATCAAGTCCTGGCTTCCGCATGGAAGGACATGTTTGATGCGAGATTGGGCGAGAAAAAGAAGGGTCTTAGAGAGGAGCAGCGTCGCATCACGGGGGACATAAAAAAGACCTCCCGTGTTGAAGCCGACATTGATCGTCTGCGTGAGCTAATCGACACCGACTCTTGTCCGACCTGCCAGCAATCTGTGACCGGACCTATCCGTGAAGACCTTAAGACGACCCTTGGTCAGATGCAGGCAAAGCTGATGACTCAAAAGGATGTCAGTGTTCGGCTAAATGACATCTCAGCTCAGCTTGGCAATCTAGAGAAAATTCGCGGATCCGCCGCAGGAGAACGGTTCGCTCAGATCGAAAAAGACGTCAATCTAGCGCAGATCAAGCTTCAGAAAGCTGAAAACGAGATCGCTGAAATTGAAAATAAGATTGATGAACAAGATGCAACCGAGATAGCGCGCAAGCGTTCGCGGATTGTGGACCTGTTCAAAGAAGAGGGTAAACTAGACGATAACTTGAGTAGCGTCCGTACCAACATTAGGAAAGTGAACGAAGAGCTGGCGATTGCTAGGAAGGCGATCGAAGGGGTCGCATCAGCAAGGGCTGAAAAATCCACTACCAAGGTCACGCTCACATCCGATCTAGAGAAGGTTTTTCTAGCCAGTATAGAAAAGCTGCGAGACCGACTTCGTGGTAGGGTTCAGCAACTGGCAAGTGACGCCTTTCGTGAAATGACGACGCAACAGGCTTATCAGGGGCTCCAAATAAACGATAACTATGGCCTTAGCATTCTCGACAGCCAAGGGCGTACAGTCTCAATGCGTAGTGCAGGTGCGGAACAGATTGTTGCTCTATCACTGATAGACGGTTTGAACAGAACGGGAAGATCTGCTGGGCCCGTGGTGATGGATACGCCATTTGGTCGCCTTGATCCAAAGCACCGCAACAACATTCTGTGCTACCTACCGACTGTCACTACTCAGTTCGTTTTGTTCGTTCATGGTGGTGAAATCCGGCGGGAAACCGATCTTGAAGCAATCAAGGATCGCGTAGGGGAAGTTTATGAGCTTGTCGAGGTGTCCGAGACACAGACGAAAATCGAAAGGTCCAAACTATGAATGATTCAGATGTTACAACCGTTGGACTTTCTGAACATGCAGATGACCTTCTGGATCAGTTAAAAGAGCAGGAAATTTTCGCCGAGAAGCTAGATGGTTATCGTTTTGCCATAAGTTTTGCGGCCGCATCGGGTGTTGTTCCTCCAGAGATAGGAAAGCGGAAAACACTGTTCAATGTGGGATCACTTGACCCAGGCCAGTTGATTAGGAGCGCAGTTGAGGCTCTATACGAGGATCAGTTGGATAATACTTCCGTCTACCGTGTTGCCGAACGACTAGCGGACTGGGGTGTTCGTGAGTTGTACGAGCAGGCTTCTGAGGGGCAGATTGACTTTGCGAAAATTCTAAAAAGAATGGACGACCTGTCATCACAATGAACTCCCCACTCAGACTCTATTTGATGACCCGAAGGCGCGGGGCAGACTGGAAAATATTTGTTTCCCAGAAGCTGAATGAAGTTGAAGATGAGTGGGCGCGACAGTTTGGAGATGGCCAGATAAGTGGGGTCCTCCATGTAGGTTTTGGTCGTTTGCCGACACGTGCATTTAACGAGGCTGCTGACGGTAAAGACGGATGGCTACTCGTTACCCAAGGCGCAAAGTTTGTATTGCCTCAAACCTTTTCCTGTTCAGAGCACGAGATTGCTCAAGTAGAAGGGTTGCCAATTTATCTCGCCCTTGATGGATGGGGATACAGCCGCGAGGATCCAACTCTAAGCGTAACGTCGCATTCCACTGACAGAAATGTTCGCGCCGAAGATGGATCTTCAGCCAAACCTGCACGTGGCTGGGTATCCAGTTTCTTGTCTGTCGCGCCTGAATTTGACGGCGATCTAAAGCGAGTCGGCGTTTATGATGAAGAGAGCTACATCGAACTGGAGGAAGATCTACCGCATCAAATTAGAACCGCACTAGGACAGTTTCGCTACGACGCTCTCATACGTGATGAGGCCGATCCGCTGGACATTGTTCGCTGCGCCCCGCCTTGGTTGCGCTCGCAACCAGTTACAAGACTCTCTCTAACTGTGCGCCTCGGAAACGTTTTTTCCAGCAACGGGATTAATCTCGTCTCAGATCTTGATGGCTACACAGAGGCCGAACTATTTCGACTAAAGAACTTCGGGCGACATTCGAAGAAGCACCTTTCTGAAGCCCTCCTACAGGGCCTAAAACGTGGAACAGAGGATCTTAAAGTATCAGATGAAGCGTTTGGAGAGCGGCTATTGGCTCCTGGCGAAGTCGGCTCTGAGAGCAAAGAACCCCCCGCTCTTCTGTCAGTCGGGCTTCTTGTCAATCTTCTAAAAACACTCAATCAAATCGATGAGCGGGACAGAAATATCCTGCTCAATCGAATGGGATTTAGTCAGAAGCCAAGAACCCTAGAGGACATCGGCAGTGAATACGGGGTCACACGGGAACGGATTCGGCAAATTGAGAAGCGGTCACTTGAACGGATCATTGAGAAAGAACTTTGGGATGATGTGCTCAGGCACCGGTTAGGCGCCATTTTGGATGACCGTAACGACCCCCTCCCACTATTCGGCTTAGAAGTCGTCGATGAGTGGTTTAGAGGTACTGCCGACAAGCAAGATGTGCTTGAGTACCTAATTGATGTGATGTGTGAGAAACGCTTTCACGTTCTAAAAGTTGGAGAATTTAGATACGTAAGTCGTGTTGAGCAAGAAGCTTGGGAAGGTAAGTTGAAGGAGGCTCGGCAACTTCTTGAAGGCGCGGTTGAACTCAATTGGTCAGAAGCAGAGTGCCGTCAAACGGTCGATAGCTTTCTTCCAGCTTGGGGCAAAGAACTGGCCCCGCTACTTTGGGCGGAGGCATCTCGTTTGTGCCACTTTTCTGGCTCCGACGGTGCGAGAACCCTAACTGCCTACGGGCGTGGTCTCGAGCAGCTAATTCAAGTTGTTCTAGAAGAGAGTTCCAGGCCTCTACACACAAGTGAGGTAGCAAAGTCTGTCGGTGATTTGTCTGGAAAGCAGGTCGATGAGCAGCAAATTCGAAATCCGGTCGCAAATGTTGGCGTTCTTCTAGGCCGGGGGATCTATGGGTTAAGGAAGCATGTGCCTTTGTCAGACTTGGAGATCGAAACGGTGGCTGAGGTCGCTACCGAGATTGTTGCGGAGCACTCGTCTGGCCGACAATGGCATACATCTGAACTCCTTGCGGAGGTTCTAGAGATTGAAGGATCTCTAAGCGATAGACTTGATAAGTATGGACTAAGCGTAGCGCTCCAGATGAAGTCACAACTTAAGTACCTTGGTCGGCTTGTTTGGGTTTTGCCCGACGCAGATGATCTGCACCGCGTCGATATTCGGGATGCCGTGGTTGAGATTTTAGATACAGCGGGCGGACCACTCACATCACGAGAGATTAACGAACGGCTTTCTAAAATCAGGGGGCTAAATGGGGCTGTACAGATCTGGAACCGCGATCCAGTTCTTCGTGTAGGTAGAGGTATTTGGGGGCTCAATGATCGAGATCTAGCGGTGAAGCGTGAAGAACAACCGGCACTCATTGATAGAGTTTTCACGGCCCTCAGGCAAAAGGGGTCTGGGATACATTTGGACGAGATAGACCGTTACATTGACGGCTTGGTTTCAGTTGATCCGGAGGCCGTTTTTAGTATCGCGACACTTGATGATCGAATTGCCGTCAGCATTGGGCGCTTCGCCTACCTAAAGGAATGGGGCGAACCCAGGCGCATTACACTTAACGCCGCACTCGAAAAGCTTATTAATCAAGTGCCGGGACCGATGAACATTGGCGACATCAAAGATTGGCTAAATTTCTTTACTGAACGCCAGATCGATAAGGAAGCGGTTTCACATGCCCTCTCTAGATCCGGTACGCGTTACCTTGGCGATGGAATTTGGGACCTAGAGAGGCAAGTAGCCGACGACAGTGACGATGATTGAGACAAGTTATATTCACCGTAGGCTATTCTTGTGCTTTTACCGTTGAATCGGCGGTTTTTCGGTCTCCTCGGCTCCCAATTGAGATCCCCTGACAAGTAGAAACGATACTTGTGGGGCAAAACCGGCCTATGGAGTGCGCTGCGTATTTCCAATCTGCTTCAACTCCGAGCCATTTCCGCTCAAGATTTTCCGCAACGGCACCAGTAGTGTTGCTCCCCGCGAATGGGTCCAAAACGATGTCACCCTTGTCCGTTAGAAATTTTACAAAAAAATCGGCAAGGCTCTTTGGCATCCGTGCCGGATGGACCTTGGCTCCTTGATTTAGGCAGAATTTTCGATAATCGTCGCTTGAAACCGTATTGGCCGCCTTTAGCAGATTTGTGGCTTCTTCGAACTCTGAAATCTGGGTCATGGTTTGTTCGAATTGTTGTTGAGAAATCGTGCCATCAATTGATGGGATCCCGTCAACATTACCAACGTTTGGCGGGATGGCACCTTTGTTGTCAGTCTTGAAGCTTTCGGCACCGATGTTGTGGGCTGAAGGGCGAAGTCCAGCGTTATACTTACCTGACTTGATCAATCGTTTCATACTGGGACTATATTCACGAAGGACATTACGATTGTCGGCCTTGGGCCGCTCGTTCGGAGACATCCACCATACTCGTGTGAACGCATCTTTGACCCTAGACCTCTCCTTGTTCACCCATTCGATTGGCGATGGGAGGCGTGCCGGGTTATACCAAATAAATTCTTGGCAGAGATGCAGATCAGCTTTCTCCAAGAAGCGTAGAAACGCTTTCATGACATGGACCGACATGACAGGACGCCCTGGCATCCAAGCGTTGCCAATTTCAATTACAATTGAACCGTCTTCGGTAACCATGTCCCGCAAGATAGGTGCAAAATCTGCAAACCATTCGACATACTCATCCTGTGTTCGGTTGCCGTATGCTTTCTTGGTATTTAGAGGGAAAGGCGGTGAGGTCATGACAAGTTGAACCTTGCCAGCAAATTTCTTGAGAGGTTTAGACCGAAGAACATCTTCGGATTGTCCGAGATACATTGCTCCAGAGGCGGTGGAGTAGACTGGAACCGAGCCATCATCGGCCAAAGGTCTATCTAAGGCTATATTTGCCTCATATGTTTCGAACCAATCCGACATTCAATGCTCCCTCGTGACGCGCCGTCTACCCATATTATTGAATCTGTATGTGAACCACCTCAAAACCTTGAGTGTTCCACCTTAAGCTTTGAACTCTCCGAAAAGCGACTACGCTCAAGCCAGTTTTTCAAAAAGAGCTCCTTTGCTCAATAAAGGTTTCGAAGGTGTAGCTATCAACGAACCTAGCACTTTCTTTAAGTGGGCGGATGAGGTGGTCTTCAGCAAACAAGCCTGCACCCGCTATCAACACGGCTGGTAACCACCAAAGAAGAGTAATCAAAGCAAAGTTATTTGACCAAAAGAGCACATTCATTGCGGGTACCAACATGAAGGGTATGGCCAGCAGGTAGAACTTGCGCAGGGGCTTGAGCTTGAGTTCAACCTCGTCCGACAATTCAGTATGCAGAGCGTGAATCCCTTGTTCCCACGCCAGGTATTCGTCTTCCAGTTGGCCGCGTAAGTAGTGACCGCAACGGCAGTATTCGCGTGTCAGGTATTCAATTTGGCCACAATCCGCGCAGGTGAACGCGTTCAGGCTTCCAGCTCGTGGGCGAGTAGTATCATTTTGCTTATTGTTGTTTGAATTCGCTAGTCCTGCCTTTTCAAGGAAACCATCGAGCTTCTTGGACACGGAAACCTTGCGCGGTCTCAGGACATGAACGCCTGCTGGGAAATCAGTGTCAGACATTATGCTACCAACCCTAGAATGCTATCGATCCGCTTGGTGTCTGGCTCATGATCTTCGCCGCCCAAAGCGTCGGTGTTAAGAAATTCAGCAAACAGGAAGTCGATAGCGTCCCACTTCTTTTCGGGCGTTACTTTAAGTCTTCGTTCATTGATACGATTCTCGACCGCGAGGCCGATCTTTCGGTAGGCTTGTGTCACCTCGTCGTGGCGTCTGCTTTTGCCAGTCTCGGTGTCGCCTTCCAGCATCCACAACGGATCAACGTCGAACTCTTCATAAACTTTGAGCAAGAGTTCGGCGGGAAGGACTCGCTGGCCACGTTCGTAGTTCTGGAACGCACTTCGACTAATACCCAAGCGGCGGCACATATCCTCTTGGGAGAGCTTTGACATGTTTCTCACCGCCGCAAGGCGTTCCCCCATCCCTTGAATAGACATTTTGAACTTTCGTTTGTAATCGTATTGACCTCATTCGTGATCATATCTAACAATATATGTTACGAACGATGGCGATGCGCCTGATTCATGCACGATCAGCGTAGTTTTGTTTCTTTCTGAACGCAAAACTAAATTCCTCGCCTCGAATTGTAAGCAACCGATTGAGAGGCGATCTATGACCAAACTTCTCGAAACACCCAAAGAGCTAGCAGAGCGAGTTGGCATTCCGGTGACCAACGTTCGTTATCTGATCCGCGAAGACATGTTGGACCACATCTACACGGCACCAGGAAAACGTAACCCCAAGATTCCGAGTGGAGCGTGGGAAAAGTATGTTGCCCTCTTCACCGTCAAGGCCGAGCCCAAATGCGCAAGCAGTGGCAGGAAGGGATGAAGGTAATGCAAAATGTAGAACATGCTGACAGCTCGCAAATCCTTGGTCTTGGAAAGACACCCGCTCAATGGGTCGAAGTCATGGTGGGCTTAGGCATCGAGATTTCCGAGCGCACGCTTCGCGAGCGGGCGAATGATACGGGAGCGTTTTATCGGTTGGGACGGACCATGCTTATCACTCCTGCACAGATCGACACCATTTTTGAGAGAGGCCCGTCATGCCGACCAAAATCTATAAGCGGGGCCGATACTTCTATGTCTACGGGACGATCGAATACAACGGCAGACCGATCTCACGTAAATACCGCGACAGCACTGGGTCGACTACAGAAGCAGGCGCACGGGACTGGCTAGCGCATGAGACCGAGTATCAAATCCGTCAATATTTGCTTGGGGATGAACCAAGCAAAACGTTTTCAGATGCGATCATGCTCTACAATGCCTCTCCAAAAGCGGCCAAGCAGTTGATCGATATTGTTAAGGAAATTGGCGATACGCCATTAAGAGCGATATCCGGTGCGCTGCTAAAAGGGTTGGGGCCAAAGCTGAAGCCGAAGGCATCTACCGATACGTGGTGGCGCGAGATTGTGACACCCGCCAGTGCGGTGATCAACAACGCGCATGAGTTGGAGGGTACGCCGCTGATTAGGGTGAAGCCCTATGACAAGTTCGAGCGAATTGCCCAAGACAGGCGGCGTGGGAAGATCAGCAGGGTGGAGCGAACCCCAGCGGACAAGGAATGGATCGAGGCGTTTTGTGGTGCTGCCGATCCGTACAATGCCGCGTTGGTGCGGTTCATGTTCGAGACGGCAGCGCGGATTGATCAGGCCGTATCTTTGGAACCTGATGATCTGAGGCCTGCCGAGAACAAGATCAGGGTGAAGGCCCAGAAGGGGCATCCGGAGAGCTGGATCACCGTCTCGCCGCAGATGATGGATGAACTGCTCGCGCTTCCTCCCAAACGACCCAAGAACCGTAAGACCGGCAAATTCATGAAACCGCGCGTGTTCGGCTATGGCAGTTCGACCGGATACAACACGCGCTGGAAGACGATCTGCAAGCGAGCGGGCATCCAGTATCTATCAGCGCACCCCGCAGGGAGGCATGGGTTCTTCACTGAATTGGTCGTGCGGCAAGGAGTCGATCCAGTCACAGCGGCCAAGGCTGGGCGCTGGTCAGACCCAAATTTACCCATGCGCATCTATGCCCATGCAGAGACGGATGAGGCCGACATTAGAGCCCGTTTTCGTACAAACCATGTACAGGAAGACCCTGTACAAACACCCAAGCAGCAGAAAACAAAAAAGGAATAGCGCTATGAACGGTTCCCTCCTAAGGGGCAGGTTGCAGGTTCGAATCCTGCCGGGGTCGCCAAAAACGCCTGAAAAATATGACTTATTTACAGGGCTTTGTGCAGATGCTTGCAGAAACTCCCGAGAGCTTTCGGGCCGAATTCTACTGAAACGGCGGAAATCTCGTACAAAACCTGTACAAAATTCGCACGTCTTTGCGCCTTTGGGGGCCATCCGATGAGCTGGCGGGTTGCGAACATATGCGCGGAACGGAAGTTCGGCAGCGCGACGCGCAAGCAGATCATCATGTTTCTCGCAGACAAGGCGAGCGATGATGGTTCCGGCATTTGGTGTTCTAAGGGAACGATTCAGCGGCATACGGAGCTGGGCGAGACCACCGTCAAGCGGACGATCCGGGAGTTCCTGAAGGAAGGCATCCTGGTCGAAACCGGTGCGCGCGGCTGCAAGAACGGATTCACCGTCGTCTACCGGATCAATCTGGCGAAGGTTGAGGCGCTGGAACCCACCGCAGAGCCCGAGATCGAGACGGGGGCCACAGTGGACCCCGTCCAGACTGGACCCGGAACGGGGGCCACAGTGGCCGGGGTACCGGGGCCATCACGGCCCCCAAACCACCCTAAAACCATCCATAAACCACCTACGCGTGAGCGCGAGGCGGCAGAGGATGAAGAGGCTGAGAAGATTCTGGCCTCCTATCCGCCCGACCGTTTGCGAGGGAAGGCTGAGTGCCTTAGCCGGATTAGGGAGGCTTTGGACGCTGGGACAGAGGTCGAGGACCTGTTGCAGGCCGTGAAGGCCTACGCAGCGGACAGCGCGGGCTTCACCCGCTCCAAGGTTTGTTTCTCGGACAACTGGTTCAGGTCGGGACGCTGGCGGGCCTATGTCGACGACATCACCCAAAGCCGAGAAGAGACGAAGGCCAAACAAGCCGAGATGCTGGTCGGCTTCGCGAATTGGGTGACGGAACGCCATCCTCTTTGCCGCCACATCACACCCGGCCAAATCGACGCGCTCTTGGCCGCAGAGCTGGTCACACAGGCGCAAATTCAGGCGGCAGGCCTCAGATCATGAACACAACCGATCCCACCGAAGCGCAAACAGCAAGGCGACCCATGTCATACGCTGACGCTGCTGACACGGGACCTTGCGAGGGGCGGCAAGCCTCCCCTTCGAACCCCACCGGCGCGGGAAAAGCCCGCACCAAAGAGCTGCTGACCGAGACCTTCGTCTTTCGGTGCACAGCGGCAGAGAAGGCCCAGTTGCGCGCCAAGGCCGAGGCGGCAGGACTGCCCGCTGCGACCCTGCTGCGCGAGGCGCTTGGCCTGACGGAAGCCCGCCGTCGCAAGCCGGTTCCCCGCGTCGATCCCGCGCTGGTGCTGGCCGTCGGGCGCATCGGTGGCAACCTCAACCAGATCGCCCGCTGGCTGAACCGCGCGATGCTGGCGGGGCGCGTTGATATTGACGCGCTCACCGTTGCACGCCGCCTGTTGACCATCGAACGCCAGCTTGCCCAGATCATCGAGGCGGCACGCAGATGCTGATCAAGTTCTTCCGCAATGGCAAAGGCGCGGGCGCGGGGCCGGTCGGCTACCTCGTGGCCGAGCGTGTGCTGGCCTATGACGACAACCGCGACCTGATCCGCGATGCCGATGGACGGCCGATGACGGTCACGCGCGATCCATTGCCCGAGGTCCTGCGCGGCAACCCTGAGCGCACCGAGGCCCTGATCGACGCTAGTCGCCACCAGTGGACCTACCGCGCGGGCGTGATCAGCTTTGCCGCCAGCGACGCCCCGACCGAGGACCAGCAGGCTGAGGTCATGGACCAGTTTGAGCGGCTGGCCTTTGCGGGGCTGGACCCTGAGCAATATGAGGTGCTCTGGGTCCGCCATACCCACGAAGACCGCGTCGAGCTTCATTTCTGCACGCCGCGCTTGGATCTGACCTCGGGCCGCAGCCTGAACATCGCGCCGCCCGGCTACGAGAAAGCCTTCGACAGCCTGCGCGACGTGATGAACCAGCGCCACGGCTGGGCCGATCCGATGGAGTTGGAGCGCACCCAAGAGGTCCGCGACACCATTGAAACCCCAACCCGTGCGCAAGGCCGTGACGAGCTGCACGCGTGGCTTCTGGATCAGGTCAGCGTTGGCCTGATCACTGACCGTGCAACCATGATCGATGCCCTCACAGACGCGGGCTACGACCTTCCGCGCGTCGGCAAAGCATACCTGACCGCCCGCGATCCCGACACGGACGAGCGCTGGCGTTTGAAAGGAGAGATTTTCCATGAAGACTGGCAAGCCGACCCGGCTGAGCGAGAAGCTGAACGCGGAACTGGACACGATCCGGCAGGACTACGCCGTCTCGATGGCATCCCAGTTGGAGAGCTTCAGGACCGATTTGAACAGCATTGCGACCAACGCGCAGCGTACAATCGAGAGCGATACCCGCACCTTTCTGCGACAGAACAAGAGCTGGCTGACGATCTCGCCCTGGCTGATCACGGGGATGTTTTTGGCGGGGATCGTCTCGATGATGGCCGCGAGCTTGCTCTGGACGTTGATGCTGGCGAGCTCGGAACTGACGGACTTGGGCCTGACGCGGATCGACAGGGAGGACGGGACCTGGCTGGTGCTGGACCCGACCAAGACGCGGCTGAGGACCTGCACGCTGGGCGGCAGATCAGTGACCTGCATCAAGATCGAGGAGAATTAGATGACGACACCCCTGACAGCCTTGGAACGCGACTTGCTCGCCTGCGTCGAGCGGTTGGTGACGGCCTGCGAGGTCTCAGCCGCGGAATTGAGCGGGTTAGAGGAACGCTCGACGAGCAGGATGCAGAACCAGATGGATGGATTGGCCGCCTGCGTGTCGGTGCTCATTCAATCGCAAACGGCGTCCGTGGCTGCGTTGCACGGCTTGTTGAGCGAGGGCTCGAACTACGGGAAGCTGCGCACGCAACTCGAGACCAGCTTGAAATTAGTGAAGGCCGCCGAAGAGAGGTTGAAACAGAGCTAGAGGAGCGTGAGGTCGAAATGGACCGGGGGATGACGCATTGACCCCTGCAAATTAGTGGCCTTGCATTGTCCCGATGGTTTCAAACAGCTTCGCTGTAAAGCGACCCTTTAGAACGCTCGGGGCGTTGTTCAACTCTTCGCCTGCAACGCATTGAAGTCCTGTATTGTACTCATGAAGACGGCCTAAAAAATCGCTGACATCTTGGGGATGCTGTTCGCAGTAAATTTGTGACCACCATAGTCGACAGTTTGGGTTCCCGGGACGAATACTCTGCTCAAAATAGTCAAGTTCTTCCACAGTGCCTTGGCCTACACGGTTCTGAAAAAAAACAAAAAACGCGTCAAAATGCCGGCCTGATTGTTCGAATATACTTTCGCAGATTGTTTTACCATCCACGCGGGCATTCTCGTGCTGCTCGAAGAAGAAGAACTCGAACTTTCCACTTCGCTCGGCGTGCCTTGCGGCACTCATGATCTCATATCGGAACAACTCGATACCCGTAACCGGGGACGAGACAAATACGCGAAAGGGCAATTCAGCATTCCTCGTCTTGGACTAGGTAGTCCTCCGAGAGGATCATGAAGTACGATAACTCGTCGAAATCTCGAAATCTAAAACAGTAGATCAGCTCATCAATCTTCTTTTGTGGCACTTGTTCTGCTTTGATACCCAGAACCAGCAGTGCGCAGTGAAGTGCGAATTCTTCGTTGATGTTGGTAAGGAAAGGGTGTGGCTTTACGACCTGCGGCAGCGAAGCTTTTACACCTTGTTCACCGCTGACCATTATTACAGATATCGGTTTATACTTGAGAATCCACTTGGCGGTGTATGCTGCTACTTTTGAAGCGTTAATGTTGACTGAGTTGTGGACCAACTCTGTCCACTCTGGCGACAACGGGTCAAGTTTATCAATTGAATCTACCCCGAACCGTTGCAGCGTTGCCGCCACTTCCTGTGCTAGAGCTTCGTTGGAAATTGATTTGAGGTCTTTCGCGTCGAAATGGTATTCTTTGTACCTGATGGTATCGAGAAAATATGACCTAACGATCTCGGCCAGACACATGTAGTCGACTTCCAAGCGTGCGCCCAAGTTGCTTGCCTCAACATATGAGGCAAGCTTTTCGAACACTTGATATAGTGTTGAAAATCTCTGGGCTTCACGATCAGCGTAAAAGCGCTCATATAAGGTTTTTGTTCGCTTTGAAACGCTTCCAAGTGAAATCATGGCTTAGCCTGATACCACCTTTATAGCGACAACAGAATCGTATGCTGAACGTTGGAAGTAAGCAGGGACAGGTCTGCGTCAGTCAGATCGCCGCGCAGAACAGTGTTTTCACCATCGTTCGGCATTGCACGATCATCAGGCATTTTAGGCTTGATCGCATCCAAAAAAAACTGCTTCGCCTCAGATGCCTTGAGGCGCTCTGCGTAGGGATGGTACATATCTATCTCTCTTCTTGCCGTGCCATAGGAGAGTTGCCAACAGATGCCGCCTCTCATCCACACCGCTTTTCTTTGCCACCTTCGGCAGCCGGTTGAGCGGCGTTTACAGCTCTCTCCCTTTATTTTCAAGGGAAGAATCACATGAAACCCCGCCCAAAGCAAGGCAATTTTGTGTCTGGCTGCGGGTGTGGCACAAGATGTGGCTTGTTACGCTCCTTGATCAATGGGGTTCACTCCGCCCGACGGTGGGAATCGCGTTACCAATCAAGACAGTGAGAAACAAGAACACGTTGATCAACTGTAGCAACAAGACACCCCTAGCAAGTTGATCTTTGGGCTGGAAGCCTTCGTAGGTCAACGTGAACGAATTTGAGATGCTGAGATAGAGAGCATCCAACCTATTCGGATTTGAGGGCCACTCCAAATGGCATGCGATCTGCGTTGCGTAAAGATATGCGAAACCAAAAATCGAGAAGAGAAACGCTAGCAGAAAGCTGACGAGGCGTCTTCTATCGCGCCTCACGGCCTTCGCGCGGTCAAGTCTTGGAGGATCATAGTCACTGCCCCATCCATGGTAGTAGAAGTAGCTGAACAAATTGAAAAAAAGTAGATAAGAGACTACAGTTCCCGCAAGCCAACCGCTTTCCATCCTCCAAATGAGCCCAAACACTAAAGCCCACTTCAATAGAATGAACCAGTCAATCCAAAGGTTCGCATTCTTTCGAAGGGCTTCATCGCTTGGTGCATCGTGCTTGCGCATTAGGAATGCTTGTCCCAGCTTCTTCCAATGCTCGACGGCACTCAACTTTTGCAACCCAGCGACCCCACAAGCTACAATTCTGATAATGAAGCCTTCATTTTCGTAATTTGACATCTGACTGCTTCTCCACCGTTGTCTCTTGCACGCGCCAAAGTGCGATAGGGCGTTCACACCAAAACAGGTTCCTTATCCACTGAAAACTAACAAAGTTATACGTCAGAGTTCGGACCTCCACCACACAGCAGTTCAAAAAAGTGACCCTAGAGGCGTGGGAGGCAAATATGGATCAGCGCAACACGCATTAACCCGCAATGATCGGCTCGATGTTGGAGACATCAATCTCTTTGGCCGCTAACGACATGTCGTAATTGGTTTGTAGGTTCACCCAGTAAGTCGGGGTCGTGTTGAACACACGAGCGAGGCGCAGAGCCGTGTCAGGCGTGATCCCAGTCGTGCCCTTGATCAACCGCTCGATCCGGGTCCGAGGCACGCCCAGACGCCGCGCAAGCGCGATTGCTCCCATATCCAGGGGATCAAGGTAAAGCTCTTTCAGGACTTCACCGGGGTGCATAGGTTCTTCAAGCAGGCTCATCAGCGTATCCTTTCAATGTAAATCGACAATCTCAACATCGGCAGGGCCGTTCGGCGTCCAAACAAAGCAGATGTGCCATTACTCGTTGATCCGCACAGAGTGTTGCCCAGCCCGATCACCTTTCAGTTCTTCCAAGTGGTTGCCCGGTGGAAAGCGTAAATCCTCCAAATCAACCGCAGCATCCAGCGCCGTGAGCATCGCCCGCGTCCGCTTCACCAAGTCACCGGGGATACCATTGCGATACTTGCCTACTACCGCGCTGGCAGTGAGCGTGTCTTTGGTGTTTTGAAGCCTGGCAAGCGTGTATCACTGCAAGACAAATGTATCAAGGTGTGATACGATCTCCGGACCAGCATTGACGGCCTGCAACAAGCTCAAAACTCAACGTGCTCTGTCCTCCATCATTCGGAAATTAAGATGCAATTGAGCGATGGGCGTTGACGCCGTCTGGGAATAAACCGACAGTTGTGTTCAAATGCGTGTAATTGAGGCGTAGCGAATTGAATCCAAACCAAAGTAGCGAATTTTAGAATGATTAGTGACGCGTTCGAAGCTGTTCTGGGAGGGGATCTGTCGAAGCTCAAACTTGAGACAGAATACCGTTCTACAAAAAACGATCCGGTCGAGGCGTTCTACAAAAAGTGCCTTCGCAACGCGACCAGCTATCAGAGAGCGGTTGGCTACTTTCGATCCACTGTACTCTTGATCATTGGAAGCACGATCTTGGAGTTTGCCCGTCGAGGAGGGCGGATTCAGTTGATTTGCTCGCCAAACCTTACGGGCGAAGATGTTCGAAGCATTTCAGCTGGGTATGCACGCCGCGAAGAAGTGTTTGGTACTGCGATCATAGAAGAATTTGATCGTCTGCTGGCTGAGCCCTCGACGGAGTTTTCCGCAAGAGCGTTGGCAACACTCATTTCTTGCAGCGCCCTAGAAATCAGACTGGCTGAACTCACGACAGGAAGTGGTATCTATCATGAGAAACTAGGCCTTTTCA
Source organism: Roseovarius sp. PS-C2 (assembly GCF_018862045.1). Lineage (NCBI taxonomy): Bacteria > Pseudomonadati > Pseudomonadota > Alphaproteobacteria > Rhodobacterales > Roseobacteraceae > Roseovarius > Roseovarius sp. PS-C2. Next base: position 24,342 of record NZ_JAHKSQ010000004.1, read on the forward strand.
CGGATGATTTTGGCAATACTGTGAGCTTTCGAGGTTCGACGAACGAAACCTGGAGTGGGTGGCACTCAGAAGGCAACTTCGAAGCCTTTGAGGTGTTTTGCGATTGGCATGGAGCATCCGACAGGATTCGAACCGAAAAGCATCGCAACCATTTCGCAGCCCTATGGGAGGGAAATGACCCCGGCGTCAAAGTGTCGGCATTTCCGGAAACGGCTGAAAAATATCTCAGCAAATTCGCAGCAAAGAGCATCGAAGATATCATGGAAAGTGTTCCGATCCCGACAGCATCGCGCCGCACACCCTTACCGCACCAAATCAAAGCGCTGGATGCTTGGCGAAAGCAGGGCTCAAGAGGAATCTTTGAACATGCAACGGGAACTGGCAAGACATTCACCGCAATAGTGGCGATCAGAGAGCACGTTCAGGCAGGCAAGCCTGCAGTGGTTCTTGTGCCAAGCAGGTTGCTTCTACGCCAGTGGGCTGAAGAGATCCGTGATGAGATCCCTGGCGTCACACTAATGTTGGCGGGAGATGGCGAAAACCGATGGAAGTTACCAGGTCGCCTCAAGAGTATGACAGTTCCCGATGCCGATCTGGGGGCCCGTGTAACACTGGCAATGATGCCAACTGCGGCCACTGATCAATTTCTTAAAGGAGTCGTTCAGAGTGATGCCCTGCTCTTAGTCGTAGATGAAGTTCATCAGTTAGGCAGTAGAGTGAACTCTCGAGCGCTACAGATTGAGGCTGGCCTTAGACTCGGACTAAGTGCAACGCCGAAGCGTTATGGTGACCCGGAAGGTACAAGCAGGCTATTGGGGTACTTCGAGGGTGTTGTACCCCCACCCATCACGCTCTCGGATGCCATGAAGGCTGGCAGGCTAGTGCCTTATCAGTATTTCCCACATTCAATAAACTTGAACGCGGACGAAGCGGATCAATGGCTCGATTTTACGAACCGTATCAAAAAAGAGATCGCCAAGAGCGCCACTGATGCCAACGGAAAAAAGCAGCTTAGTGAGAGAGCCAAGATGTTATTGATCCAGCGCTCAAGAGTAGCAAAAAAAGCCGCGGCTAAGGTGGATCTCGCAGTCAAGACTATCAAGAAAGAGTTTCGCGATGGCCAAAGTTGGTTAGTTTATTGTGAAGACAGCGAACAACTAGCTGACGTCGCAACGGCACTCCGGTTGGCTGGGATTGAAACCATTGAATACCACTCAAATATGGATGGCGACCGAGAGGCGACCATGCAGTGGTTCCACAAATTTGGCGGTATTTTAGTTTCGATTAAGTGCCTCGATGAGGGTGTCGACATTCCCAAGGTTTCGCACGCTCTCATATTAGCGTCATCGCAGAACCCTAGGCAGTTCATTCAACGACGAGGAAGAGTCTTGCGAATACACCCTGAGAAAAACATGGCAGAGATACATGACGCGATCGTGCAACCGCTCAACGCAGAGGCGGAGCCAGAACAACTGGGGCTCCTACGTGGTGAGCTAATACGTGCAATTGAATTCGCGGATGGAGCGATGAACATGTCAGCAGGCGCAGAACTCAGGGCCATTTCCATGGAAATGGGGATAGAGATCGACGACCTGGTAGCACGAGATGGAGTAGAAGATGATGAGTGAACATTCTGGATCAGACATCGCTTTAGAAATATTGATAGCTTTGCGCGGGGAAGTTGCTCCTGACCTACCAGAAGAACTGCTCCGTGCTTGCTACTACGTGCAAAAAAACAATCAATTTACCTCGGATATATCCGTTCCCGTCGCTGAGATGGAGAAGCTCATTGATGCTGAGGTTGAAAAACTTTCAACCAAGTCGGAGGGTCAGGAATGAAGCTTAACCGGCTGACAATGAAAAACTTTATGCCTTACAAAGAGCAGGCAGTCATCGAATTCCCCAAGGATGAGTCGCGAAACGTGATGCTCGTTTTTGGGGACAACATGAGAGGCAAAACCTCGCTTCTCAACGCACTTCGATGGGGTTTTTATGAGAAGGCTCTGGGCAGACACTCCCGGGATATTCCACTGTTTGACATAGTAAACAAGGATGCGTTGCTAGAAGATGATTGGCGTGTTGAGGTGTTTGTTGAGTTTGAAGCCAACGGTGACATCTTTGAACTCCGTCGGACAGCCGATCGCCGCTCTCAGGCCGTTCGACCAACCCGTTCCGAAGACCTTCAGACCTCGGTGCTGCTGAAGAAAAATGGTTCAGTCGTAGCCGGAAACCAAGTGGCCTATGAACTAGATCAAGTGGCTCCGGAGCAGACCTCGCGATTCTTCCTTTTTGATGGTGAATTACTACAAGAGTACGAGGAGCTGCTGTTTGAAGGGAGCGAGCAAGGGCGTCAGATTAAGGATGCGATTGAGCAAGCCTTAGGCGTACCAACGCTCGTAAGGGGGCGAGATGGTCTTAGCGCAATTCTAAAGAACGCTTCCCGTGCGCAGACCAAAGCGTTGGCACATATCTCAGGACTAAAAGCTCAAGCCTTGCGTGCCGATGCTTTGAACGAGAAGCTGGAGGCTTTTGAAGCGGATCAGAAGTACATTGAAGCGTCGATTTCTACGATCCGGGAAGAACGCGAAAACCTGCAAGATGAAATCGAAGCGGCTGCGACAGTCCTTGCACTGAAAAGCAAGCTCGATGCGGCGAGGGAAGAGCGAAAAGAAAGCCAAGCTACGATTGAACGAAAGCACGTTGAGCGCCATCAAGTCCTGGCTTCCGCATGGAAGGACATGTTTGATGCGAGATTGGGCGAGAAAAAGAAGGGTCTTAGAGAGGAGCAGCGTCGCATCACGGGGGACATAAAAAAGACCTCCCGTGTTGAAGCCGACATTGATCGTCTGCGTGAGCTAATCGACACCGACTCTTGTCCGACCTGCCAGCAATCTGTGACCGGACCTATCCGTGAAGACCTTAAGACGACCCTTGGTCAGATGCAGGCAAAGCTGATGACTCAAAAGGATGTCAGTGTTCGGCTAAATGACATCTCAGCTCAGCTTGGCAATCTAGAGAAAATTCGCGGATCCGCCGCAGGAGAACGGTTCGCTCAGATCGAAAAAGACGTCAATCTAGCGCAGATCAAGCTTCAGAAAGCTGAAAACGAGATCGCTGAAATTGAAAATAAGATTGATGAACAAGATGCAACCGAGATAGCGCGCAAGCGTTCGCGGATTGTGGACCTGTTCAAAGAAGAGGGTAAACTAGACGATAACTTGAGTAGCGTCCGTACCAACATTAGGAAAGTGAACGAAGAGCTGGCGATTGCTAGGAAGGCGATCGAAGGGGTCGCATCAGCAAGGGCTGAAAAATCCACTACCAAGGTCACGCTCACATCCGATCTAGAGAAGGTTTTTCTAGCCAGTATAGAAAAGCTGCGAGACCGACTTCGTGGTAGGGTTCAGCAACTGGCAAGTGACGCCTTTCGTGAAATGACGACGCAACAGGCTTATCAGGGGCTCCAAATAAACGATAACTATGGCCTTAGCATTCTCGACAGCCAAGGGCGTACAGTCTCAATGCGTAGTGCAGGTGCGGAACAGATTGTTGCTCTATCACTGATAGACGGTTTGAACAGAACGGGAAGATCTGCTGGGCCCGTGGTGATGGATACGCCATTTGGTCGCCTTGATCCAAAGCACCGCAACAACATTCTGTGCTACCTACCGACTGTCACTACTCAGTTCGTTTTGTTCGTTCATGGTGGTGAAATCCGGCGGGAAACCGATCTTGAAGCAATCAAGGATCGCGTAGGGGAAGTTTATGAGCTTGTCGAGGTGTCCGAGACACAGACGAAAATCGAAAGGTCCAAACTATGAATGATTCAGATGTTACAACCGTTGGACTTTCTGAACATGCAGATGACCTTCTGGATCAGTTAAAAGAGCAGGAAATTTTCGCCGAGAAGCTAGATGGTTATCGTTTTGCCATAAGTTTTGCGGCCGCATCGGGTGTTGTTCCTCCAGAGATAGGAAAGCGGAAAACACTGTTCAATGTGGGATCACTTGACCCAGGCCAGTTGATTAGGAGCGCAGTTGAGGCTCTATACGAGGATCAGTTGGATAATACTTCCGTCTACCGTGTTGCCGAACGACTAGCGGACTGGGGTGTTCGTGAGTTGTACGAGCAGGCTTCTGAGGGGCAGATTGACTTTGCGAAAATTCTAAAAAGAATGGACGACCTGTCATCACAATGAACTCCCCACTCAGACTCTATTTGATGACCCGAAGGCGCGGGGCAGACTGGAAAATATTTGTTTCCCAGAAGCTGAATGAAGTTGAAGATGAGTGGGCGCGACAGTTTGGAGATGGCCAGATAAGTGGGGTCCTCCATGTAGGTTTTGGTCGTTTGCCGACACGTGCATTTAACGAGGCTGCTGACGGTAAAGACGGATGGCTACTCGTTACCCAAGGCGCAAAGTTTGTATTGCCTCAAACCTTTTCCTGTTCAGAGCACGAGATTGCTCAAGTAGAAGGGTTGCCAATTTATCTCGCCCTTGATGGATGGGGATACAGCCGCGAGGATCCAACTCTAAGCGTAACGTCGCATTCCACTGACAGAAATGTTCGCGCCGAAGATGGATCTTCAGCCAAACCTGCACGTGGCTGGGTATCCAGTTTCTTGTCTGTCGCGCCTGAATTTGACGGCGATCTAAAGCGAGTCGGCGTTTATGATGAAGAGAGCTACATCGAACTGGAGGAAGATCTACCGCATCAAATTAGAACCGCACTAGGACAGTTTCGCTACGACGCTCTCATACGTGATGAGGCCGATCCGCTGGACATTGTTCGCTGCGCCCCGCCTTGGTTGCGCTCGCAACCAGTTACAAGACTCTCTCTAACTGTGCGCCTCGGAAACGTTTTTTCCAGCAACGGGATTAATCTCGTCTCAGATCTTGATGGCTACACAGAGGCCGAACTATTTCGACTAAAGAACTTCGGGCGACATTCGAAGAAGCACCTTTCTGAAGCCCTCCTACAGGGCCTAAAACGTGGAACAGAGGATCTTAAAGTATCAGATGAAGCGTTTGGAGAGCGGCTATTGGCTCCTGGCGAAGTCGGCTCTGAGAGCAAAGAACCCCCCGCTCTTCTGTCAGTCGGGCTTCTTGTCAATCTTCTAAAAACACTCAATCAAATCGATGAGCGGGACAGAAATATCCTGCTCAATCGAATGGGATTTAGTCAGAAGCCAAGAACCCTAGAGGACATCGGCAGTGAATACGGGGTCACACGGGAACGGATTCGGCAAATTGAGAAGCGGTCACTTGAACGGATCATTGAGAAAGAACTTTGGGATGATGTGCTCAGGCACCGGTTAGGCGCCATTTTGGATGACCGTAACGACCCCCTCCCACTATTCGGCTTAGAAGTCGTCGATGAGTGGTTTAGAGGTACTGCCGACAAGCAAGATGTGCTTGAGTACCTAATTGATGTGATGTGTGAGAAACGCTTTCACGTTCTAAAAGTTGGAGAATTTAGATACGTAAGTCGTGTTGAGCAAGAAGCTTGGGAAGGTAAGTTGAAGGAGGCTCGGCAACTTCTTGAAGGCGCGGTTGAACTCAATTGGTCAGAAGCAGAGTGCCGTCAAACGGTCGATAGCTTTCTTCCAGCTTGGGGCAAAGAACTGGCCCCGCTACTTTGGGCGGAGGCATCTCGTTTGTGCCACTTTTCTGGCTCCGACGGTGCGAGAACCCTAACTGCCTACGGGCGTGGTCTCGAGCAGCTAATTCAAGTTGTTCTAGAAGAGAGTTCCAGGCCTCTACACACAAGTGAGGTAGCAAAGTCTGTCGGTGATTTGTCTGGAAAGCAGGTCGATGAGCAGCAAATTCGAAATCCGGTCGCAAATGTTGGCGTTCTTCTAGGCCGGGGGATCTATGGGTTAAGGAAGCATGTGCCTTTGTCAGACTTGGAGATCGAAACGGTGGCTGAGGTCGCTACCGAGATTGTTGCGGAGCACTCGTCTGGCCGACAATGGCATACATCTGAACTCCTTGCGGAGGTTCTAGAGATTGAAGGATCTCTAAGCGATAGACTTGATAAGTATGGACTAAGCGTAGCGCTCCAGATGAAGTCACAACTTAAGTACCTTGGTCGGCTTGTTTGGGTTTTGCCCGACGCAGATGATCTGCACCGCGTCGATATTCGGGATGCCGTGGTTGAGATTTTAGATACAGCGGGCGGACCACTCACATCACGAGAGATTAACGAACGGCTTTCTAAAATCAGGGGGCTAAATGGGGCTGTACAGATCTGGAACCGCGATCCAGTTCTTCGTGTAGGTAGAGGTATTTGGGGGCTCAATGATCGAGATCTAGCGGTGAAGCGTGAAGAACAACCGGCACTCATTGATAGAGTTTTCACGGCCCTCAGGCAAAAGGGGTCTGGGATACATTTGGACGAGATAGACCGTTACATTGACGGCTTGGTTTCAGTTGATCCGGAGGCCGTTTTTAGTATCGCGACACTTGATGATCGAATTGCCGTCAGCATTGGGCGCTTCGCCTACCTAAAGGAATGGGGCGAACCCAGGCGCATTACACTTAACGCCGCACTCGAAAAGCTTATTAATCAAGTGCCGGGACCGATGAACATTGGCGACATCAAAGATTGGCTAAATTTCTTTACTGAACGCCAGATCGATAAGGAAGCGGTTTCACATGCCCTCTCTAGATCCGGTACGCGTTACCTTGGCGATGGAATTTGGGACCTAGAGAGGCAAGTAGCCGACGACAGTGACGATGATTGAGACAAGTTATATTCACCGTAGGCTATTCTTGTGCTTTTACCGTTGAATCGGCGGTTTTTCGGTCTCCTCGGCTCCCAATTGAGATCCCCTGACAAGTAGAAACGATACTTGTGGGGCAAAACCGGCCTATGGAGTGCGCTGCGTATTTCCAATCTGCTTCAACTCCGAGCCATTTCCGCTCAAGATTTTCCGCAACGGCACCAGTAGTGTTGCTCCCCGCGAATGGGTCCAAAACGATGTCACCCTTGTCCGTTAGAAATTTTACAAAAAAATCGGCAAGGCTCTTTGGCATCCGTGCCGGATGGACCTTGGCTCCTTGATTTAGGCAGAATTTTCGATAATCGTCGCTTGAAACCGTATTGGCCGCCTTTAGCAGATTTGTGGCTTCTTCGAACTCTGAAATCTGGGTCATGGTTTGTTCGAATTGTTGTTGAGAAATCGTGCCATCAATTGATGGGATCCCGTCAACATTACCAACGTTTGGCGGGATGGCACCTTTGTTGTCAGTCTTGAAGCTTTCGGCACCGATGTTGTGGGCTGAAGGGCGAAGTCCAGCGTTATACTTACCTGACTTGATCAATCGTTTCATACTGGGACTATATTCACGAAGGACATTACGATTGTCGGCCTTGGGCCGCTCGTTCGGAGACATCCACCATACTCGTGTGAACGCATCTTTGACCCTAGACCTCTCCTTGTTCACCCATTCGATTGGCGATGGGAGGCGTGCCGGGTTATACCAAATAAATTCTTGGCAGAGATGCAGATCAGCTTTCTCCAAGAAGCGTAGAAACGCTTTCATGACATGGACCGACATGACAGGACGCCCTGGCATCCAAGCGTTGCCAATTTCAATTACAATTGAACCGTCTTCGGTAACCATGTCCCGCAAGATAGGTGCAAAATCTGCAAACCATTCGACATACTCATCCTGTGTTCGGTTGCCGTATGCTTTCTTGGTATTTAGAGGGAAAGGCGGTGAGGTCATGACAAGTTGAACCTTGCCAGCAAATTTCTTGAGAGGTTTAGACCGAAGAACATCTTCGGATTGTCCGAGATACATTGCTCCAGAGGCGGTGGAGTAGACTGGAACCGAGCCATCATCGGCCAAAGGTCTATCTAAGGCTATATTTGCCTCATATGTTTCGAACCAATCCGACATTCAATGCTCCCTCGTGACGCGCCGTCTACCCATATTATTGAATCTGTATGTGAACCACCTCAAAACCTTGAGTGTTCCACCTTAAGCTTTGAACTCTCCGAAAAGCGACTACGCTCAAGCCAGTTTTTCAAAAAGAGCTCCTTTGCTCAATAAAGGTTTCGAAGGTGTAGCTATCAACGAACCTAGCACTTTCTTTAAGTGGGCGGATGAGGTGGTCTTCAGCAAACAAGCCTGCACCCGCTATCAACACGGCTGGTAACCACCAAAGAAGAGTAATCAAAGCAAAGTTATTTGACCAAAAGAGCACATTCATTGCGGGTACCAACATGAAGGGTATGGCCAGCAGGTAGAACTTGCGCAGGGGCTTGAGCTTGAGTTCAACCTCGTCCGACAATTCAGTATGCAGAGCGTGAATCCCTTGTTCCCACGCCAGGTATTCGTCTTCCAGTTGGCCGCGTAAGTAGTGACCGCAACGGCAGTATTCGCGTGTCAGGTATTCAATTTGGCCACAATCCGCGCAGGTGAACGCGTTCAGGCTTCCAGCTCGTGGGCGAGTAGTATCATTTTGCTTATTGTTGTTTGAATTCGCTAGTCCTGCCTTTTCAAGGAAACCATCGAGCTTCTTGGACACGGAAACCTTGCGCGGTCTCAGGACATGAACGCCTGCTGGGAAATCAGTGTCAGACATTATGCTACCAACCCTAGAATGCTATCGATCCGCTTGGTGTCTGGCTCATGATCTTCGCCGCCCAAAGCGTCGGTGTTAAGAAATTCAGCAAACAGGAAGTCGATAGCGTCCCACTTCTTTTCGGGCGTTACTTTAAGTCTTCGTTCATTGATACGATTCTCGACCGCGAGGCCGATCTTTCGGTAGGCTTGTGTCACCTCGTCGTGGCGTCTGCTTTTGCCAGTCTCGGTGTCGCCTTCCAGCATCCACAACGGATCAACGTCGAACTCTTCATAAACTTTGAGCAAGAGTTCGGCGGGAAGGACTCGCTGGCCACGTTCGTAGTTCTGGAACGCACTTCGACTAATACCCAAGCGGCGGCACATATCCTCTTGGGAGAGCTTTGACATGTTTCTCACCGCCGCAAGGCGTTCCCCCATCCCTTGAATAGACATTTTGAACTTTCGTTTGTAATCGTATTGACCTCATTCGTGATCATATCTAACAATATATGTTACGAACGATGGCGATGCGCCTGATTCATGCACGATCAGCGTAGTTTTGTTTCTTTCTGAACGCAAAACTAAATTCCTCGCCTCGAATTGTAAGCAACCGATTGAGAGGCGATCTATGACCAAACTTCTCGAAACACCCAAAGAGCTAGCAGAGCGAGTTGGCATTCCGGTGACCAACGTTCGTTATCTGATCCGCGAAGACATGTTGGACCACATCTACACGGCACCAGGAAAACGTAACCCCAAGATTCCGAGTGGAGCGTGGGAAAAGTATGTTGCCCTCTTCACCGTCAAGGCCGAGCCCAAATGCGCAAGCAGTGGCAGGAAGGGATGAAGGTAATGCAAAATGTAGAACATGCTGACAGCTCGCAAATCCTTGGTCTTGGAAAGACACCCGCTCAATGGGTCGAAGTCATGGTGGGCTTAGGCATCGAGATTTCCGAGCGCACGCTTCGCGAGCGGGCGAATGATACGGGAGCGTTTTATCGGTTGGGACGGACCATGCTTATCACTCCTGCACAGATCGACACCATTTTTGAGAGAGGCCCGTCATGCCGACCAAAATCTATAAGCGGGGCCGATACTTCTATGTCTACGGGACGATCGAATACAACGGCAGACCGATCTCACGTAAATACCGCGACAGCACTGGGTCGACTACAGAAGCAGGCGCACGGGACTGGCTAGCGCATGAGACCGAGTATCAAATCCGTCAATATTTGCTTGGGGATGAACCAAGCAAAACGTTTTCAGATGCGATCATGCTCTACAATGCCTCTCCAAAAGCGGCCAAGCAGTTGATCGATATTGTTAAGGAAATTGGCGATACGCCATTAAGAGCGATATCCGGTGCGCTGCTAAAAGGGTTGGGGCCAAAGCTGAAGCCGAAGGCATCTACCGATACGTGGTGGCGCGAGATTGTGACACCCGCCAGTGCGGTGATCAACAACGCGCATGAGTTGGAGGGTACGCCGCTGATTAGGGTGAAGCCCTATGACAAGTTCGAGCGAATTGCCCAAGACAGGCGGCGTGGGAAGATCAGCAGGGTGGAGCGAACCCCAGCGGACAAGGAATGGATCGAGGCGTTTTGTGGTGCTGCCGATCCGTACAATGCCGCGTTGGTGCGGTTCATGTTCGAGACGGCAGCGCGGATTGATCAGGCCGTATCTTTGGAACCTGATGATCTGAGGCCTGCCGAGAACAAGATCAGGGTGAAGGCCCAGAAGGGGCATCCGGAGAGCTGGATCACCGTCTCGCCGCAGATGATGGATGAACTGCTCGCGCTTCCTCCCAAACGACCCAAGAACCGTAAGACCGGCAAATTCATGAAACCGCGCGTGTTCGGCTATGGCAGTTCGACCGGATACAACACGCGCTGGAAGACGATCTGCAAGCGAGCGGGCATCCAGTATCTATCAGCGCACCCCGCAGGGAGGCATGGGTTCTTCACTGAATTGGTCGTGCGGCAAGGAGTCGATCCAGTCACAGCGGCCAAGGCTGGGCGCTGGTCAGACCCAAATTTACCCATGCGCATCTATGCCCATGCAGAGACGGATGAGGCCGACATTAGAGCCCGTTTTCGTACAAACCATGTACAGGAAGACCCTGTACAAACACCCAAGCAGCAGAAAACAAAAAAGGAATAGCGCTATGAACGGTTCCCTCCTAAGGGGCAGGTTGCAGGTTCGAATCCTGCCGGGGTCGCCAATCTTCACGATTGGTGATTCTGGGCGGCTTGTGTTGCTGCGGGGCGGGGGTTTTGGCCATATTTTCAGGTGGGCGATATTTCCATAATACATAAATATATCAATGCATTAAGGCTGCCTATCTTTCTGCCCGTCTTGACTTTTGTCATGTTATCGCCGCTCCCGTATGGTAGGTTTGGCGCATGTTCAGCGTGCGGTCCCGGATATTTCATTGCGCAAGTCTTGCGCTGGCACTGACACTCGCAAGCGTTGTCAGCGTGATGGCCGATGCCGCCATGTCCCTGGCGCAGAACGGCCTCAGCACGGTCGTCATCTGTAGCGACGAAGGCGCTGAAACGATCACGCTCGACAGATCGGGCAACCCGGTTGACCCGCCTTCCATGCCGGACTGTTCGCACTGTCCGGCCTGTACGCTTCATGTCACGGCCCTGCCGGTGATGCCGACGGTCTGGAGCCGTCCGGGCAAGGCGGCCCATCTTCTCACGTCCCAAGCCCATGTGGCGCAGCGCAGCTATGCCACCGTTCAGTGGCGTCTTGCGCGCGGTCCCCCCAAGGATATCTGAGCCATGTTTGTTTCCCTCCGCATGACCCTTGCGTCGCTGGCCCCGCTTTCGGTCTGCCGCGCAAACAGATCGATCAGAAGTTTCACGATCCTGATGGCCGGTCTCCTGATTGTCGGCCTCATGATCGCCACCGGCGCAGCCCCCGCGCGCGCTCAGGCCACCGCCTCCGTTCTCACTCAATTCATCGACGATATCGCCCCCGGCGAACTGGTCGAGGGGGCCGATGCCTTCGGGCCGGTCCGCGATGACATTCCCGTCGCGCCGCTGCTGCAAGGCGAACAGCGCATCGGCTGGGCGTTCATTGCGTCGGATTTCGTCGGGACGACAGGCTATTCTGGCAAGCCGATCCATACGATGGTGGCGGTGAATGACGATGCGGTCGTCATGGGCGTCAAGCTGGTCAAGCACTCCGAACCGATCGTGCTGATCGGGATTCCCGATTCCAAAATTCAGGCGCTCGCGGCGGATTATGCGGGGCTCGATCTGGTGGCCGAGGCCACCTCGGGCGGCACGGCCCATGATCTGGACATCATCGCCGGTGCGACGGTCACGATCATGGTGATCGACGATTCCATCGTGCGTTCGGGGCTGAAGGTGGCGCGCCAGCTTGGCCTTGGCGGGCTCAGCGCGCCCACGGCCCCCACCGGCCCCACCTACGAGATCGACCCCGAGGCCACCGCCGCGTCGGACTGGATGACGCTTGAGGGCGACGGAACCCTGCGCCGCCTGTCTCTGGATGTGGGGCAGGTGAATGCGGCCTTCGAACAGGTGGACGATCCGCGCGCCGCCAGGCGGCCCATCACCGACCCGCCCGAGACCACCTTTATCGACATGTATATGGGCTTGGTTTCGGTGCCCGCTGTCGGGCAGGCCCTGCTGGGCGAGGCGGAGGATCGCAACCTGCAAAACTGGCTGGACGAGGGCGATCACGCCATCATGATCGCGGGCCGGGGGCTGTATTCCTTCAAGGGGTCGGGCTATGTCCGTGGCGGGATTTTCGACCGTATCGTTCTGATCCAGGGCGATCTGTCGGTCCGTTTCCGCGACCGGATGCACCGCCGCCTGGGCGATGTCGCCGCCGAGGGCGCACCGGAATTCACCGAAACGGACCTGTTCAAGATTCCCGCGGATACCGGCTTCGATCCCACCGAACCGTTCCGCCTGCAGCTCCTGGTGCAGCGCGACGTGGCGGCCATCGAACGGGTCTTCACCACGTTCGAGATGGGCTATCAGTTGCCCGACACCTACATGCGCGCCTTGCCCGCCCCGGCCGCCGCGCCGCAGGCCACCGCCGCACAGGCCGTGGCCGAGCAAGAGGAACACGCGGCGCAATCGGCCCTGTGGAAACGGATCTGGCAGGACAAGACGGTCGAAATCGCCGGTCTCGCGGTCATGCTGTTCATCCTGACTGTGGCGTTCTTTTTCCAGGGCTTCCTCACCCGGTCCGAGCGCGTGACCTACTGGTTCCGCATGTCATTCCTGACCGTGACGCTGGTCTTCCTGGGCTGGTACGCCAATGCGCAATTGTCGGTCGTCAACCTGATGGCCCTGTTCGGCGCGCTGACCACGGATTTCAGCTGGCAGGCGTTCCTGCTCGATCCGCTGACCTTCATCCTCTGGTTCGCCGTGGCCGCCGCCCTGATCTTCTGGGGGCGGGGGGCCTATTGCGGCTGGCTGTGCCCGTTCGGCGCGTTGCAGGAACTGACCAACCAGATCGGGCGCAAACTGGGCATTCCGCAATGGACGCTGCCCTGGGGGCTGCATGAACGGCTCTGGCCGCTGAAATACATGATCTTCCTTGGCCTGTTCGGCGTATCGCTGGCCTCGATCGAGCAGGCCGAGCATCTGGCCGAGGTCGAGCCGTTCAAAACCGCCATCGTCCTGAAATTCGTGCGCGCCTGGCCGTTCGTGGCCTACGCCGCCGCCCTCCTGATCGCCGGGCTGTTCGTGGAACGCTTCTATTGCCGTTACCTGTGCCCGCTCGGCGGGGCGCTGGCGATCCCGGCGCGGCTGCGCATGTTCGACTGGCTGAAACGCTACAAGGAATGCGGCAATCCCTGCCAGACCTGCGCCAACGAGTGCTTCGTTCAGGCGATCCACCCCACGGGCGAGATCAACCCCAACGAATGCCTCAACTGCATGCACTGTCAGGTGCTCTACCAGTCGGAAGCCAAATGTCCGGTCGTCATCAAACGCCTCAAGCGTCGCGAATCCGCGTCGCGCGGGGCGGCCGATGCGGGCCGGGCGATTCACAATCATCCCAACCTGAAGGAGAAGACCAATGTCTGACTCGAAACCGAAAAAAGGCATCAGCCGCCGCGGCATGCTGGGCGCGACCGCCGGTGGCGCGGCCCTGCTTGGCGGCGCAGGCGGCGCGCGCCTGGCGCTGCTCGGCGGCGCGGCCGGCGTGGCCACGGCCGCCGGCACCACCGCCGCCCGCGCCTCAGAGGCGCTCAGCATCGCGCCGGGCGAACTGGACGATTATTATGGCTTCTGGTCCTCGGGCCAGACCGGAGAGTTGCGCATCCTGGGCTTCCCGTCCATGCGCGAACTGATGCGCGTTCCTGTGTTCAACCGCTGCTCGGCCACCGGCTGGGGCCAGACCAACGAAAGCCTCAGGATCTTCGAAGAAGGCATGTTGCCCGAAACCAAGGCGTTCCTCGCCGCGCAGGGCAAGCGCGTGCATGACAACGGCGATCTGCACCACCCGCACATGTCCTTCACCGACGGCACCTATGACGGGCGCTACCTGTTCATGAACGACAAGGCCAACACGCGCGTCGCGCGGGTCCGCTGCGACGTGATGAAGACCGACAAGATCGTCGAGATCCCCAACGCCAAGGCCATCCACGGCCTGCGCCCGCAGAAATTCCCGCGCACCGGCTATGTTTTCGCCAATGGCGAGGACGAGGTGCCGATGGTCAATGACGGGTCGGTTCTGGACGAGCCGGACAAGTACGTGAACTTCTTCACCGCGCTCGACGGGGACACCATGGAAATCCCGTGGCAGGTGATGGTGTCGGGCAACCTCGACAACACCGATTGCGACTATCAGGGCAAATACGCCTTCTCGACCTCGTACAACTCGGAAATGGGCATGAACCTCGCCGAGATGACCGAGAACGAGATGGACCATGTGGTGATCTTCAACATCGCGGAAATCGAAAAGGGCGTCGCCGAGGGCGATGTTCAGGTTCTCAACGGTGTGCCGGTGATCGACGGGCGCAAGGGACAGAACAAGAAATACACCCGCTATGTCCCGATCCCCAACAGCCCCCACGGCGTGAACACCGCGCCTGACGGCGTGCATGTGGTGATCAACGGCAAGCTGTCCCCGACCTGCTCGGTGATCGACGTGCGCAAGCTCGACGCGCTGTTCGAAGAGGATGCCGATCCCCGGTCCTGCATCGTGGCCGAGCCGGAACTGGGCCTTGGGCCGCTTCACACCGCGTTCGACGGCAAGGGCTTTGCCTATACCACGCTGTTCCTCGACAGCCAGATGGTCAAGTGGGATATCGCCAAGGCGGTTCAGGCCTATGCCGGGGAAGAGGTCGATCCGATCGTGTCCAAGGTGGACGTGCATTACCAGCCGGGGCACAACCACACGACAATGGGGGAAACCAAAGAGGCCGATGGCCGCTGGCTGATCTCGCTCAACAAGTTCTCCAAGGACCGGTTCCTGAATGTCGGCCCGCTCAAGCCCGAGAACGAGCAGATCATCGACATCGCGACCGATGACATGAAGGTGGTGCATGACGGCCCGACATTCGCCGAGCCGCACGATGTCATCCTCGTGCGCCGCGATATCGTGAACCCGGTCAATGTCTGGGATCGCAACGATCCGATGTGGGCCGAAACACGGGCACAGGCCGAGGCCGACGGTGTCGATATCGACGACTGGAACGATACGGTCATCCGCGATGGCAACAAGGTGCGGGTCTACATGTCCAGCCAGGCGCCGACCTTCTCGCTCGAAAAGTTCGAGGTGACGGAAGGCGACGAGGTGACGGTCATCGTCACGAACCTCGATGACATCGACGACCTGACCCACGGGTTCACCCTGAACAACCACGGGGTGGCGATCGAGATCGGGCCGCAGGCGACCGCCTCGGTCACGTTCGTCGCGGCCAAGCCCGGCGTCTACTGGTACTATTGCCAGTGGTTCTGCCACGCGCTCCACATGGAGATGCGCGGACGGATGCTGGTCAAACCGAAAGGCGCCTGATCCATGCTGCTCCGCCTTCTCATGCTGGTCACGCTGATCGCGTCCGCTGCCCATGCGGCTGACGTGCCCGTG
The DNA here is from genome assembly GCF_018862045.1 of Roseovarius sp. PS-C2. Lineage (NCBI taxonomy): Bacteria > Pseudomonadati > Pseudomonadota > Alphaproteobacteria > Rhodobacterales > Roseobacteraceae > Roseovarius > Roseovarius sp. PS-C2. The sequence continues at coordinate 39,999 of NZ_JAHKSQ010000004.1, forward strand.
ACTGCGCGGGGCGGAGCCTTGCAAACCGCCATCGCCGGGGCTGCCCCCGGCGATGTGCTGATCCTCGCACCGGGGCGTCACGACGGCCCGGTGACCCTTGCGCAGCCCATCACGCTGGACGGGCAGGGCAAGGCCACCATCGACGGCGGCGGTCAGGGCTCGGTCATCACCGTGACGGGCGAAGACATCACCGTGCGCGGTCTCACTGTCACCGGCTCGGGCAGCGACCATCAGACCATCGATTCAGGCGTGCAACTGACCAAAACCGCCCGCCGCGCCGTGGTCGAGGGCAACCGCATCCTCGGCAATCTCTACGGCGTGGACATCCACGGCGCCGATGACAGCATCGTGCGCGGCAACACCATCGAAGGCCGGCAGGACCGGCGCATGAACGAGCGCGGCAACGGTGTCTATGTCTGGAACGCCCCCGGCGCGCAGGTGGTGGGCAACGATATCCGCTTTGGCCGCGACGGGATTTTCGTGAACACCTCGCGCCGCAACGTGTTTCGCGACAACCTGTTTCGCGACCTGCGTTTCGCCGTGCATTACATGTATGCCAATGACAGCGAAGTGTCGGGCAATGTCTCGATCGGCAATCACCTCGGCTATGCGCTGATGTTTTCCGACCGGGTCAAGGTTCTCGATAACCTGTCGCTGAACGATCGCGATCACGGCGTCATGCTGAACTACGCCAACAGTTCCGACCTGCGCGGCAATCTCGTGCGCGGCGGGGCCGAGAAATGCACCTTCATCTACAACGCGCACCGCAACCTGATCGTCGGCAACCGGTTCGAGGGCTGCGATATCGGCATCCATTTCACCGCCGGGTCCGAACGCAACGCGCTGACCGGCAACGCCTTCATCGGCAACCGCACACAGGTGAAATACGTCGGCACCACCGATGTCGAATGGAGCTTCGAGGGCCAGGGCAATTTCTGGTCCGATCATGCCGCCTTCGATCTGGATGGCGACGGTCAGGCCGACAGCCCGTTCCGCCCCAACGACCTGATGGACCATATCCTGTGGTCGCAACCCGCCGCCGCCCTTCTGGTGGGTGCGCCCGCGGTGCAACTCATTCGCTGGTCGCAATCCAGCTTCCCCGCCACCCTTCCCGGCGGCGTTCTGGACAGCCACCCCCTGATGACCCCGGTGCGGATCGACGTGCCGGACGACATGGCCGACCTGGCCGGACAAAGCGCCGGAAAATGGCGCGACGGAAAGACAGATGACGCAAAGTTTGACCCTCTCGCAGCTCACTAAGAGCTATCAGGACACGCAGGCGCTCCGCGATGTCTCGCTCGATGTCGCGCCGGGCGAACGTGTCGCGCTGCTCGGCCATAACGGCGCGGGCAAGTCCACCCTGATGAAGATCATTCTGGGCCTCATTCCCTATGACAGCGGCGAGGTGCGGGTTCTGGGCGGCGCCCCCGGATCGGGCGCGGCGCGGGCCGGGGTGGCCTACCTGCCGGAAAACGCCGCCTTCCACCCGGCGCTGACCGGGCTGGAACAGATCCGCTATTACCTGCGCCTGCGCGGACAACCCGCCCGGCTGGCCGGTGACCTGCTGGACCGCGTCGGCCTCGGCGGTGCCGCCAAACGGCGCATTGGCACCTATTCCAAGGGGATGCGCCAACGCGTCGGGCTGGCGCAGGCGCTGATCGGCAAGCCCCGGCTTCTGGTTCTGGACGAACCCACCAGCGGCCTCGATCCGGTGTCGCGGCGTGATTTCTACGCGCTGCTCGACGATCTGGCCGCGGATGGCGCGTCGGTCCTCCTGTCCAGCCACGCCCTGACCGAGGTCGAGGCCCGCACCGACCGTTTGGTGATCCTGTCCAGGGGACGGCTCGTCACGCAGGGCAGCCTCGGCGACCTGCGCCGGCAGGCCAACCTGCCCATCGCCCTGCATGTCGTCCCGCACGACGGGCAGGGCACGCAACTGGCCGATGCCCTGCCCGAGGGGCGCATGAACGGCACCGGCCTGCACCTCAGCTGCGCGCAGGACGAGAAACTGACCACCCTCTCGCGCATCGCCGGGCTCAGCCGGATCGTCCGCGACGTCGACGTGATCCCGCCCAGCCTCGAAGACATCTACAGCCATTTCAGCCGGAGGGACGGACAATGACCCGCATCATTGCGACGGCCATCACCGAATTCCGCATCGCCCTGCGCAACCGTTGGGTCGCCATCGCGGTGGCGATGATGGTCCTGTTCTCGCTGGTCCTGTCGGCGGCGGGCTCGGCCCCCACCGGCGCCCTCGGGGTGGACCGCCTGTCGGTGACGGTGGCCAGCCTCACCTCGCTGTCGGTCTATCTCGTGCCGCTGGTGGCGCTGCTGATGTCCTTCGATGGCATCGCGGGCGAAGTCGAACGCGGCACCCTGCCGCTGGTCCTGACCTACCCGGTGTCGCGCCCCGAATTGCTCCTGGGCAAGCTGCTGGCGCATCTCGCCGTGCTGACGCTGGCGGTGGCCGCCGGGTTCGGCAGCGCCGCCGTGGCGACGCTGGCAATGGATGCCTCTGCCAGTTCCGGCCTGCCCGCGCTGTGGCGCTTGCTGTGGTCGTCGGTCCTGCTGGGCGCGGCGTTCCTGTGCCTTGGCTATGCGCTGTCCGGCCTGTCGCGCCGCCCCTCCGGGGCTGCGGGCCTTGCCATCGGGCTGTGGCTGGTGATGATCGTGCTGTACGATCTCGGCCTGCTGGCCGCTGTCGTCTCCGACGGGGGCGGCTGGTTCACCACCGAAGCCTTTCCCTGGCTTCTGATCGCCAACCCCGCCGATGCCTTCCGCCTGTTCAACCTCGCCGCCTCCGAGGCCGCCTCGGCCGCCGCAGGGGTCGCCGGGGCCGCAAACACCATCCCGCCCGCCCATGCGCTGGCCTCCATGCTGCTCTGGCCGGTCTTGGCGCTCGGGCTGTCGGTTCTCGCCTTCAGAAAGGTCACGCCATGAAACGCCTCGCCGCGATCCTGTGCCTTGCCATACTGCCCGCCTGTCAGGAGGACACCGCCGAAATCCCGCAGGCGGTGACCATGACCGCCTCGGCGGTGGGGCATTTCTGCCAGATGAACATGCTCGAACACCCCGGCCCCAAGGCGCAGGTCCACCTGACCGGCCTGCCCGGAACGCCGCTGTTCTTCAGTCAGGTGCGCGATGCCGTCGCTTATCTGCGCATGCCCGAACAAAGCCACGAAATCGCGGCGGTCTATGTCAGCGACATGGGCAGCGCCGCAAGTTGGGAGATTCCGGGCGCCGACAACTGGATACCGGCCAGCGCCGCGCATTACGTCGTCGGATCGTCCCGCACCGGCGGCATGGGCGCGCCCGAGCTGGTGCCCTTCTCGGATGCGGCCAGCGCCGCGCAGTTCGCCCAACGGCATGGCGGGCAGGTGCAGGAACTGGCCGATATTCCCGACACTGCCGTTCTGGCCCCTGTCGCAACCTCCGCCACCACACCGGATGACGATGATTTTGCAGACCGCCTTCGCGCGCTCTCGCAGGAAAGGACGAATTGATATGCCTGCCTTGTCCCGCCGCCGTTTCCTGACCATTGCCGCCTGCGCCGGGGTGCTCGGCACGCGCGCCAGCGCCGCCGCCCCCGAGGTCACCCAATGGCACGCCACCGCGCTTGGCGCGCGCACCACGCTCAGCCTCGCGCACCCCGATGCCCGGATCATCGCCGCGCGCGTTTTCACCGAACTGGATCGGCTCGAAGGTATCTTCAGCCTCTACCGCGCCGACTCGGCGCTCAGCCGCCTGAACCGCGACGGTGCGTTGCCCGCGCCGCCCTTTGAACTGCTGGAATGCCTCAGCCTGTGCAACCGCGTCCACAATGCCAGCGGCGGGCTGTTCGACCCTACCGTACAGCCGCTGTGGCAGGCCTATGCGCGCCACTACACCACCGATGCCCCGAACCCGGCGGATATCGAACGGGCGCGCAAACTGACCGGCTGGCAGGGCGTCGCATTCGACAGCAGTGCCGTGCACTTTGCCACCCCCGGCATGGCGATCACCCTCAACGGCATCGCCCAGGGCTATATCGCGGATCGGATCGCCGACATGCTGGCCCGCGAAGGGCTGCGCGATATCATGGTGGATACCGGCGAGTTGCGCGCCCTTGGCGGCCACCCGCAGGGCGGCGGCTGGCCCGTGCGCCTGCAAACCGTGGAAGGGGCAGAAACCGGCACGGCCCACTTGCGCGACATGGCAATGGCGACCTCTTCGCCGATGGGCACGCGCTTTGACCCCGGCAATCCGGCGGGGCATATCCTGAACCCGCGCACCGGCACGCCGTCGCAAACCGATTGGTCCCTGATCAGCGTCACCGGCCCAAGTGCCGCCCTTGCCGACGGGCTCAGCACCGCGATGTGTCTGATGGACCGCGCCGCCATCACCGCCACACTGGCGCAGTTTGACGGGATGCGTCTGGCCCACCTGTCCTGAGAACGGCGCGCGCTACACCGTATCTTTCGCGCCCTGCACGCCGGTTTCGCTCAGGATGATGTCCAGCGGGATGTCATGCGGCTGTGGGCAGATCGTCGGCAACTCGGCAGAGTTGACGCCGATCCCGATCACGAACGGGCGCGGCTGTAGCGCCGCCAGCGTCCGGTCGAAATACCCCCCGCCATAGCCCAGCCGATACCCCTCGCGCGTCCAGCCCATCAGCGGGGCAAGCGCGATTTCGGGCGTGACGACGGGTGCATCGGGGGGTGGCACGGGAATGTTCCAATCGCCCCGCACCATGCGCGTGTTTGGTGTCCAGCGGCGAAAGGTCAGCGGCGCGGCCTTGGTTTCCACCAGCGGCAGCGCGACGATCACGCCGGAGCGGTGCAACTCGGCCATCAGGGGCCGCAGGTCGGGCTCTCCCTTGATCGGCCAATAGGCGGAAAAGACCCGCCCGCGCGCCCCGCCGAACCTCTTGTCCAGCAGATCGCGCAAATGCCCCGCCAACGCTGCGCCGACGGCCTGCCGGTCGGCAACCGAAACCTCCTGCCGTTCCCCGCGCAGGCGAACCCGCTCCGCCCTGCGCCACCGGGTGACCTGCACCCAGTCCTTCGGATCGTCCGGCACCTCTCCGGCCCCGTCCGAGGGCGAAGAGAAACCGCTCTGGCAACGATGGCTTTCGAAATCTTCGCTCATGGGAACATCCGCTTCTCGTGTCGTCCTGCAAGGTCCACAGCGCCTGTTCCCGCCAGTCCGCAAAGACGAGCGATCACCGGTTGGCTGCGGCCCCAAGCAGAACATGTGACCAAACGGCCCCCACGTCCACCCATCGGGCGGATTACACGACTTTGATCACGTCCTTGTCGATCGCCAGCATATAGCCCCGCCGCGCGATGTTCTTGACCAGCAACTCGCTGACCATCTGGTTCCCCAGCATGTCGCGCAGCCGTTTGATGCGCGTGGCGCCCGCCGCCTCTTCGCAATCGCTCGCGCTGCGCCCCGATATCACGGCTTCGATCTCGGCGCCCGACAGCACGTCGTCATCCATCCGCGCCTCGGCCAGCACGGCCAGCGTTTCCATCGCCGCATCGGTCAGCTTGAACCCGAGATTGTTGAGATACACCTTGTTCTCCTCGCGGCTGATCAGCAGCGAGCTGACCTGAATGCCCGAGCGTTCAATCTGCGCCATCCGCCGGTTCAGCGCCACCAGCATCACCAGAAACACCAGCGCCGCCACCAGCAGCGCGGCGGCAAAGACCAGCAGCACGAAAATCACCATCCGGTAACTGGTCAGCGTCTCGGAAAACGCCGTGCCCGACAATGCGAGGATCTCCAGAAGCTTGATTTCCGCATCGGCGGTCAGCGCGTCGTTTTCCACGAAAATCCGCTCGACCCGCGCATTGAATGCACCCGCGTCAGGCAGGCTGAGAAACAGGAAAACGGCGGCCAGGGCGAGGATCGCCACGATGGCGACGATCCCGAACACGACCACCCGGTTGCCCGAACGCAGGGCCTGTGTCGCGGTGCCTGTCGGTTCTTTCACGATCTGACCCTTCCTACTGGTTGCGCACCGAAAGCACCTTGAGCAGGGTCAGCCCCTGCCGGGCCAGTTGCGCCTGCAACTGCGCGCGGGCATTGGCCTTTGTACAGGGGCCGCTGATCTGCGCCACATTGTAATAAAGCTCAAGCGGATTGTCGCGCTTGGCCTTGTATTCGGCCACGCACGCCGCCTGTGCCGCCGCGGTCAGGCCCGCGGCCATGAGGAAAACGATGCAGAGGGTCAGAATATTCCGTGTCATGCGCCAAACATGCGCCCAAGCGCGCGGCTATTCAATAACCCGCTGCCCCGCATGAGGTATTTCCGGCCCGATATCGGATAACAGGGGGCTGATATTGCCTGTCTTCGCCGGGTGCCCCCATCCTTGTGTCATCGCTGCCGGTCGATCCGGGCCGACATGACGCATGACACGACATGCACCAGACACAAGGAAAGGAAACGCCATGTTTCATCGTCAATTCATCGCTGCCGTTCTGGCCGCTGCCGTCGCAGTGACCGGTATGACCGCCGCTCCGGCGCGGGCCGATAACGACGCCGCCAAGGTCATCGCCGGGGTGGCCGCCCTGGCCGTTCTCGGTGCCGCCATGTCCGACGCCAAACACAGGGACCGCCCCAAGGCGATCTACCGCTCCCCACCGGCCTACGGGCATAACAAGCACTATAGCAATCAACGGCATCACAAGGCGCGTGACCGCTACGAGCGTCGCGACAACCGCTGGAACCGTCACAACAACCGTGGCAGGGTGATCCCGCGCTCGCGCAGCCGTGTGGCTCTGCCCAATGCCTGCCTTCTGCGTAATACTGGTGGACGCGCAGTTTACAACGCGCGCTGCCTCGAACGCTACGGCTACCGCTAAGGCGGCAGGCAGGCGAGCAGGCGAAAGGGAAGGGCGCACTTGCCCTTCCCTTTTGCATTTTCCCGCGCCCCATGCCAAAGGACGGCATGAGCAACGGACCCGATTTTTCCCTCGAACTGGCCGCGCAGGCGCAGGGCCACACCCGCATCGCCGGGGTCGATGAGGTGGGCCGTGGCCCGCTGGCCGGCCCGGTGACGGCGGCGGCGGTGGTGCTGGACCCGGCCCGCATCCCCGACGGGCTGAACGATTCAAAACGCCTGAGCGCCAAACGCCGCGAGGCGCTGTTTGACGTGATCATGGACATGGCCGAAGTCTCGATCGCCCATGCCAGCGTCGAGGAAATCGACGAACTGAACATCCTGCGCGCCAGCCACCTGGCGATGGAACGCGCCGTCGCCGGGCTCTCCACGCCCCCCGACATGGCGCTGATCGACGGCAACCTGATCCCGCGCGACCTGACCGTTCCGGCACAGGCGGTGATCAAGGGCGATGCCCTGTCGGTGTCGATTTCCGCCGCCTCGATCATGGCGAAAATCACCCGTGACCGCATCATGTGGGATTTGGCGCAACAGTTCCCCGGCTATGGCTGGGAAAGCAACGCGGGCTACCCGTCGAAAAGTCACAAAGAGGCGCTTCAAAATCTGGGTGTGACCCCACACCATAGACGATCCTTCAAGCCGGTACACAATATGTTGTATCAAGAGAAATCTGTAAGTAACTGATTCAAAAAAGAAATTGACGGCGAATCGGGTTTGACTCATCTTTGACCTCAACGAACCAGAGCGCAAAAGCGCCGGGCACCAGAGGCAGAGAATGAAAACGATGACCAAATCCAAGGGCGCTTCCGCGCTCCCGCTCAACACGATTCTCGATGGCGATTGCATCGACGCGATGAATAGCCTCCCCGAAGGCTCCATCGACCTGATTTTTGCCGATCCGCCCTATAACCTGCAGCTCAAGGGCGACCTGCACCGCCCCGACAACAGCGCGGTAGATGCGGTGGACGACGCCTGGGACCAGTTCGCCAGCTTCGAAGCCTACGATAAATTCACCCGCGACTGGCTGCGCGCCGCGCGCCGCCTTTTGAAACCCAACGGTGCGATCTGGGTCATCGGCAGCTATCACAATATCTTCCGCGTCGGTGCCGCCCTGCAAAACGAAGGCTTCTGGATTCTGAACGATGTGGTCTGGCGCAAATCCAACCCGATGCCCAACTTCCGCGGCAAGCGCCTGACCAACGCCCATGAAACAATGATCTGGGCCAGCAAGCAGGAAGGCGCGAAATACACCTTCAATTACGAGGCGCTGAAATCCCTGAATGACGGTGTGCAGATGCGCAGCGACTGGGTGCTGCCGATCTGCACCGGGCACGAACGCCTGAAGGACGACAACGGCGACAAGGCCCACCCGACACAAAAACCCGAAAGCCTGCTGCACCGCGTTCTGGTCGGCAGCACCAATCCGGGCGACGTGGTGCTCGATCCGTTCTTCGGCACCGGCACCACCGGCGCCGTGGCCAAGATGCTGGGCCGCGATTACATCGGCATCGAACGCGAAGCCGCCTATCGCAAGGTCGCCGAGAAACGCCTGAAATCCGTGCGCAAATACGACCGTGAGGCGCTTCAGGTCTCGGCCAGCAAACGCGCCGAACCGCGCGTGCCCTTCGGCCAGCTTGTCGAACGCGGCATGCTGCGTCCGGGCGAGGAACTCTATTCGATGAACAAGCGCCACAAGGCCAAAGTCCGTGCAGACGGCACCCTCATCGGCGATGACATCAAGGGCTCGATCCATCAGGTCGGCGCACATCTCGAAGGTGCGCCCAGTTGCAACGGCTGGACCTACTGGTGCTTCCGGCGCGATGGCAAGACCGTGCCCATCGACGTGCTGCGCCAGCAGGTGCGCGCCGAAATGGCCGACCGCCCGAACTGAACTACCCCGACATCAGAACACCGCCGGTGCCTGTGGCCTGACTACATGGGCACTTACCTCGTGCCCCGCCCCTGTGGCGGGGCTTTTTTTCGGGGCATGTTTCCGATCCGGGGAACGGGCGGTCAGAGCGTTTTGGTCATGGTGTAATTGTGCAGGACCGCGCCGTGGCGGCGGATCGTGTTGCGGGCGACCTGGCAAAATCCCCGCCGAAGAAAGAACCCTCTGGCGACCTCGCTGGCGTCGACATGCAATTCGGGCAGCGCGCGGGCGATGGCCGCCCGTTCCAGCGCGGCATAGAGCGCCGCGCCGATGCCCTGCCCGGCGGCGTCGGGCGCACAGTAGAAGCAATCGACATGGCCGGACGGTTCCAGTTCGATAAACCCGAGCGGCTGGCCCTTGTCATCCGTTGCGACGAAAATATCGCGCCCGTCGTGCGCTCGGTCAAGAAAGGTATCGGCCGGCATCGGTTCCGGGCTCCAGGCCGCAATCTGCGCAGGCGAATAGGCCCGCGCGGCCAGTGTGTGGATCGAGGCATGCATCAGCCCCGGCAGGTGCCGAGCGTCTTCGGGACGGAACGGGCGGATTTTCATGGCATTCAGCGCGGCGGCGGATTGAGCGCCTTGTTGTAGGGCTTCCAGTCGGTGATCTCGGGGTAATACATATCGCGCCAGCGTCTCACCCGCGGGTTCATCACGCGCCGCCAGACGGGCGGGATCATCGCCGCCATGGTCATGATCGGATACCCGTAGGGCAGTTGCGGGGCCTCGTCCTCGGTATAGTTTTGCAGCAGGGGAAAGCGCCGGTCGGGTTTGTAATGGTGATCGGAATGCCGTTGCAGATTGATCAGCAGCCAGTTCGACGCCTTCTGCGCCGCGTTCCAGCTATGCTGCGGTTTGACGTGTTCGTATTTGCCATCGCCCAGATGTTTGCGCGTCAGCGCGTAATGTTCGACATAGTTGACCAGTTCCAGTTGCCAGACGGCGACAAAAGCCTGCCACAGGAACAGCAACAGCCCGATCCAGCCGCCCACGAGGATCGCGAGGATCACCATGAATCCCTGCAAGGCCCAATAGCGCCAGAACGGGTTTTTCGCATCGCTCCACGGCTTGCCCTTGCGCGCCAGCATCGCCTGTTCGGCCTTGAAGGCCGAGATCAGCGAGCCCTTGAGGACACGGGGAAAGAACCTGTGGAACCCTTCGTTATAGCGTGCGGTGACCGGATCGCGCGGGGTGCCCACATACAAATGATGCACCCGCAGATGCTCCGAGCGGAAATGCGAATAGAGCACCATCGACAACAACGCATCGCCCAGGAACCGCTCGCCCCGGTCCTTCTGATGCATCAACTCGTGGCTGTAATTGATCCCGACCGTCCCGGTGATCACCCCGACACCGAAGAACAGAACGATGGTCTCCAGCGCCGACAGATGCGCATCCCCCGGCCCGGTGACATACCAGATCATCCAGTAAAGCAGGGCGAACTGAACGGGCGTCCAGATCAGGGTGATCGCCTTGTACCAGCTCAGCTGATCTTCGCCGGTGTCCAGATCGGCGTTCTCAAGGTTCAGGCCCAAAAGCGCGTCGAGAATGGAAAAGAAATACCATGTCACGATCGGCAGCAGGATCACCGTCCAGCCGCCATATACCGCGCCGATCACCGCGACGGGAACCAACAGCAACGACATCCAGAACGGCACGGCGTTGCGAAACAGTGCAACCTGATGGGCGGGGATCATGGCTCGGCTCCCTTTGACTCATGACAGGGTGGGGCGCATTTCAGCGGGCATTCTCCAGCGCCGGGCGGGCAAGGTCAAACACCTTGCGCATCACCGTCGGCAGTTCCGAGGGGCGAAACGCCGCAGGCGGGTGGAAATCGCCGCGCTCCGCCACCGCGCCCTCGGGCAGATGCGCCACCCGGATCGCCAGCCGCAGGTGGAAATGCGTGAACGTGTGGCGCGCCTCTTCGCCAAGCTCGCGCCACGCGGCCTCCACAGGCGGGGCCGGGGCCGGGGCGTCGGACCAGTCGCTGCCGGGCCAGCCCAGCATCCCGCCCAGCAACCCCTTGCCGGGCCGCCGCTCCAGCAACCACGCCCCATCCGCACGCCGCGCCACATAGGCGATGCCCATCCGCGTCGGCTTGGGCTTCTTCGGGGTCTTGCGGGGCAGGTCGGCCTGCGTGCCCGCCTTGCACGCGGCGCATCGCGCCATCCACGGGCAAATCCCGCAGGCCGGGGATTTCGGGGTGCACACCGTCGCGCCCAAATCCATCACCGCCTGCGCGTAATCGCCGGGCCGCTCGGCCGGGGTCAGCCCCGCCGCCGCCTCGACCAGCGCGGGCTTGGCGGCGGGCAGGGGCGTGTGGATGTCATGCAGCCGCGCCATCACCCGTTCCACATTGCCGTCCACCACCACCTCGGGCGCATCAAAGGCGATGGCGGCAATCGCCGCGCCGGTATAGGGGCCGATGCCGGGCAGTTTCACCAGCGCCTCGCGCGTATCGGGAAACCGCCCGCCCAGATCGTCCGCCACCACACGCGCGCATTTCAGCAGGTTGCGCGCCCGCGCGTAATAGCCCAGCCCGGCCCATTCCCCCATCACCCGATCATCCGGCGCGGCGGCCAGCGCCGCCACATCCGGCCACAGCGTTGTGAAGCGCTCGTAATAGGCCTTCACCGCCGCGACGGTGGTTTGCTGCAACATCACCTCGGACAGCCACACGCGATAGGGATCGGGCCGCACGCCCGCCGCCCGCGCCGCCGGGGCCACGCGCCACGGCAGGTCGCGCGCATGGCCATCGTACCACGCCAGCAAGTCGCCCGCCGCGTCACGCATTGTTTATCCCCTTTTTGCCGTTTCACACTGGCATGGCCTGTCACATGCCCTAAGATAGCGCCCAAGTCGAGGATGCCACCCATGCCCAAACGCGACAGCACGACACGCGGTTTCAAGCGGACGGCCCAGCTGGTGCAGGGCCGCATCCGCCACGCCTCGGAATCGCGCGGCTTTGCGCAGACCCGTCTGCTCACCCACTGGCCGGAAATCGTGGGGGCCGATATCGCCGCCATCGCGCGGCCCGTGAATGTCTCCTACGGGCGGCAGGGCCTTGGCGCCACGCTGACCGTGCTGACCACCGGCGCGCAGGCCCCGATGCTGGAAATGCAAAAGGAACAGCTGCGCGAAAAGGTGAATGCCGTTTACGGCTATAACGCCATTTCGCGCATTCGCGTCACGCAAACCGCGCCCACCGGCTTTGCCGAAGGGCAGGTCAGTTTCAACCACCGCCCGGCCCGGCCCGAAGCCGCCGCGCCCGACCCCAAGACCCAGGCCCGCGCCGCGGACCTGACCGCGCCCATCGGCGACACGGCGCTCAGAACGGCGCTTGAAGCCCTTGGGCAGAACGTTTTATCCAAGACCAAACGCTAGATCCGAAAGGTGACCTGAATGACCCGAATGACCGCCATCGCGGCCCTCTGCCTTACCCTCGTTGCCGGTGCGGCCTATTGGCTGGCCTCGACCCCCGCCAACCCGGCCGACCTGCCCTTCGCGGCCAGCGCGCAGGAAGCCGCGGATATCGACACCTCGTCGGTCACCGAGATGACATTGGGCGACGCCGATGCGCCTGTCACCGTGATCGAATACGCCTCGTTCACCTGCCCGCATTGCGCCACCTTCCACGCCGACCAGTTCAAGAAACTCAAGTCCGACTATATCGACACCGGCAAGGTGCATTTCATCTATCGCGACGTGTATTTCGATCGCCTCGGCCTCTGGGCCTCGATGGTGGCCCGTTGCGGTGGTGAGCAACGCTTTTTCGGCCTGTCCTCGCTGATTTTCGACAAGCAGAAGGAATGGATTGGCTCGGGCGACCCGGTGCAGGCGGCCAACGGCCTGCGCAAGCTGGGCAAGGTCGCGGGCCTTGGCGAAGACCAGATCGAGGCTTGCCTGTCGGATCAGGACAAGGCCAAGACGCTGGTCGCGTGGTATCAGCAGAACGCCGAGGAGCACGATATAAATTCGACCCCCTCGCTGGTCATTGACGGCAAGAAATATTCCAACATGCCGTATGACGAACTCAAGGACGTCATAGAACAACAACTGGCCGACTGATGAGCGCACCGCTATCCGGCCTCAAGGTCGTTGAACTGGCCCGTATCCTGGCCGGCCCCTGGGCCGGTCAGACTCTTGCCGATCTGGGCGCCGAGGTGATCAAGGTCGAAAGCCCCGCAGGCGACGACACCCGCCAATGGGGCCCGCCCTTCATCGAACGTGACGGTGATCGCTCGGCCGCCTATTTCCATTCCTGCAATCGCGGCAAGTCTTCGGTCACCGTGGATTTCCGCACGCCCGAGGGGCAGGCGCAGGTGCGCGACATGATCCGCGACGCCGATATCGTGATCGAGAATTTCAAGGTCGGCGGGCTGGCCAAGTACGGGCTGGATTACGACAGCCTGCGCGCCGTCAATCCCGGCCTGATCTATTGCTCGATCACCGGGTTCGGGCAGGATGGCCCCTATGCCCACCGCGCCGGGTACGATTACATCATTCAGGGCATGTCGGGCCTGATGTCGATCACCGGCCACCCTGACGGTCAACCGACCAAGGTGGGCGTTGCCGTGACCGATATCTTCACCGGCGTCTACGCCACCACGGCCATTCTGGCCGCGTTGCACCGCCGCCATGCCACCGGGCAGGGGCAGCATATCGACATGGCGCTTCTGGATGTCGCCGTGTCCGTCACCGCCAATCAGGCGATGAACTATCTGTCCACCGGAACGCCGCCGGGGCGGCTTGGCAATTTTCATCCCAACTTGTCCCCTTATCAGGTGTTCGACTGTTCCGACGGCTACATCATCATCGCCGTGGGCAATGACGGGCAATTCCGCCGGTTTTGCGGTCTTCTGGGCTGTCCCGAACTGGCCGACGATCCGGGCTATGCGACGAATCCCGCCCGTGTATCCAACCGCGAAAAGCTTGACGAAGTGTTGACGGCGCGCACGAAAACCTTTTCCAAGGCCGACCTTCTCGCCGCCTGCGAAGAACAGGGCGTGCCTGCCGGGCCGATCAACGATCTGGCCGAGGTGTTCGACGATCCGCAGGTTCGGGCACGGGGTATGCGTGTCGACCCCGAGGGCGTGCCGGGTGTGCGCTCGCCCTTCCGGTTTTCGGAGTCCGGCCTTTCGCTGGACCGCCCCTCGCCCCGGCTGGGGCAGGACGACTAGCGCCCCGAACCGCGAAATTGCGCCCATGATGGACGCAGTTTCGCGCCGAGGCCCCGATTTTCGTACAAAACCCGCGTACACTTCGTACAAAACGTACGAAACTCACCCCGGCGTCAGGCCCACGCGCGCCAGCGCCTCGTTCAGCGGCGTCCAGTCGTCGATTTCCAGCCGCACGGGCAGGGTCAGAACCTTCTGCCGGAACTCGTCCGGCAGGCGCACCGCGTCCTTTTCCGTGGTGACCAGTTGCGCGTTCAGCAGTTTGGCCTCGTTCTCCAGCCGCGCCATCAGGGATTGCGTCAGCGGCTGGTGATCCTCCAGCGCTTCGGCGCGCACCAGTTCGGCGCCAAGGCCTTGTAATGTCGCAAAGAATTTCGCCGGATGCCCGATCCCCGCAAAGGCCAGAAACCGCGTATCGGCCCAGTCCATCCCGGTCCGAAGCGGCGCCAGATGCCCTGTCATATGCGGCAGGTTCAGGCGATGCCCCCATGTTTTCGCAAAGCTCTTCTGCGCCGCCCCCGGCCCGATCGACAGCACCATGTCCGCCCGTTCCAGCCCCGCCTCCACCGGTTCGCGCAATGGCCCGGCCGGAATGCACCGCCCATTGCCGAACCCTTGCACGGCATCCACGACGATCAGGGAAATGTCTTTTTTGATCAATGGGTTTTGGTGCCCGTCATCCATCAGGATCACGTCCGCGCCAGCCTCTCCCGCCGATTCCGCCGCCTTCGCCCGATCTTTCGCCACCCATATCCGGGTGAAGGCCGCGATCAGCAATGGTTCGTCGCCAACCTCTTGGGATGTATGGATTTTTTCGCTGACCTCGACCGGCCCATCCAGCGATCCCCCATGCCCGCGCGACACCACATGCACGGTTTTGCCCATGTTCTGCAAATGCTGCACCAACGCGATGACCGTCGGCGTCTTGCCCGTCCCGCCCGCATTGATGTTGCCCACGCAAATCACTGGAATTTCAGATACATAGCTTGGTTTTTCGGCCACTCTTCGGGCGGTTACAGCGGCATAAAGCGCCCCCGCCGGAGACAAGATCCGCGCCCAAAACGCGGGCTTGTCGGGCGATGTGAACCAAAACCCCGGCGCGCGCATCACTTGGCTCCCATCACGTCTAGCGTATCCTGTACCAGATCCAGAATTTTGTCAGTGACTCCAGCACTTTGCGAGGCCACGTCCCAGGCCGCATGGGCCATGGCGGCAGATTGGTCGGGCGGGATCAGCCGCTGCACCGCCGCCGCCAGAGTGTCCGCATCCCGCACGATCCGCGCCGCCCCCGCCTCGGCGAAACGGGAATATCCCGACAGATACCGCCGCACGTTCGGCCCGTAAAGGATTGCCGACCCATGCGCTGCGGGTTCGTTCGGATCGCGGCCCCATTGTCCGGCCTCCAGTGAACTGCCCATGAAGGTGATCGGCGCAACCCGATACCACAGCCCCATTTCTCCGTATGTATCGGCCAGAATGACCTGTGTGGTTTCTTCGGGCATCGTACCTGTCGACCATACGACACTGCGCCAGCCCCCCTGATCGAGCTTCTGCTTGAACGTCTGCCCGGTTGCGGGATCGTCGGGCACGAGAACCAGCAATGACCGGTGCGCAAGGCGGCTGGTGATGCGATGTGCTTGTAAAACAACGTCTATTTCCTGCGGCTGGACCATCGCGGCCAGCCAAACAGGACGCCCGCGCAGCAATCGGCTTAGCTCGTCACGGTCACTTTCGTCGTAGGGCAGGGTCAGCGCACCCTCCTGGAACGGGCCAGTGACGGAAATTTCGGTGTCGCGTACGCCGATCCGCCTGAGAAATCGCGCCGTGTTGGCATTCCGGGCGAGGATCAGCGCAAAGCGATCCAGAATAGCGCGGGGCAGATCGGGGAACCATCTCCAGCTTGGCTTGTCCATCAGGCGTTCTTCGGCGTCGATCAGATACATCGGCACGTTCTGCTGTTCGGCACAGGTGATGAAGGCGGGTTGCAGATCGCCACCGGTCCAAAGGCAGATGTCCGGGGACCAGTGATCGAGGAAAGCCTCGGCGTTCTGAACCGTGTCTTCGGGCAGTTTGGCCCGGATGACGCTGGCCCCTTTATGCATTTCCAGCACATCGGCATGACGCGAGGTCAGAAGCATATGCAGGCCGGGGCGTTGCGCAGCCAGCCGTTCGGCCATTTGGCACAGGGCATCGGCATGACCCGGTTCCACGGCATGAGCCCAGATAAGTTCGCCCTCGGGGCGTGCCTGCACGGGGCCGGGGGCGTCTTGGGGCGCGCGGCGCGTCATGGCCAGATAGGCCGCAAGACTGAGCGATCGACGCATCGGGGCTCTCATGTCTGTGCGCTGACCGGAATAGGGCCTGGAGCAGGATGCATGCGCTGTGTCATCGAACCTCCTGACGCGCGAATGAGGGCGCTGCGCAGCGTAGTTGATCGTCGGGCGGGGTCAAGCGCATGCCCGTGATCCGTCACGGCCTTGACGGGCCTTGGGAAACAGGCCACCAGACCTGTGCGGAACAACCGGACATCACCATGAGCAAACCCTTTCTGATCCTTCAACTGCGCCCCGAAGCCGAGGCCGCCGACGATGAGTATGCCGCAATCCTGCACAAGGGCGGATTGAGCGAAGATGAGACATGGCGGGTCCGTCTGGATCAGGTGGCGCTGCCCGAGGCACTCTCATTGGATGATCTGGCGGGTGTGATCGTGGGTGGCGGGCCGGGCTGTGTCAGCGATGATCCCGAAGATAAATCCGAGATCGAAGCTAGGATCGAAACGCAGGTTCTGTCCTTGATGCCGGCCATCACCGCGCGTGATTTTCCGTTTCTTGGGTGCTGCTATGGCATTGGTATTCTTGGAAAACACCTGAACGGCGATGTCAGCAAGGCTTGCTATGGCGAACCGGTGGGAACCACGGATTGTGCACTCACTGACGCGGGCCGGGCCGACCCGCTTCTGGCGGGCGTGCCCGACGCGTTTCAGGCCTTTGTCGGCCACAAGGAGGCGCTGCAAACCTTGCCCGAGGGGTGCGTGCATCTGGTCAGGTCACCGACCTGCCCGTTCCAGATGGTGCGCCATGGGCAGAACGTTTATGCCACTCAGTTCCACCCCGAGGCCGACGCCGCAGGGTTTGAAACCCGGATCAATATTTACAAGCATCGTGGCTATTTCCCGCCGGAAACGGCCAGCGACCTGATCGAGATGTGCCGCGCTGCCGATGTGCATGCACCGGAACGCGTCTTGCGCAACTTCGTGACGCGTTACCGCGCGGGGGCGTGATAGCGGTTGGCGTCATAAGGCGCCAGGTCGACGTTCGGGGCCTGCCCGTCGATCAGTGCCGCCACGATGCGCCCTGTTTTCGGTCCGGCGGTCAGGCCGATATGCTGATGCCCGAAGGCCGCGAATACCCCGGTTTTGCCCAATTCACCTACCAGCGGGAGGCTGTCCGGGGTGGAGGGGCGAAAGCCCACCCATTCCTCGACACTGTCATAGGTCAGGTTCGGAAACGCTTGTTTTGTATGGGATTTTATGTGGTTCAGCGGCCTGCGCGACAGCCCCTTGTCGATCCCGCCAAGTTCGACCGTCCCGGCACAGCGTAGCCCGGTGGCCATGGGGTTCACGGCAAATTTGCCCTTGGACATCATCAAGGGATTGCGCGGCATCTGCGAGGGTCCCTTGAAATGCAGATGGTGTCCGCGCTCGGCCTCGAGTTGCACCTTGATCCCCAGTTTGCGCATCAGGGCCTTTGACCATATCCCGGCCGCCAGAACGGCGTGATCGCAAGGGAATGACCCCTGATCGGTTTGAACGGCGGTGACGTGCCCGTCCGTCAAGGTGAGGTCATGCACTTCGGCGCGGCGATAGGTGCCGCCTTCGCCCTGCAAAACCTTTGCAAGATCAAGCATATAGGCCGCCGGATCGGTGATGTGACCGTGACCTTTGAGCAGCGCGAGGCATTGGGTGGCGGGGCCGAGGATCGGTTCGGCCTCTTGCACGGCGGGGCCTTCCAGAACCTCTGGCACCATGCCTGACTCGGCCTTGATCGCCCAGGTATAGGCATCGGCCTCGAACGCGGCCCGGTTTTCGTAGGCATAGCCCAAGTCACTTGTGGCAATCCATTTTTCGGCCAGTGTGCCGCGGGTCAGGGCCTTGTGCTGGTCGACGCTGTCGGTGATCAGCGGGATCAGGGCCTGAACGGCGCGGCGGCAGTCGCGTTCATTGGCGTTGGCCACGAACCGGGTGAGCCAAGGGGCCAGCCGGGGCAGATAAGACCATTGCAGGAACAAGGGGGACTTGGGATTCAGCATGTATTTCAATGCGGTAGGCAGCAGGTCGGGCGTGTTCACCGGCACCATCGCCCATTGCGCCAATAGTCCTGCATTGCCGAACGAGGCCCCCGCGCCCGGCCCGTCGCGATCCAGCAGTGTTACGTCATGCCCTGCCCGGCGCAGCCAGATGGCGGTGCTGAGGCCGCAGATGCCTGCGCCAATGACGATGGTTTTCTTCGGGGTGCTCATGGCTGGGGTCCGGTCGGCTGTTTCGCGATGCAGCTAAGCGGAGGTTTGGGGCGGGGGCAAGGGCTGGATTGGCGGCGGGTGGCGAATCGGGTGTAAGCCGTTTGGTTAACTGGGAAAATCCGGTTCGGTATCGCGTCGGTAAAATGTCGGTATCGCGTCGGTATCCGCACCGTGCCTCAGCATGGTTAACACCGCGCGCGCCGTTGCGGTGTCCCAAAGAAAAACCCCGCCGGATGGCGGGGCTTGTTCATTTCGGTCAGGGAAAAGAAGTCAGCCCTGACGCGCCTTGAAGCGACGCTGCGTCTTGTTGATGACGTAAACGCGGCCTTTGCGGCGCACGACACGGCAATCGCGGTGCCGGTTCTTCAGCGAGCGGAGCGAGTTGCGAACCTTCATGGTCGTCTCCTGTCTGTCGCGGCGCGGGCCAGCGCCTTGGGTTGCGGGTGCTTTGCGCCGGAGCACGAAGCGATGAATTCATGGTGGGCGATACAAGGTTCGAACTTGTGACCCCTTCGATGTCAACGAAGTGCTCTACCGCTGAGCTAATCGCCCATGAATGCCAACACGACCCTTGCCCCAAAAAACAGGGGCGCGGAAAGCCGCGCCGGTGAGAGGGGTCTATAAAAGGAGTCGGACAGGGGATCAAGGGCTTTTAGAACGACAATTTCGGTCTATGATACCTCAATCACGGAGAGACCATGCCGAAAGCCGCTTATCACCTGATGCACCCGCAGCGCCGGACCACCGCGGTGGTCTTTGCATCTCCTCATAGCGGACGGGATTATTCGTGGTCTTTCCTGCGCCGAACCAACCTGAACGACCATACGGTGCGCAGTTCGGAAGATGCCTTTGTCGACCAGCTTTTTCAGGATGCGCCGCGCTATGGGGCGCCGCTCATAAAGGCCGGTGCGCCACGGGCGTATGTCGATCTGAATCGTTCGGAAGAAGAACTGGACCCGGCCCTGATCGAGGGGGTGCGCAAATCCGGGCACAACCCGCGGATCGCCTCGGGGTTGGGGGTCATTCCACGGGTCGTGGCCAACGGGCAGGCGATCTACACCGGCAAGATCACGATGGCCGAGGCGGAGCGCCGCATCCACACCTATTGGCGGCCCTATCACGAAGCCCTGAGCGCGCAACTGGATCAGGCGCATCTGATGTTCGGGCAGGCGATTCTGATTGATTGCCATTCCATGCCGCATGAGGCGATGGATACCATCGCGCGTACAGGTATCCGCCGTCCCGAGGTGGTGCTGGGGGACAGGTTCGGGGCCGCCGCCGCCCCCGGAATTGTGGATCGTATCGAAGAGGCTTTTACCTCGGCCGGGCTGGTCGTGACACGCAACACGCCCTTTGCCGGGGCCTATGTGACGCAATGCTATGGCCGCCCGTCACGCAATCGCCATGCGGTGCAGATCGAAATTGACCGGGCGCTTTACATGAACGAACAGTTGATCCGGCCCAATGGCCATTTCGAGGCGTTTCGCAACGTGCTGAACGGTGTGATCGCCGAGATCGCGGCAATCGGCCGCCCCGCGCATCAGGCGCTGGCGGCGGAGTGAGCAGCGGCGCTCTGGCTGCCGGGTAGCAGCCAGGCGGTCAGGTATTCGGATAGTCGTGTGCGCAGGGGCACCGTGTTGTTGATGGCGCAGAAGTTGAGCGCAATCGACTGAACGGAAAATGCCTGTATTCCCTGGGCCAGCAAATCGGGCGAGACATCGCTGCGAAATGGCCCGTCGGCCAGCCATTCGGCCACAACTGCGTCGTGCCGCGCAAAGGTTTCGGCGATGGGGCCGATGGCATCGCAGGCGGCGGCCCCGGAATGGCGCAGGATCACATCGAAAACATAGCGTTCACAGCTCATGAATTCGAGCAGAGGCAAGAGGGCATCCAGCAGATCGTCGATGGTTCGAGGGGGGCTGCGCAGCTCGATCCGGTCGAGATACGAGTCGATCTCGGCGCCGATCAGGATGTCCATCAATGCATCCTTGTCATGAAAATGCGCAAAGAAGGTGCCCTTGGCGACACCGGCCCGTTTGACCACTTCTTCGATACGCAGCCCTTCATAGCCGCATTCCGCGATGATCTGGCGCGCGGCGTCGGTCAGGCGGGCGCGGGTTTTCAGGGTTCTTTGTTGCACAGCACGGGCCATGAGCGTTGACATGCCATGAATTTTGACCGGGGTCAAATTTTATAATTGACCGTAGTCAATTTTTAAATATTAAAGTGACCGAGGTCAAATTTGGAGAGACTCATGTCACGGAAACGTATTTTCATCCTCGATGGGCACCCGGCCCGACAATCGCTGTGCCGGGGCCTTGCGGAAGCCTATTCAGACGCGGCACAGGCGGCGGGGCACAATGTGCGGTTGGTGCATCTGAACGATCTTGCCTTCGATATGGATTACGAGCGCGCGGGATATCGCGATCCGAAGCCGCTGGAACCGGCATTGGAGCAGGTGATGCAGGATATCGAATGGTGCGAGCATCTGGTGATGGTGACGCCCATGTGGTGGGGTGGCCTGCCCGCCAAACTGAAAGGGTTGTTCGACCGGGCGTTTCTGCCGGGGCGCAGTTTCGATACGCGGGTGACGAAACTGGGTATGCCTGCCCCCATGTTGGGGGGACGCAGTGCGCGGGTGGTTCTGACAGCCGACACTCCGGGCTGGTTCCTGCGGGTGATGTACGGCAACGCCATGATACGTCAGGTCCGGGGGCAGATCCTTGGGTTCGTGGGGATCAAGCCGACGCGGTTTACCTACTTCGCGGCGGCGAGCCATCCGAAAGACGGGCGGGCGCAGCGTTGGCTGGCAAAGGTAAGGCGTATCGGGGCGCAGGGGGCGTGAGCGTCAGCGCAGGGAGCGCCCCTTGCGAATCGCGTCACTGCCGAATTTCGCGCGGATACTGTCGGTGGCGCGTTCGGCCTTGCAGCGGCGCACCGCCTGCGGGTCCAGCAGATCGCCCGAGCGGTCGGCCCCGTCCTGTGGGATCAGGTCGGACAGCCCCACCCCGATCAGGCGATAGGGCGTCTGGCCGTCGACCTGATCCAATAACGCGCGGGTGGTACGATAGATCGTGTCGGCCATCTGAGTGGCGTCGCGCAGGGCGGTGCGGCGGGTCAGCTGGCTGTGGTCGGCGCGCTTGAGCTTGAGCGTGACCACCCGGCCCGCGATGCCCTTGGCCTTGGCGCGATCCGATACTTTTTCCGACAGGCGCCACAGATGCCCGTCGAGGATTTCGGTATCGGCGATATCCTGAGAGAAGGTGGTTTCGTTGGATACGGATTTGATCGGCGTATTGGCCGAGACGCGCCGCGCGTCCTGCCCGCGAGCAAGGTGCCAGAGCCGATCCCCCATCGACCCGAAGCGCGCGATCAGGTCCTGGCGGTCCCATCTGAGCAGGTCCGAGATGGTGCGGATGCCTGCCCTGTCCAGTGCACCGCGTGTGGCCTGCCCCACGCCCCAGATCAGGCTGACCGGCTTGTCATGCAGGAAATCGGCGGTTTCCGCCCTGCCGATCACCGAAAACCCGTGCGGTTTGTCGAGGTCCGAGGCGATCTTGGCGAGAAACTTGTTGTGCGACAGCCCGACCGAGCCGGTCAGCCCCAACTCGTCCCGCATACGTTTGATCAGCCGCGCCAGCATGGCGGCGGGGGGCGCACCATGCAGGCGGGCGGTGCCGGTGAGGTCCATGAAGGCCTCATCCAGCGACAGCGGCTCGACCGAGGGTGTCAGGTCTTCCATCATGGCGCGGATCTGGCGGGAAACCTGCGCGTAGACCTCCATCCTCGGTTTTTGCACCACCGCGTCGGGGCACAATGCAAGCGCCTTGAACATCGGCATGGCCGAACGCACGCCGCGAATGCGCGCGATATAGCAGGCGGTCGAAACCACCCCGCGCCGCCCGCCGCCGATGATCAGGGGCTTGTCGGCCAGATCGGGATTGTCGCGCTTTTCGACGCTGGCGTAGAAGGCGTCGCAATCCATATGGGCGATGGAGAGATCGAACAGCTCGTCATGGGCCACGACACGGGGGCTGCGGCAGGCGGGGCAGCGCGGGCCGGTATCGAATTCGGTCAGGCAGTCGCGGCAAAGGGCAGGCATTGCGGATCGGGCTGTTGCGGGCTTTGTCCGGGTTTGTAACGCGGATGCGTGCAGACTACACTGCTTGCGGGGAAAGGTCTGCATGAAAAGGCCGGAGGGGGACGCCATGCACGGGACCGAGCATTTCGACGGGACCAAGCTGTTTTTGTTTCTGGGGACTGAGTTGTTGACGATCCGGCGCGACGAGCGACTGGATATTCCATGGCCGGGGCGCTTGGATGTGCCGGGCGGCGGGCGTGAAGCGGGCGAAACGCCGACTGATTGCGTCCTGCGCGAAACCCGCGAGGAGGTTGGCCTGATCCTGACACCCGACGATCTGATCTGGCAGCGTTTTTATAACAAACCCATCCGCGCATGGTTCTTTGCGGCTCATCTGCCGGGGGACCGTGTGCAGGACGTGGTTTTTGGCGACGAGGGCACGGGATGGGCCCTGATGCCGCCCAATGAATATGCCGCCCATGCGCAGGCCATCCCGCATTTCCGCGACCGGTTGAGTGCCTATTTGCGCGGTTGACCCACGGTTACTCCAGGGTGGCGACAATAGCGCGCAGGGTTGCGATCCCTTCGCCTTTTTCGCTGGAGGTCAGAACCAGTTCGGGGAAGGCGGCGGGGTGTTTCGCCAGCTTGCCGCGAACCTGATCCAGCACTTTTTCGCGCTCACCCGCCTTCAGCTTGTCGGCCTTGGTCAGAACGCATTGGAACGTCACGGCGGAACTGTCCAGCAGGCTCATGATCTCCTCGTCCACCGCTTTGATCCCGTGGCGCGCGTCGATCAGCACGAAAGCCCGGCGCAGGTTGGGGCGGCCCGACAGGTATTGCTTGAGTAGTCTTTGCCACGCCTCGACCTTGGGAAGCGGCGCGTTGGCGAAACCATAGCCGGGAAGATCGACCAGGTAATGGCTTTCGCCCAGGGTGAAAAAGTTGATTTCCTGCGTGCGGCCCGGCGTGTTCGAGGCGCGCGCAATGGCCTTGCGACCGGTCAGCGCATTGATCAGGCTGGATTTCCCGACGTTCGAACGCCCGGCAAAACACACTTCGGCCCGGTCGGCGGCGGGCAGGCCCGACATGGCGACGACCCCCTTGAGGAAATCGACCGGCCCGGCAAAAAGTTTGCGGCCCTGTTCCGATGTCTGGTCGTCCGGCGCTTCGGCCAGTGGAAAAGGCAGGGTCATGTCAGCACCTCGATGGTATCGCCGGTGGCGATGTCGCCGCTTTTCACCACCTCGGCGTAGACACCGAAATTCTGGTGTCCGAACCGGGTATTCAGCGTGCCGAGCGTGTCGGCGTCGCGCTGCCCGGTTGCGGGATTGGCGGTGGTGGCCATGCAGCGTTTGATCGGTTCGCGCACCTGCACCTCGGCTTCGCCGATCCGCAGCGTATGACCGATCCAGTCGAACTCGGCCCAGGCGGGCAGGCCGGACAGGTGGACATTTCCCCGCCACCGCAGGGGGGAAATATCCTGATCCATGGCTTGGGTCATGGCGTCGTTCGACGCCAGGTTCAGCAGGCTGACCGAGGGATAATCGGTATCGGTCATGCCCCGGCCGGGCACACGCACCAGCCGCGTGGATTGCGCCCGGTTGGCGGGCATCAACGGGCGCACCCAGTCCAGAAACGCCTGCGCTTGCCCGTCGGGATCGAAGGTCAGGTCAGGCCGGTCGGGGTGGCTGAGTGTGACAGTGCCGGCCTGCGGGTCGCTTTGTGCGTCGATGGCCATGAGCGAGGCCGCTTTCGCGCCGCGCGAAAATTCGGCGCAAGGCGACCATGCGCTGTTGTCGGCTTTGGCGAGTTCATGGGCCACGGCCCATCGCCGGTCCCATGGCATGGTCTGTCCGGCGGTCAGCGTCACCCGGTCAAGTGGTTCGCGTCCATGCGACTTGATCGGGTGACGCCAGAGGGCGGCGACCCGGCCGGTCATTTCTGATCCGACCGGGACTTGCGTTTGAAGCTGGATTTGATGTTGCCCAGAACGTCGGGTTTATACCCCTGAGTGCGCATGATCAGGTATTGTTGCGAGAACGTGATCGTGTTGTTCGCAATCCAGTAGATCACCAGCCCGCTGGCAAAGCTGCCCAGCATGAACATGAACACCCACGGCATCCACGCAAAGATCATCTGTTGCGTCGGGTCGGTGGGGGCCGGGTTCAGCTTTTGCTGGAGCCACATCGAGATCCCCAGAAGCAGCGGCAAAATCCCGATGAAGATGAGCGCGAGGATCGAGCCGGGCTCGGGCGTGCCCCAGGGGAGAGCCCCCCAGAGGTTATAAAGCGAGGACGGGTCGGGTGCGGACAAGTCCTTGATCCAGCCGATCCAGGGCGCATGGCGCAACTCCAGCGTGACGAAGATCACCTTGTAGAGCGAAAAGAAGATCGGGATTTGCAAAAGGATGGGCAGGCAGCCCGAGGCCGGGTTGACCTTTTCCTTCTTGTAAAGCTCCATCATCTGCTTTTGCAGCGCCTGCCGGTCGTCGCCCGCCGCTTCCTTGATTTGCTCCATCTGCGGCTGAAGTTCCTTCATCTTCGCCATCGAGACGTAGGATTTGAAGGCCAGCGGCAGCAGTAGCGCCTTGATGAACAGCGTGAGGCCGATGATCGCCCACCCCATCGAGCCGGTCAGGCCCATGCCCGCCAGAGTCGCGTTCAGCCAGTGCAGCACGGCGAAAATCGGCTTGGTCAGGAAAAAGAACCAGCCCCAGTCGATCGAGTCGAGGAAACGGTCGATTCCGGCATCGTTCTGATAGCTGCGGATCGTGGCCCATTCCTTGGCCCCGGCGAACAGCCGGGTGGACACAGTGGCGCTCTGCCCCGGTTCCAGGGTCACGGTGCGCTGCTTGGACGTGGTCTGATAGATGTCGCGGCGGGTGTCCCTGAAGGTGGTGAAACGCGCGCCCGCATCGCCGGGAATCAGCGTCGTCATCCAATAATGGTCGGTGAAGCCGATCCAGCCGCTTTCCTCGACGGCGCTTTCCTTGTGGTCCGACGCCGGTTCGAAATCGTCGTAATTGGTCTCGGCCAACTCGCCATCGACCATACGAATGGCGCCTTCGTGCAGGATGAAGAAGTTCTTCAGGTCGGCGGGTTCGCCATGTCGTGCCAGAATGCCGTAAGGGGCCAGCGATGCGGTTGCGCTGCCAGTGTTTTCGACGGCCTGGGTGACTGTGAACATGAAATCTTCGTCAACGCTGATTTCACGGCGGAATGTCATCCCGGCCCCGTTGTCCCAGACCAGGGTCAGGGGGCTGTCAGGGGTCAGCGTATCGCCGCTTTCCACCTGCCACATGGTGTTGGCGCCGGGCACCGTTTCGGCGTTCAGCCCCTGGCCGGGGGCCCAGCCGAACAACGCATAATAGGCGTTGTCGCTGCCCACGGGCGACAAGAGCGTGACGATGTCGGAGCCGGGTTCGAGCGTTTCGCGGTATTTGCGCAGGGCCAATTGGTCGATCCGGCCGCCCAACAGTGAAACGGAGCCTTCCAGGCTGGGCGTTTCGATCGCAACGCGCGGCGCGTCGGAGGCGGTATCGGTTCCTGCGGCTTCGGTCGCGGGATCGGTCGCATCCGTGGCGGTGCGTGGGGCCGAAGCGGTGCCCGACGCAGTGGTGTCGGCGCTTGTTTCGGTTTGGGTGGTGGCCGTCGTGTCGGCGTCTTGCGGTGTGTCGGGCGGCGGGAACAGCACGAACCAGACCAGGATCACGATGAAGCTGAGCGCTGTCGCAAGGATTAGGTTCTTGTTCTGATCATCCATCGCAGATGGCCACCCGTCTCTGTTTTCAGTCACCGCGGTTCAACAGAGTGCGAGGCCAAAGGTCAAGGGGATTCCGGGAAATACGGGCAATGGGAGGTGATTGTCTGACCGTGTCAGCCTGCGGTTCGCGCGATACCGGGAAGCTGTGCCAGGCGGTTGCTGTGGCGGGCGGCCCATGCGGGCATGTCGGCGGCGGGCATCGGGTGGCCAATTCCGAATCCCTGCACATGCCCGCACCCGAGCTGTGCAAGCATGGCGTGCTCTCCGGCGGTCTCCACGCCTTCGGCGAGGGTTTCCAGCCCGAGGCGCTCGGACATCGACAGGATGGCCGACACCATACGTTGCTGATCCCGGTCGCTGTCGATACCGGTCACGAAGGAGCGGTCGATCTTGAGCCGACCCACCGCGAGGCGGCGCAGCGACGACAACGAGGCATGTCCCGTGCCGAAATCGTCCAGGTCGATCAGGCATCCAAGACGCGCCAGGGCATTGATGTTGCGGGTCACGGTATCGCCGGGGGATTGGGCGACGACGGTTTCGAGCACTTCGATGGCCAGCCGGTCGGGTGCAATCTCGTGCCGGTCCAGTTCCCAGCTGATATGATTGACGATACCGGGCTGTCGCAGTTCCGTTGGCGACAGATTCAGCCCGATACGGGGGACATAGAGGCCCGATGCCTGCCATTCGCTCAGGGTGGTCAGGCAGTGTTCGAGCATCGTTCGTCCAAGGGCCTCAAGCTGTCCGGTCTGTTCCAGCAGTGGCAGGAAGTCCGCAGGCCCGAGAATGCCACGGGTGGGATGATTCCAGCGTGCAAGGGCCTCCACCCCGCTGAGGGCGCCGTTGTCGGTCGAGATCTGCGGCTGGAACCACGGCAGGAATTCACCATGGTTCAATGCGCGGGTCAGTTCGTCATCCGCAAGACGCGCACGGGTCGGCAGCCGCCGCATATCCAGGGCAAAGGCGCGGATGGACGAGGGGCCGCTGCGGCGGGCTTCGTCCAGGGCGAGTTCGGCGGCGTCCACAAGCGCCCGTCCGGTCGACCGTGTCAATTGCGTGTCGAGGCACAGGCCGGTCGATACGGTTGGGCAGGCGGTTAGATTGTTCAGTGATACGGGCTCTTCCGCTGCCGCGTGCAGCCGCTTGGCGATATGCAGCGCGGCATCAATGGTCAGCCGCCGCGAGGGGCGCAGCGCGATTGCCAGTTTTCCGGTGTTCAATTCAAAAATCTGATCCCCCCGGCGCAACATCCTGTCGAGACGGTTCAGTGTATGGCGCGAAATGTCTTCGGCGGCATCGGGATTGAATTGACGGATCAGATCGTCGGACTCGTCGATCTGAAGCAGAATACAGGCGGTGTGTGCCGAACGCCTTCGGGCCGTGCGTATGGCGGCATCCAGCGCTGTGCAGAGCGGCTCCCGGTCGGTGCGTTGCGCCGGATGTGCCCCGTTAAGACGCATGATGACGCCTGTCATGAGAAACGTGGCGGGCAGGCCCAGAACCAGTGACATAAGGACCGTTTGAGCGCCGAAGGCGATGCTGCCCACCGCCAGCCCGGCCAGAAGCATCAGAATCGCGAGGTTCTCGCGCGTGGGCAATGCGCGTGCCCGATGCGGTTTGAGATCCTTGTTTTGCGATTGTGGCATGTGCCGCGCTCCGACCGTGTGGGGCGACCTTAGCCCCCGGTCGTCAACAGCGGCTTAACGCAGCCGGGGCAGGGCCTCGGGATTTGCGTCAACTTTTAGCGACCCTCGCTCCAACCCTTCGAAATCAAAGAGTTTCGGGTCGAGTAAATGCGAGGGGCGGGCGTTCATCAGGGCGCGGAACATCACCTGACGGCGACCGGGCGAGTTGGCTTCCCAACCATCCAGAATCTGCTTGACCTGCTGGCGTTGCAAGCCGTCTTGCGAGCCGCAGAGATCACAGGGAATGATCGGGTAATTCATTGATTTCGCGAATTTTTCGCAATCCGCCTCGGCGACGAAGGCCAGCGGGCGATACACGAACAGATCGCCCTCTTCGTTGACCAGCTTGGGTGGCATGGTGGC
This sequence comes from Roseovarius sp. PS-C2, assembly GCF_018862045.1. Taxonomy (NCBI): domain Bacteria; kingdom Pseudomonadati; phylum Pseudomonadota; class Alphaproteobacteria; order Rhodobacterales; family Roseobacteraceae; genus Roseovarius; species Roseovarius sp. PS-C2. The sequence continues at coordinate 68,395 of NZ_JAHKSQ010000004.1, forward strand.
CAGCCGTCCGCCGTGAAAGAGGTTCATGAAAAAGGTTTCGAGAATGTCGTCGCGGTGATGGCCGAGCACCACTGCCGAACATCCCTCTTCGCGGGCAATGCGATAGAGATTGCCGCGCCGGAGGCGGGAGCAGAGCGCGCAATAGGTGCGGCCCTGCGGCACCTTGTCGACCACGACGGAATAGGTGTCCTGATATTCGATCCGGTGCGGAACGCCTTTGTTTTCAAGGAATTCCGGCAACACGGTGGCCGGGAAGCCGGGCTGACCCTGATCCAGATTGCAGGCCAGAATCTCGACCGGCAGAAGGCCGCGCCATTTCAGTTCGTGAAGGACGGCGAGAAGGGTGTAGCTGTCTTTTCCGCCCGAAAGGCAGACCAGCCATTTGGGGGGCGTGTCGGATTTTTCGACCATGCCGAAGTGGTCGATCGCCTCGCGCGTCTGGCGGACGATGCGTTTTCGCAGCTTCTTGAACTCGGTGGTCGAGGGGGCACCGGCAAAGAGCGGATGGATATCTTGGGCGTCGTCCAGCATGAGGAGCCTTTAGGGAATTTCCATTCGCCGGACAAGGGGCCGCGTTTCGTACAAAACGTACAAAGCGTGCGCGGGTTTTGTACGAAAATCGGGGGGTGTGCGGAAAATTGCGTCCATCAGAGACGCAAATCAGCCGTTCAGCCGTCGCCTGCCTGCCCCTCGATCAGCGCGGTGAGAATCGCTTTGGCGCTGTCGGAGTTCCAGTGGGCGTCGCCCTGCATCCGGGCGATTTCCTGGCCCTCGGGGTCGAGGATCACGGTGATGGGTAGGCCGAACACGCCCATCTGGCGGGCCAGCGCGCTTTTGGGGTCGCGGTGGAGCGGCAGGTTGTCGACGCCGATGTCGTCGAAGAACTTTTTCATCGCGGGGGGCGGGTTGCGGCCCGTGGCGATGGTGACGACCTCAAACGCATCGCCGCCCAGATCGGCCTGAAGCTCGGAGAGCATGGGCATTTCCTTGCGGCAGGGCGCGCACCATGTGGCCCAGAAATTCAGCACCACATGCTTGCCCGCGTAATCGGCCAGCGTGCCCGATGTGCCGTCTTCGCGTTCGAACGCGACCGACGACACGGGTTGCGGCGTTTCATGGAAGGTCAGCTTTTTCATGTCGCCCGAGCGCAGGGCGTTCAGCGCGGCGGTGTCGGCCAAGGCGGCGTTTGCACCGAGCGCGAGCGCCATATAAAGGAGACCGTAACGAATGAACTTCATTTTCCCTCCGAAGGGCTGAGACAGACATGACCGACACGACCTCGAACCAGATGTGGGGCGGCCGCTTTGCCGCCGGACCGGACGCGATCATGGAGGCGATCAATGCCTCGATCGGGTTCGACAAGCGGATGGCGGCACAGGATATTGCCGGGTCGCGTGCCCATGCCGCCATGCTGGCGGCGACGGGCATTGTCAGTGATAGTGATGGCGAGGCGATGAGGGAAGGGCTGCTCACGGTCTTGTCAGAGATCGAAGGCGGAAGTTTCGAGTTTTCGACCGCGCTGGAAGACATTCACATGAATGTGGAGGCGCGGCTGAAAGAGATCATCGGCGATGCGGCGGGGCGGCTGCATACGGGCCGCAGCCGCAACGATCAGGTGGCCACGGATTTCCGGCTGTGGGTGCGCGACCAACTGGATGCCACCGAGGGCGCGCTGCTGGCGCTGATCGGCGCGCTGCTGGTGCAGGCCGAGGCGGGCGCCGAATGGGTGATGCCGGGATTCACTCATCTGCAAACCGCGCAGCCCGTCACATGGGGGCATCACATGATGGCCTATGTGGAAATGTTCGGCCGTGACCTGAGCCGGGTGCGCGATGCGCGCGCGCGGATGAACGAATGCCCCTTGGGGGCGGCGGCGCTGGCGGGCACGTCCTTTCCGATCGACCGCGAGATGACGGCGCGCGAACTGGGGTTCGACCGGCCCTCGGCCAATTCGCTGGATGCGGTGAGCGACCGGGATTTCGCGCTGGAATTCCTGAGTACGGCCAGCATTTGCGCCATGCACCTGAGCCGCATGGCCGAGGAACTGGTGATCTGGTCCAGCGCGCAGTTCCGGTTCGTGGCGCTGTCGGATCGGTTCTCGACCGGGTCCAGCATCATGCCGCAGAAGAAGAACCCGGACGCCGCCGAACTGATCCGCGCCAAGATCGGGCGGATTTTCGGGGCGAACGTGGCGCTGATGACGGTGATGAAGGGGCTGCCGCTGGCCTATTCCAAGGACATGCAGGAGGACAAGGAACAGGTGTTCGACGCCGCCGACAACCTGATGCTGGCGCTGGCCGCGATGGAGGGTATGGTGCGCGATATGAGCGCGAACCGCGACAATCTGGAAGCCGCCGCCGGGTCGGGCTTTTCCACGGCGACCGATCTGGCCGACTGGCTGGTGCGGGTGCTGGGCATGCCGTTCCGCGACGCGCATCACGTGACCGGGTCGCTGGTGGCGCTGGCCGAGGGCAAGGGGTGCGACCTGCCCGAGTTGAGCCTTGAGGACATGCAATCGGTGCATGGCGATATCACGCAGGCGGTCTATGATGTGCTGGGCGTGCATAATTCGGTCGCCTCGCGGATGAGCTATGGCGGCACGGCGCCCGAACTGGTGCGCGCGCAGGTCGCGCGCTGGAAGGAGATGCTGGGATGACACGGATTTTCGCGGCTCTGATGCTGGCGGCCCTTGCCGGGTGCGGCGCGGATGGAGAGCCGATTCGCCCGACGGCACAGGCCAATGTCGGCGTTGGCTCGCACGGGGTGAGCGGCTCGGTCGGAACGACGTTGCGGCGCGGCAATGTCAGCGTCGGGATGGGTGTGGCCCTGTGAGGCGGGCCGCTGTTTTTCCCGTCCGGGTGCCGGGCGGGGTTGAAACGGCGGGATTTTGAGTATTTTTGCCAAGAAGAAGCAGGGGCGTGGCGCCCCGGATTGCAGCCGCCCGGTGCAGTGGTAAGGGGCGGCTGGGCGTAAAGGGACGCGGGTCATGGACCATTTTCTGTATAAAAACGGGCAGTTGTTTGCCGAGGATGTGCCGGTGGCCGAGATCGCCGAGGCGGTGGGCACGCCGTTCTATTGCTATTCCACCGCCACGCTGAGCCGGCATTTCCGTCTGTTTGACGAGGCGTTGGACGGCACCGAGCATCTGGTGTGCTACGCGATGAAGGCGGCAAGCAATCAGGCGATCCTGAAAACGCTGGCGGCGCTGGGCGCTGGGATGGACGTGGTTTCAGGCGGGGAATATGCCCGCGCGCGTGCGGCGGGCGTTCCCGGTGAGCGGATCGTGTTTTCCGGTGTCGGCAAGACGCGCGAGGAAATGCGCGCCGCGCTGGAGGGCGGTATTCGGCAGTTCAACGTGGAAAGTGAGCCGGAGATGGCGGCGCTGAATGCGGTGGCCGAGGCGTTGGGCGTCAAGGCCCCGATCGCGGTGCGGGTGAACCCGGATGTAGACGCGAAAACCCATGCCAAGATCGCGACCGGCAAGAGCGAGAACAAGTTCGGTATCCCGATTGCACGCGCCCGTGAGGTTTATGCCGAAGCCGCCGCCATGCCGGGGCTGGAGGTGGTCGGGATCGACGTGCATATCGGCAGCCAGCTGACCGAGCTTGAGCCGTTCCGTCTGGCCTATGAAAAGGTGGCGGAGTTGACGGAAATGCTGCGCAAGGACGGGCACGACATTCGGCGGCTGGATCTGGGCGGGGGGCTGGGTATTCCTTATACCCGGTCGAACGAGGCACCGCCCCTGCCGACGGAATACGGCCAGTTGATCAAGGATACGCTGGGGCATCTGGGCTGCGAGATCGAGATCGAGCCGGGGCGTCTGGTGGTCGGTAATGCCGGTATTCTGGTGAGCGAGGTCATCTATCGCAAATCCGGCGAGGGGCGCGATTTCCTTATCCTCGACGCGGCAATGAACGATCTGATCCGCCCCGCCATGTATGACGCGCATCACGATATCGTGCCGGTGCAGGAACCCGCGCCGGGGGCCGAACAGGCCGCCTATGACGTGGTGGGGCCGGTGTGCGAATCGGGGGATACCTTTGCGAAGGGGCGCATGTTGCCGCCGGTGGGCGCGGGCGATCTGGTGGCGTTTCGCAGCGCCGGGGCCTATGGTGCGGTGATGTCGAGCGAGTACAACACCCGCCCGCTCATCCCCGAAGTGTTGGTGCATGGGCATCAATTCGCCGTCATCCGGCAGCGTCCGACCTTTGACGAGATCATAAAACGCGATACCATTCCCGAGTGGCTGTGACCCGAAAGGCGTGTCCGGCCACGAACTGGAGCGGAGCATGCCAAGGCAAACGACCCCTCTGACCCCGGTGCTGAACCGGCTGCGGCGGCCCCTGACCCTGACATGGGCGGGGTTGATCGCCGAACGGATCGTGCGTGCCTTCTGGCCGGTCTGGACCGTGATCGCGGCCTGTGCGGCGGCGTTGATACTGGGATTGCATGACAGTCTGCCGCTGGAACTGGTCTGGTCGGCGATGATCGCCGCACTGTTGGCGCTGCTGGTGTTCGCCGGTCTGGGCGCGCGGGCGTTTCGCTGGCCGGGGCGGGAGGATGCGCTGGCGCGGCTGGACGCCAGCCTGCCGGGGCATCCGCTGACCGCGTTGCAGGATGCGCAGACGGTGGGCAGCGGCGATCCGGCTTCGGAGGCGCTGTGGCGGGCCCATCAGGCCCGGATGGCCGAGCGCGCGGCGCAGGCGCGTGCGGTGGAGCCGGACCTGAAGCTGGCGCGGAACGATCCGTTCGGGTTGCGCTATGTCGCCCTGTTGGGGCTGGTGGTGGCGCTGTTGTTCGGCTCGGTCTGGCGGGTGGGCAGCGTGGCGGGGCTAACGCCGGGCGGAGGCACGGCGCTGGCCGGTGGCCCGGCCTGGGAAGGCTGGATCGAACCGCCCGCCCATACCGGATTGCCGAGCCTCTACCTGAACGATCAGAAAGGCGAGATCGAGGTGCCCGAGGGCAGCCGCGTGACCCTGCGCCTTTATGGCGAGGTGGGCGCGCTGAGCGTGTCGGAAACCGTCTCGGACCGGACAGCGGATATCGGTGCGGCCACCGATCCCGAACAGGCCTTTGACATCACCCGCGCCGGAACACTGACCATCGACGGCCCCGGCGGGCGTACATGGGACATTCTGGCGCTGGCCGACCTGCCGCCTGCGGTGGAGGTGTTGAGAGAGGGCGCCGAGACCACGTTCGACGGGCAGATGAGCCAGCCGTTCAGTGCCTCGGACGATTACGGGGTGACGGGCGGGACGGCGACCTTCCGTCTGGATATGGCGGCGCTGGAGCGCCGGTACGGGCTGTCGGCCGAACCCGAGCCGCGCGAGCCGATCACGCTGGACCTGCCGATGCCGATCACCGGCGACCGGGCGGACTTTACCGAGACGCTGATCGACAACCTGTCGCAGCATCCCTGGGCGCATCTGCCGGTGACGCTGGAATTGCGGGTCGAGGATGCCAGCGGCAATACCGGGCGCAGCACGCTGGAAAAGATGGCCCTGCCCGCAAGGCGGTTTTTCGATCCGCTGGCGGCGGCGGTGATCGAACAGCGCCGCGACCTGCTGTGGTCGAAAACCAATGCGAAGCGGGTGACGCAGGTGCTGCGCGCGGTGTCGTACCGGCCCGAAGACGGGTTGTTTCGCCGGGAAACCGATTATCTGAAACTGAGGGTGATCCTGCGGCGGCTGGAAACGCTGCTGCGCCATGACAGCCTGACGGACGAGGCGCGGGACGGGACCGCACAGGCGCTGTGGGATCTGGCGATTGCACTGGAAGAAGGCGATATCGGCGACGCGCTGGAGCGAATGCGCGCGGCGCAGGAGCGGCTGAGCGAGGCGATGAAGAACGGCGCCAGCCCCGAAGAGATCGAGCGGCTGATGCAGGAGTTGCGCGAGGCGACCAACGATTACATGCGCCAGAAGCTGCAGCAGGCGCAGCGCGATCAGCAGAATGGCGATCAGGATCAGATGGGCCAGACGCCCGAGGATGCCATGCGCATGACCCAGCAGGATTTGCAGGACATGATGGACCGCATCCAGGAGCTGATGGAACAGGGCCGCATGGCCGAGGCGCAGCAGGCGCTGGAAGAGTTCCAGCGGATGATGGAAAACATGCGCGTCACCCAGGGCCAGGGAGGCCAGCAGGGCCAGAACCCCGGCCAGCAGGCGATGGAGGGGCTGGCCGAAACCCTGCGCAACCAGCAGGGGCTGTCGGACGAGGCGTTCCGTGATTTGCAGGAACAGTTCAATCCCGATGCGCAGGCCGGGCAAGACCAGGGCAACGAAGGGCGCGATGGCGGGCAGGGCCGCGGCCAGAGCCACCAGCAACAAGGCCAGCAGGGGCAAGGCCAGGGCGGTCAGCCGGGCCAGCCCGGCGGACAGGGGCAGCAACCCGGCGACCGGCAGGCCGAGCAAGGCGGACCGGGGGGCGATCTGGCCGACCGGCAGGAGGCGCTGCGCCGCGAACTCGAGCGCCAGCGCGGGAACCTTCCCGGCGGCGGCAGCGAGGCCGGAGAGGCCGCGCGCGAAGCGCTGGAGCGGGCCGACCGCGCCATGGAAGGCGCCGAAGAGGCGCTGCGCGGCGACGATCTGGCCGAGGCGCTGGACCGTCAATCGGAGGCGATGGAAGCCCTGCGCGACGGGATGCGCAACCTTGGCGAAGCCATGGCCGAGGACCGCCGCCAGCAACAGGGCGGACAGGGGCAGGCGCGTGGCGAGGTGGGCCAGCAACAGTCCGATCCGCTGGGCCGCCTGTCAGGAGAGGGCAGCCAGGTCGGCACGCAGGATTCGCTGTTGCAAGGCGAGGACGTCTATCGCCGGGCGCGCGAATTGCTGGATGAAATCCGCCGCCGCTCGGGCGAGGGTGAACGCCCGGATATCGAACTGGATTATCTCAAACGCCTGCTGGACAGGTTCTAGACGCGCATCGCGCCATTCCCCGCCGGTCGTTTTACCCCATGAAGGACGCGATTGTCTGGGCAAGCCATGTGCGCAAGCCGTTGATGGCGGTGACATAGCTGGCCATGACCGGCTCGAGCGCGGGGTGGAGCCCGGCGATTTGAGGGGCGAACACGTAGATCAGCGTCAGGAGCGCGAACAGAAGCACCGCCAGCGTGAACCCGCGGCGGAACCCGCCGGATTTCTGCGGCGTGGCTTCGGCGGTTTGTATGACGACGGCCGTGTCGGACCGGGGCGTGCGGTCGGAATCGAGCGAGGAATTGATTTCGTCGATATCGGGAAACAGGTTGCGCCGCGAGTCGGGGTCGATATCGGCGTGTTCGTCTTCCTCGGCCCCGGCAAAGCTGTCGCGGCTGCCGGTGTCTTCTTCGGCGATTTCCTCGCCGCGCAGGCGGGCCATGCGTTCGCGTGCTTCCCGGCTGCGCCGGTCCTGTTCGGACTGGTCGTCGAGCCCCATCTCGGTCTGGGTTTCCAGGCCGCCGCTTTCGGCTTCGCGGGCCTTGTGCTCGCGCTCGGCCTCGGCGCGCAGGAGGTCGCGAATGGTCGGGTCCAGTTCGCGCCGCTGCGTGGCGGCGGGCCGGGGGGTGTCCTGAACCTGTTCGGCGGTGTGTTCGGGGGCGTCGCCATCGGCCCCGGATACGTCGGCGTCCGGCGCTGCGGGGGCGGGGGTGTCGTCCTGGGGAGTGACGTCGTATTCGGGCTCGGAGTCTTCGGGCGGAAGGTCGGGCTCGGGCGCTTGCGCGATGTCCTGTTCGGCCTCGTCGTCCGGGGCTGGCATGTTATCGGGGTGATGCTGAAACCATGTGTCGCCACAGTTCGAGCATTGCACATCGCGCCCCGTTTCGGGGATCACTTCGTCGGGCACTTCGTATTGAGCCCCGCAATTCGGGCAAGTCAGCCTCATGTTGCCACCTGTCGCCTGCCAGCAGTATCCGCTTGTTTATCCTTGCAAGGAGCATAGGCTGTAAAGCCCTGTTGCGAAAGGGCAAAGCATTTGCCCCCTGTAATCATTGCACATGTGTGTTCTCTGAGGCATTTAGAGGCGGTGGGTGCGAACAAGGGGGCAGGTTTGATCGAGCTGGAGAATGTGGCCTACAGCTATGGCGGGGGCGAGTTGCTGAGTGATATTTCATTGCAGCTTCAGCCCGGATCGTTCCATTTCCTGACCGGCCCTTCGGGCGCGGGCAAGACGACCCTGCTCAAGCTGTGTTACGGGGCGCTGTTGCCGACAACGGGCGATGTGCGCCTGTTCGGGACGGATGTGCGCGGGATGGAGCGGGACGATATCGCGCTGTCGCGCCGCCGGATCGGGGTGGTGCATCAGGATTGCCAGTTTCTGGATCACCTGAGCGTGTCCGAAAACATCGCGCTGCCGCTGATGGTGTCGGGGCGCGACCTGCTGGCCGAGGCGGCGAACCTCAAGGAACTGACGAACTGGGTGGGGCTGACATCGCGTGCCGAGGCCCGCCCGCCGGAACTGTCAGGCGGCGAACGCCAGCGCGCGGCGCTGGCGCGTGCGGTCATCATGTCGCCCGACGTGGTGCTGGCGGACGAGCCCACGGGCAACGTGGACTGGGAAATGTCGCAGCGCCTGCTGCGCCTGCTGGTCGAACTGAACCGTATGGGCAAGACGATCATGATCGCCACCCACGATCTTGCGCTGATCCGGGCGGCCAAGGCGCATGTGCAGGCGCGGGTGTTGCGGATTTCGAACCGGCACCTGCAACTGGCGGGGGCGGATCTGTGACAATCGACATTGCGAAACTGAGCGAACTGGTGGTCGGCGATACGCAGGCCGACCGGGTTGTGCCGCCCACCGGGTTCACCGCGCGGCTGACGCTGTTCAGCGCTGCCGCGATGGCGTTTCTGGCGGTGTTCGCGCTGGCGCTGTCGCTGGCCACGGGGCGGCTGGCGGCGCGGTGGGGCGACGAGCTGGCGCGCAGTTCGACGATCCGGATTTCCGCGCCCGAGGGGCAGTTGGCCGCGCAGACCGATGCGGCTCTGAAACTGCTGGACACCACGCGTGGCGTGGCCAGTGCAAGGGCGCTGGACGGGGACGAGCAGCGCGCCCTGCTGGAGCCGTGGTTCGGCCCCGACCTGCCGGTGGACAGCCTGCCGATCCCGCAACTGATCGAAGTGATCGAGGATGACGAGGGGTTCGACCCGCAGGGGTTGCGCCTGCGCCTGTCCGCCGAGGTGCCCGGCGCGGTGCTGGACGATCACACCCGCTGGCGCCGGCCGCTGGCCGAGGCGGCGGGACGCCTGCGCCTGCTGGGCTGGGTCTCGCTGTTGCTGATCGGCGGGGCGACGGCGGCGATGATCACGCTGGCGGCCAACGCGGCGCTGGCAGCCAATACGCAGGTGATCACCGTGCTGCGGCTGGTGGGCGCGCGCGACGTCTATATCGCACGGGCCTTCGTGCGCCGCTTTACCCTGCGGGCGCTGGGCGGCGCGGCGGTTGGCATGGTGCTGGGATGTGCCGCGATCCTGCTGTTGCCGTCGGCGCAGACGGAGGGCGGGTTCCTGACCGGGCTCGGGTTTCAGGGCTGGCACTGGATCTGGCCGCTGATCATTCCGCCGCTGGCGGCGGCGGTGGCCTTTGCCGCCACCCGCGCGGCGGCGATCAGGACATTGAAGGACATGCCATGAGCCACGCTGTGCAATGGGTGCGTTCGCTGATTTTCGTGGTCAACATCTATGCGATGATGGGGGTCATGGGGATCGTCTTTTTCCCCTGGGCGGTGATCAGCCGCCGCGGTGCGCTGACCGCCTGTCATACCTGGTGCCGCTGGGTGCGCTGGAGCGCGCGCTGGATGGTGGGCCTGCGCACCGAGGTGCGCGGCACGCCCCCCGCTGACGAAGTCCTGATCGCGGCCAAGCACCAGTCGTTCCTGGATATCATCCTGATTTTCGGCGCGGTTCCGGCGGGTAAGTTCATCATGAAGCGCGAATTGATGTGGGCCCCGGTGATCGGGCAATATGCGCTGAAGATCGGTTGCGTTCCGGTGGACCGGGGCAAACGCAGCCAGGCCATCAAGAAGATGGTCACGGACGTGGCCAAGGGCCGCCAGCAGCCGGGGCAGCTGATCATCTATCCGCAGGGCACACGCATCGCACCGGGCGTCAAGGCGCCCTACAAGGTGGGCACCGGGGTTCTCTATGAGGAACTGGGGCAGGATTGCGTACCGGTGGCGGCCAATGTGGGCGTGTTCTGGCCGCGTAAGGGGATCATGCGCAAGCCGGGAACGGCGGTGGTGGAGTTTCTGCCGCGCATCCCTGCGGGCCGGTCGCGCCCCGAGTTCATGGCTCAATTGGAGGACGAGGTCGAAACCGCCTCGGTCCGGCTAATGAAGGAGGCGGGATTTGACCCCGAAGGTTGAATATATCCACGACATCGCCGCGTTGGAGGCCCTGTATGGCAAGCCCGGTGCGGCCAGCCTGCGCAAGGTGACGACCCATCTGACGCCGCTTTACCGCAAATGGATCGCGAAATCGCGGTATTGCATCATTTCGACAGTGGGCCCCGAAGGCACCGATGGCAGCCCGCGCGGCGAGGACGGGCCGGTGGTGACCGAACTGGACAACCGGACGCTGGCCCTGCCCGACTGGCGTGGCAACAACCGTCTGGACACGCTGCGCAATATCGTCAGCGACGGGCGGATTTCATTGCTGTTCATGGTGGCGGGGTCCAACACGGTGGTGCGGATCAACGGGCAGGCACGGGTCACGGCGGATGAACAGGTGCGGGCGATGTTCAACCGGCAGGGCAAACAGCCCGCCACGGTGATCGTCAACAAGATCGGCGAGGTTTACACGCAATGCGCCCGCGCCTCGATCCGGGCGGGGATATGGGGGCGCGACGACAGCAAAGGCTTGCCGACGGTGGGCGAAATGCTGGCGGAAACGAGCAATGGCGAAGAAGGCGGCACGGAATACGATGCGGCCTGGATGGACCGGGCGATCAAGACGCTCTGGTGAGGGGTTGCGCGGTTTGCGGGCGGACAGACCTGCGGTGGCCGTGAGGGTCAGGATGCGGGGTCTGGTCCGTTCACGACGATTGATCAGGGCGTAACGGGCCGCGCCTGGCCCTGGGTGGGCGCAACACAACGTCTGGGCAGCGAGATGTGCTCGCAAGAATAGATGTCGTCAGAGGTATTAACGACATCGCCAAAGCGCCCTCCCGTGGGGAGGGTCGGGCGCGGCCCGGCCTTTCAGTCCGGGCCAGATCGTTGGCTGTTATGGTGATGAACACGTGCTTTCATAGTGTCAAGGCGGCCCAGTTGGGCCGCCTTTCGCATCGTTCGCCGAATTGATCGCTGCCCTCAGCTGTGGATCGGGCCGTCGCCACAGGCGAGGGCCGCTTCGCGCACGGCTTCGGAATAGGTGGGGTGGGCGTGGCAGGTGAGGGCGATGTCCTCGGCGGCGGCGCCGAATTCCATCGCGACGCAGATTTCGTGGATCAGCTCGCCTGCCGCCGGGCCGATGATATGCGCGCCGAGCACGCGGTCGGTCTCCTTGTCGGCCAGCAGCTTGACAAAACCGTCGCCCGCGAAATTCGCCTTGGCGCGGCCATTGCCCATGAACGAGAACTTGCCGACCTTGTAGGCACGGCCCGCTTCCTTGAGCTGGTCTTCGGTCTGGCCCACGGCGGCGACCTCGGGGTGGGTGTAGATCACGCTGGGGATGACATCGTAATTCACATGGCCGTGCTTGCCGGCGATCACCTCGGCGGCGGCCATGCCTTCGTCTTCGGCCTTGTGGGCCAGCATCGGGCCGGCGACGGCATCGCCGATGGCGTAAATGCCCTCGACACTGGTGTGCCAGCGTTCGTCGATCACGATCTGTCCGCGATCCGAGAGTTTCACGCCGAGCGCGTCGAGGCCGAGGCCATCGGTATAGGGTTTGCGGCCCGTAGCGACGAGCACCACGTCGGCATCGAGCGTGTGCTCGCTGTTGTCCTTGCGCAGCTTGTAGTTCACCTTGGCCTTGGTCTTGAGCGTTTCGACCGATTGCACGGCGGCGCCCATGATGAAGCCGAGCCCCTGTTTCTTGAGCAGGCGCTGGAATTGTTTCTGCACCTCGCCGTCCATGCCGGGGGTGACGTGATCGAGGAATTCCACGACCGTGACCTCGGTGCCGAGGCGGGTATAGACCGAACCCAGTTCCAGCCCGATCACGCCCGCGCCGATCACGACCATCTTTTTCGGGATCTTGGGCAGGTCCAGTGCGCCGGTGGAGGTGACGACGGTTTTCTCGTCCACCTCGACGCCGGGTAGGGAGGAGGCTTCGGAGCCGGTGGCGATGATGATGTTCCTGGCCTCGTGAACCTCATCGCCGACCTTGACCTTGCCCTTCTCGGGGATCGAGCCCCAGCCCTTGAGCCAGTCGATCTTGTTCTTCTTGAACAGGAATTCGATGCCCTTGGTGTTCTGGCCGATCACGTCGTCCTTGTAGGACAGCATCTGTTTCCAGTCGACCGAAGGGCTTTTGCCCTTGAGGCCCATCTTGGCGAAGTTGTGCTCGGCCTCGTGCAACTGGTGGGAGGCGTGGAGCAGCGCCTTGGAGGGGATGCAGCCCACGTTGAGACAGGTGCCGCCCAGGGTCTCGCGGCCCTCCACACAGGCGGTTTTCAGGCCGAGTTGGGCGCAGCGGATGGCGGCGACATAGCCGCCGGGGCCGGAGCCGATGACGATGACGTCATAGTTTGCCATTGGGATTTCCTTTCGGTTGAGCGGGTTTGGGGGCGCTGCCCCCGTCGCCCGTTGGGCGACTCCCCCGGAGTATTTCGGGAAAGATGAAGGTCATATCAGGGCCGCCAGAAGCATCAGCACGGTGGCGAAGAAGCCCACGGCCCAGATCAGCGAGCGCCAGGGCCGCCAGCCGTAGTAATAGGCGGGAATGTAGAGGGCGCGCGCGCCCAGATAGGCGAAGGCGCAGGCGGCGGTGAGGGCGGTGGACTGGCCCGAGAGTATGATGACGGTGCAGGCGATGGTGAAGAGGATCAGCCCTTCGAAATGGTTGTTCAGCGCGCGTTGCAGGCGACCGGTGGTGACCGAAAGCTCGCGCGAGGGGGCGCGGTCACGCGCGGAGGAGGTATAGCCCGGCCCAAGTTCGAGATTGGCGGGGATGGCGAAGAGCAGGTACTGGAGGACCTGGAGCAGCGCGGCGAGGGTGAGGGCGGTGAGTTCGGGGGTCATGGAGTGTTCCGTGCGGAGGCGCGGTGCGCAGTGAATGCGCACCCTACGGGGGGCAGGGTGCGCGGTTCATTGCAGGATTACAAATCCATCAGCAGGCGACGCGGGTCTTCCAGGGCCTCTTTGACGCGGACGAGGAAGGTCACGGCGCCTTTGCCGTCGACGATGCGGTGATCGTAGCTGAGCGCCAGGTACATCATGGGCCGCGCGACGATTTCGCCGTTCACCACCATCGGGCGTTGCTGGATCTTGTGCATGCCCAGGATACCCGATTGCGGCGGGTTGAGGATGGGTGAGGACATGAGCGAGCCGTAGACGCCGCCGTTGGAGATGGTGAAGGTGCCGCCCTGCATTTCGGCCATGCTGAGCTTGCCGTCGCGGGCGCGGGCGCCTTTTTCGGCGATGGCTTTCTCGATGTCGGCGAAGGACATGGAATCGGCGTCGCGGATCACCGGCACGACAAGGCCGGTGGGGGTGCCGGCGGCGATGCCCATGTGGACGAAGTTCTTGTAGACGATGTCGGTGCCGTCGATTTCGGCGTTGACCTCGGGAACCTCTTTCAGGGCGTGGCAGCAGGCCTTGGTGAAGAAGGACATGAAGCCCAGCTTGACGCCGTGCTTCTTGAGGAACTCGTCCTTGTATTCGTTGCGCAGCGCCATCACCTCGGTCATGTCCACCTCGTTATAGGTGGTGAGCATGGCGGCGGTGTTCTGGCTGTCCTTGAGGCGGCGCGCGATGGTCTGGCGCAGGCGGGTCATCTTGACGCGTTCCTCGCGGGCGGCGTCATCCGCCGAGACCGGGGCGCGCGGGGCCTGTGCCGGTTGGGCCGAGGCGGCGGGGGCTGCCGCGGTGGCGGCAGCGGCGGCCTTGGCGACGTCTTCTTTCATCACGCGGCCATCGCGGCCCGAGCCCTGCACCTGATCGGCGGGGATGCCTTTTTCGGCCATCGCCTTTTTGGCCGAGGGGGCATCTTCGACATCCTTGCCGGATGTTTTGCCCGAGGCGGCGGCGGGGGCCGCTTCGGATTTGGCGGGGGCCGCAGCGGCGGCGCCGTCGCCCGAGGCCATCACGGCCAGCTTGCCGCCGGCCTGCACGGTGTCGCCTTCGCCGGCGATGATTTCGCTGAGCGTGCCCGAGGCGGGGGCGGGAACCTCGACCGAGACCTTGTCGGTTTCCAGTTCGCAGAGCATTTCATCCTGCGTGACGCTGTCGCCCACCTGTTTGAACCATGTCGAGACGGTGGCCTCGGTCACGGATTCGCCAAGGGTGGGAACCATGACATCGACACTGCCGCCCGAGGCGCTGCCGCTGTCGGCGGCTTTGGGGGTGTCTTCGGCCTTGTCCGGGGCGGGCGCGGGGGCCGCGCCCTGGCCTTCGGAGATGGTGGCCAGCAGGGCATCGACGCCCACGGTGTCGCCTTCGGCGGCGACGATTTCGCCAAGGGTGCCCGCGACGGGCGAGGGCACTTCGACAGTGACCTTGTCTGTTTCCAGCTCACACAGCATCTCGTCGGCGGCAACGGTATCGCCGGGTTTCTTGAACCATGTGGCGACGGTGGCCTCGGTCACGGATTCGCCGAGCGTGGGGACGCGAACTTCGGTAGACATGCGTTATTTCCCTTCGATGGTGAGCGCGGCATCCACCAGCGCCTCTTGTTGTGCTTTGTGTTGCGATGCGAGGCCCGTTGCAGGCGACGCGGCGGCGGCGCGACCGGCATAGGACGGGCGGGTGTGTTTGGCCTTGATGCGCTGCAGGACCCATTCGATGTTGGGTTCGATGAAGGCCCAGGCGCCCTGGTTCTTGGGCTCTTCCTGACACCAGACCATTTCGGCCTTCTTGAAGCGTTCCAGTTCCTTGACCATCGATATGGCCGGGAACGGGTAAAACTGTTCGACGCGCAGGATATAGACATCGTCCAGCCCGCGCTTGTCGCGTTCTTCCAGCAGGTCGTAATAGACCTTGCCGGAACACATGACGACGCGCTTGATCTTGTCGTCGGGTTTCAGTTGCATGTCGGAGTTGCCGTATTGGGCATCGTCCCACAGCACCCGGTGGAAGCTGGAGCCGGTGGTGAAATCCTCGGCGGTGGAGATCGCCATCTTGTGACGCAGCAGCGATTTCGGCGTCATCATGATCAGCGGTTTGCGGTAGGTGCGGTGCAACTGGCGGCGCAGGATATGGAAATAGTTGGCCGGGGTCGTGCAGTTGGCCACGATCCAGTTGTCGCCGCCGCACATGGTGAGGAACCGCTCGAGCCGGGCCGAAGAGTGTTCGGGGCCCTGACCCTCATACCCGTGGGGCAGGAGGCAGACGAGGCCCGACATGCGCAGCCATTTGGATTCGCCCGAGCTGATGAACTGGTCGAACATGATCTGCGCGCCGTTGGCGAAATCGCCGAACTGGGCCTCCCACAGGGTCAGCGCGTTGGGTTCGGCGAGGCTGTAGCCGTATTCGAAGCCCAGCACGGCATATTCGCTGAGCATCGAGTCGATGACCTCGTAGCGGGCCTGCCCTTCGCGGATGTTGTTCAGCGGGTAGTAGCGTTCTTCGGTGTCCTGGTTGATCAGGGCCGAGTGGCGCTGGCTGAAGGTGCCGCGGGTGCTGTCCTGACCGGCGAGGCGCACGGGATAGCCTTCGAGCTGGAGTGAGCCGAAGGCCAGGGCCTCGGCGGTGGCCCAGTCGAAGCCCTTGCCGGTTTCGAACATCTTGCGCTTGGTGTCCAGAAGGCGGCCCACCGTCTTGTGCATCGGGAAGCCTTCGGGCGCGGTGGAGAGCGCGTGCCCGATCTCTTTCATGGTGTCCGGTGCGATGGCGGTTTCGCCGCGCTGGTAATCCTCGTCCTTGCTGTCGAGATGCGACCACTTGCCGTCCAGCCAGTCTGCCTTGTTGGGGCGGTATTCCTTGCCGGCCTCGAATTCGTCCGCAAGGTAGGACTGGAAGGCGGCCTTCATGTCCTCGATCTCGCCCTCGGGGATCAGGCCGTCGGCGACAAGGCGTTCGGTATAGAGGCTGAGCGTGGTCTTGTGCTTCTTGATCTTGTTATACATCATCGGGTTCGTGAACATGGGCTCGTCGCCCTCGTTATGGCCGAACCGGCGGTAGCAGATGATGTCGATCACCACGTCCTTCTGGAACTTCTGGCGGAATTCCGTGGCGACCTTGGCGGCGTGAACGACCGCCTCGGGATCGTCGCCGTTGACGTGGAAGATCGGGGCCTCGACCATCAGCGCGATATCGGTCGGATAGGGCGAGGAGCGCGAGAAATGCGGCGCGGTGGTGAAACCGATCTGGTTGTTCACCACGATATGCATGGTGCCGCCGGTCTTGTGCCCCTTGAGGCCCGACAGGCCGAAACATTCAGCCACCACGCCCTGACCGGCAAAGGCCGCATCGCCGTGCAGCAGCACGGGCAGGACGCTGGTGCGTTCGGTGTCGTGCATCTGGTCCTGCTTGGCGCGGACCTTGCCCAGAACCACGGGGTTCACCGCCTCGAGGTGCGAGGGGTTCGCGGTGAGGCTGAGATGGACCTTGTTGCCGTCGAATTCACGGTCGGAAGAGGCGCCGAGGTGGTATTTCACGTCGCCCGAGCCGTCCACGTCCTCGGGTTTGAAGCTGCCGCCCTGGAATTCGTTGAAGATGGCGCGATAGGGTTTGCCCATCACGTTGGCCAGAACCGACAGGCGGCCCCGGTGGGGCATGCCTATCACGATTTCCTTGACGCCGAGGCTGCCGCCGCGCTTGATGATCTGCTCCATCGCGGGGATCAGGCTTTCGCCGCCGTCGAGGCCGAAGCGCTTGGTGCCCATGTATTTGACGTGCAGGTATTTCTCGAACCCTTCGGCTTCGACCAGCTTGTTCAGGATGGCCTTGCGCCCCTCGCGGGTGAAGGTGATTTCCTTGTCGTAGCCTTCGATCCGCTCTTTCAGCCAGGCGGCCTGTTCGGGATCGGAAATGTGCATGTATTGCAGGGCGAAGGTGCCGCAATAGGTGCGCTTGACGATCTCCAGTATCTCGCGGATCGAGGCGACCTGAAGGCCCAGGACGTTGTCGATGAAGATCGGGCGGTCAAGGTCGGCTTCGGTGAAGCCGTAGGATTTGGGATCGAGTTCGGGGCGGTGGCCGTGATCGCGCAGGCCGAGCGGATCGAGCTCGGCGATCAGGTGGCCGCGGATACGGTAGGCGCGGATCAGCATCAGCGCGCGCACCGAGTCCAGAACGGCGCGTTTCACGGCGTCGTCGGATACCTCGACACCCTTTTCGGCGGCTTTCTGTTTGATCTTCTCGCCGGCCTTGGCAACCTCGATTTCGACGGGCCATTCGCCGGTCAGGGCGCTGGTCAGATCGTCAGCGGGCATCGGGGGCCAGTCGGCCCGCGCCCAGGAGGGGCCTTCGGCCTCGCGTTTCACATCCTGATCGCCGTCGCCCAACTGGGAAAAGAACGCCTGCCATGCCTCGTCGACCGCGTTCGGGTCGTTCGCATAGCGCGCGTAAAGCTGTTCGAGATACTCGGCATTGTGCCCCTGCATGAAGGAGGAGGCATGGAAAAGGTCGTTGGGGCTTTGATCCGTCATTGCGCGTCCTTTCTGACCGACCGTGAGAAGCTTCGGGAGAGACACCCGGTTTTCGGGTGCAGATGTCCGTCGCGAGGCTCCGTGAAGACGGGCGGGGTGCGCAATGCGTTGCGCACCCCGGAAGGCATTAACCCTTGATTGCCTCCAACACGGCCTCGCCCAATGTGGCGGGGCTGTCGGCGACGACGATACCGGCGGATTTCATCGCTTCGATCTTGTCCTCGGCGCCGCCCTTGCCACCGGCGACGATGGCGCCGGCGTGGCCCATGCGGCGGCCCGGAGGGGCGGTGCGGCCCGCGATGAAACCGGCGGTGGGCTTCCAGCGGCCTTTCTTGCGCTCGGAGGCGAGGAATTCGGCGGCTTCTTCTTCGGCGGAGCCACCGATTTCACCAATCATGATGATCGACTCGGTCTCGTCATCGGCCAGGAACCATTCCAGCACGTCGATATGTTCGGTGCCCTTGATCGGGTCGCCGCCGATACCGACGCAGGTGGATTGGCCAAGGCCCACATCGGTGGTCTGCTTGACCGCCTCGTAGGTGAGCGTCCCCGAGCGCGAAACCACGCCCACGGTGCCGCGCTTGTGGATGTGGCCGGGCATGATGCCGATCTTGCAGGCATCCGGCGTGATGACACCGGGGCAGTTCGGGCCGATCAGCGTGGAGTTCGAGGTTTCCAGCGCGCGCTTGACGCGCATCATGTCGAGAACCGGGATACCTTCGGTGATGCAGACGATCACCTCCATCCCGGCGTCGATCGCTTCGAGGATCGAGTCGGCGGCGAAGGGCGGCGGGACGTAGATGACGCTGGCGTTCGCCTCGGTTGCGTGTTTGGCCTCGTGGACCGAGTTGAACACCGGCAGGTCGAGATGCGTCTGGCCGCCTTTGCCGGGGGTGACCCCGCCGACCATTTTGGTGCCATAGGCAATGGCCTGTTCGGTGTGGAACGTGCCCTGTGAGCCGGTGAGGCCCTGACAGATCACTTTGGTGTTTTCGTCGATGAGGACTGCCATGTGTGTTTCCTATTTCAAATTTCGCGCGACTAGAACTTGCGTTCAGTGTCAATTTCGGCCCGGAATTCTCCCGTTTCCCGGTCAAGTGAGACAACTCTCCAGCCGTGTTTGCGCTCTTGTTTCTTCCATGGAGAAGCATCCGAGTAGGGCCCGCCAGCAGGTCCATCCAGCAAAATGACATCGATCACACTGTCAAACTCGTCTATTGCGCGAGCCAGATGCCGTGTTCTCTTCCGATGTCCGCTCTTTCTGGTCCAGTGAGACGGCCCGAGGTCCTGCCCGCTGAGATCAAGCTCATACGATGGCAAACCTCCTTCACGAGACAACTCGCATTTCCAAAGCGTTATGCACACGCCTGTATCTGACTCGGCAGACCACTCATTCTGGTGGTTTCCGAGCGAATACCCTAGAAACTCGAATGCTTCGGTGAACTTCATCCCTTGACGGCCTTCACGATCTTTTCAGCGCCGTCTTTCAGGTCGTCGGCGGCGATCACGTCGAGGCCGGAATTCGAGATGATTTCCTTGCCCTTCTCGACATTCGTGCCTTCGAGGCGCACCACCAGCGGCACCTTGAGCCCCACTTCTTTCACCGCGGCAATCACGCCTTCGGCGATGACGTCGCAGCGCATGATGCCGCCGAAGATGTTGACCAGGATGCCTTTGACGTTGTCGTCCGAGGTGATGATCTTGAATGCTTCGGTGACCTTTTCCTTGGTCGCGCCGCCGCCCACGTCGAGGAAGTTCGCGGGTTCCGCGCCGTAGAGCTTGATGATGTCCATCGTGGCCATCGCGAGGCCCGCGCCGTTCACCATGCAGCCGATTTCACCGTCGAGCGCGATATAGTTCAGGTCGTATTTCGACGCTTCCAGTTCCTTGGGGTCTTCCTCGGTCGTGTCGCGCAGCTCGGCGATGTCGGAGTGGCGGTAAACGGCGTTGGAATCAAAGCCCATCTTGGCGTCGAGGCATTTCAGGTCGCCCTTGTCGCTCAGGATCAGCGGGTTGATTTCCAGCATCTCCATGTCCTTGTCGAGGAACAGCTTGTAGAGAATGCCCATCAGCTTGACGCATTGTTTGACCTGCGCGCCTTCGAGACCCAGCATGAAGGCGATGCGGCGGCCGTGGAAGGGCTGATACCCCGTGGCCGGATCGACCGAGAAGCTGAGGATTTTCTCGGGGGTGCTTTCGGCGACTTCCTCGATATCCATGCCGCCTTCGGTGGAGGCGACGAAAGAGACGCGCGAGGTCTGACGATCCACGAGCAGGGCCAGGTAGAATTCCTTGTCGATATCCGAGCCGTCTTCGATGTAGATGCGGTTGACCTGCTTGCCGGCGGGGCCGGTCTGTTTGGTCACGAGGGTCGAGCCCAGCATCCGCTTGGCTTCTTCGGCGGCTTCCTCGACCGATTTGGCGAGGCGGACACCGCCGGCTTCTCCGGCGCGGGCTTCCTTGAAGCTGCCCTTGCCGCGGCCACCTGCGTGAATTTGCGCTTTGACCACCCAGAGAGGGCCGTCCATTTCGCCCGCGGCGGTCTTGGCTTCTTCGGCGCGCAGCACGACACGGCCATCCGAGACCGGGGCGCCGTAGGAGCGAAGCAGAGCCTTCGCCTGATACTCATGGATATTCATGAAATTGTCCCGTTTTGCTACGATTACCCCGTGTGTGTCATATTCGCGGGACGTGCGGGAAGTGAATTTTGCATGAGTACGGGGAATCCAAGCCATTTTCCGGCATTTGTGATCACGGCATTAAATCGTGTGATCACAAAAGATAAACATCATGAAAAATCTATGTTTGAAAGAATCATGCGCCGGGGCCGGGGCAGGGCGCGAAATGAAAAACGGCGCCGCTGGGGCGCCGCTGTTCAGGTTTGTTGTGATCTCGCCGATCAGGCCAGCGAGCCGTCGATGCCCTGGCAGGCCTCGACCAGGCCTTTGACGGCCTTGACCGAGCTGTCGAACATCGCCTGTTCGTCCTTGTTCAGCTTGATCTCGACCACGCGTTCGATGCCGCCTGCGCCGATCACGGTGGGCACGCCCACATAGAACCCGTCAAGCCCGTACTGGCCGTTGCAATGGGCGGCGCAGGGCAGGACGCGTTTCTGGTCCTTGAGGTAGGCTTCGGCCATTTCGATGGCCGAGGTGGCGGGCGCGTAGAAGGCCGAGCCGGTTTTCAGAAGGCCGACGATTTCGGCGCCGCCGTCGCGGGTGCGCTGAACGATGGCGTCCAGTTTTTCCTGCGTGGTCCAGCCCATTTTCACCAGGTCCGGCAGCGGGATGCCTGCGACGGTGGAGTAGCGGGTCAGGGGAACCATCGTGTCGCCGTGGCCACCCAGAACGAAGGCGCTGACGTCTTTCATCGACACGTCGAATTCGAGGCTGAGGAAGTGGCGGAAGCGCGCGCTGTCCAGAACACCGGCCATGCCGCAGACTTTTTCGGCGGGCAGGCCCGAGAATTTCTGCAGCGCCCAGACCATCGCGTCGAGCGGATTGGTGATGCAGATGACAAAGGCGTTCGGCGCGTTGTCGCGGATGCCTTCGCCCACGGATTTCATGACCTTGAGGTTGATGCCCAGCAGGTCGTCGCGGCTCATGCCCGGCTTGCGGGGCACACCGGCGGTGACGATGCAGACGTCTGCGCCCGCGATGTCGGCATAGTCCTGCGTGCCCTTGAGGCGTGCGTCGAACCCTTCGGAGGGGCCGGATTCCGCGATGTCGAGCGCTTTGCCTTCGGGGGTGCCTTCGGCGATATCGAAGAGGACGACGTCGCCCAGTTCCTTCATTGCAGCAAGGTGAGCAAGCGTGCCGCCGATCTGTCCTGCGCCGATGAGGGCAATCTTGGGTCTGGCCATTGGATTTGTCTCCGGTCGGTTGGAATTTTCGCGCTTGGGGTAGTCCCAAATTGGCGCGCACGCAAGGGCGCTGCGTTGCGGCGCGGATTTGGCGCGATGCTGGCGTCCGGCCATGACGCGCGCTAACACGGTGTGGAAACAGGCATTTAGGACCGTTCGCGATGATCTTGGCCGAGCCATCAGTTTTTGCGGTTGCCCTGCCCGCAGTGGTATTCGCGGGCATTTCGAAGGGCGGTTTCGGATCGGGCGCGGCCTTTGCCAGCGCGTCGATTCTGGCGCTGGTGATCGAGCCGGGGCGAGCGTTGGGGATCATGCTGCCGCTGCTGATGCTGATCGATGTGTCCACCTTGCGGCCCTATTGGCGGCGCTGGAACTGGCGCGATGCGCGGCGGCTGTTGCTGGGCTGTGTGCCGGGCGTGGCACTGGGGGCGGTGCTGTATACGGTGGCCGAGCCGGACCTGTTCCGCTTGCTGATCGGCAGTATCTGCCTGGCCTTCATCGTCTGGCGTATGGCGTTGCGCGCGGGGCTGGTGAAATTGTCGGGCCGGCCCTTGCCGGGCTGGGCGGGGATGCTGGCCGGAACGGTGGCCGGGTTCACCAGTTTCGTCAGCCATGCGGGCGGCCCGCCCGCTGCCGTTTACCTGTTGTCCCAGAGGCTGGACAAGACCACGTTTCAGGCCACCACGGTGCTCGTGTTCTGGGTTTTGAACATGATGAAATTCGTGCCCTATGCCTTTCTGGGGATATTCACGCTGGATACGGTCATGCTGGATCTGGTGCTGGCGCCGTTTGCGGTTCTGGGCGCGTGGCTGGGGGTGCGGGCGCATCGGGTAGTGCCCGAGCGCCTGTTTTTCGCCATTACATATGTGCTGCTGGCGGTGACGGGCACCAGACTGATCTGGGTTGCGCTGACCTGATCCGAGCGGCGTTTTCTGCGCCGCGGCGACAAAGTGCTTGAACTTTTCGGGCAAAAAATGGCATTTCGGCGCAAGTTTATTTCTGCATGACTCGGGAGGCGCTGCCAGATGGACACCGCGACACGGCCTTATCGTTCGGTTCTTTATATCCCCGGTTCCAAGGACAGGGCGTTGGAAAAGGCGCGTTCGCTGCCTTGTGACGCCATTATCTTTGACCTCGAAGATGCGGTCGCCCCCGAAGCCAAGGCAGAAGCGCGGCAAACGCTGGCCAACGCGCTGAAAGAGGGCGGCTATGGCAAGCGTTCCAAGATCGTGCGGATCAATGCGCTGACCACCGAATGGGGTCTGGAAGACGTGCGCGCGTTGCGCGATGCGGGGGCGGATGCGATCCTGCTGCCCAAGGTCAACACGCCCTCGGATGTGGACAACCTGGCCGATCTGCTGGGGCCGGACATGCCGATCTGGGTGATGATGGAAACGCCCGTCTGCGTGTTCAATGCGCGCGAGATTGCTGCACATGCACAGGTGTCGGGGCTGGTGGCCGGGACCAACGACCTGACCAAGGATCTGGGCTGCCGCACACGGGCCGACCGCCTGCCGCTGATGACCTCGTTGCAGATGATCGTCATGGCCGCCCGCGCGGCGCGCGGCGTTGTGGCGATCGACGGGGTTTACAACCGGTTCCGCGACGGTGACGGGCTGAAGGCGGAATGCGAACAGGGCCGCGACCTGGGCTTTGACGGCAAGACGCTGATCCATCCCGCGCAGGTCGAAGTGACCAACACCGCCTTTGCGCCGACGCAATCCGAGATCGACCTGGCCGAGCGCCAGATCGCCGCCTTCGAGGAAAGCAAGGCCTCGGGGCAGGGGGTGGCCGTGGTGGACGGGCAGATCGTCGAAAACCTGCATGTGGTTGCAGCGCAGCGGATTCTGGCCAAAGCTGCGGCCATCGCAGAGATGGCAGCGGAGTAACACGGCATGACGTATCTTATCCTTGGTCTGGTCCTTTGGGCGGCGGGCCACATGTTCAAACGGATCGCGCCGGGGATGCGCGCAGGCATGGGCAATGCCGGCAAGGGGCTGGCGGCGCTGGTGATTCTGGCCGGTGTGGTGCTGATGGTGATCGGCTATCGCGCGGCGGATGGCGCGTTTTTCTGGGGTCGTCACCCGGCCACGGTGGGCATCAACAACCTGCTGATGCTGCTATCGGTCTACATGTTCGCGGCGGCGGGGATGAAAACCGGGCTGGCGCGCAAGATGCGCCACCCGATGCTGGGCGGTGTGCGGGCCTGGGCCCTGGCGCACCTGCTGGTGAACGGCGATGTGCCGTCTTTCGTGTTGTTCGGCGGTTTGCTGATCTGGTCGCTGGTCGAGGTGAAGCTGATCAACAGTGCCGAGCCGGAATGGACCCCGCCCGCCCCTGCGCCGAAGCGCAAGGAAATTATCGCGGTTGTTGCCTCGGTCGTGGTGTTCGCGGTGATTTCGCTGGTGCATTACCAGCTTGGCTATCCTGTGTTCGGGTGATCAGAGATGCAGCTTTATCGTTTCCTGTCGGCCGACGACACGTCGGAGTTCTGCCACAAGGTCACGGCGGCCCTGAACAAGGGGTGGGCGCTGCATGGCGGCCCGACCTATGCTTTTGACCATGCCAATGGCGTAATGCGCTGCGGTCAGGCCGTGGTGAAAGAGGTGGACGGCACCTATACCCCCGATCTCAAGCTGGGAGAGCAATGACCATGGCCAAGACGAATCCGGGCCGGTTTTTCGAAGATTATTCGATTGGCGATGTCATTCGACACGCGGTGCCGCGCACCGTGTCGGGCGGCGAGCGTGCCCTCTATCATGCGCTCTACCCGGCGCGCCATGCGCTGTATTCGTCAGACGAGTTCGCGCGCGGGTGCGGTTTGCCGTCCAGCCCGCTGGACGATCTGGCGGCGTTTCATGTGGTGTTCGGCAAGACGGTGCCGGATGTGTCGCTGAATGCGCTGGCCAATCTGGGCTATGCCGAGGGCCGCTGGCTGAAGCCGGTCTATCCGGGCGATACGCTGCGCTCGACCAGCGAGGTGATCGGGCTCAAGCAGAATTCCAACGGGAAATCCGGCGTCGTTTGGGTGCGCACCAAAGGCGAAAACCAGCGCGGCGAAACCGTGATGGAGTATGTGCGTTGGGTCATGGTGCGCAAGCGCGATCCCGAGGCTGCGGCCCCCGAAACCAGCATTCCCGATCTCAAGCCCGCACTGGCTGCGGGCGATCTGGTGATCCCCGACGGGCTGAATTTTACCGATTACGATTTCACCCTCGCCGGAGAGCCGCATCGCTGGGGCGATTACGAGGTGGGCGAGGTGATCGACCATGTCGATGGCGTGACCGTCGAAGAGGCCGAGCACATGATGGCCACGCGCCTTTGGCAGAACACGGCCAAGGTGCATTTCGACGCTACCCTGCGCGAGGACGGCAACCGCCTGATCTATGGCGGGCACGTGATTTCCATGGCCCGCACGCTGAGCTTCAACGGGCTGGCGAATGCGCAGATGATCGCCGGGCTGAATGCGGGGGCCCATGCCAACCCGTGCTACAGCGGCGATACGATCAAGGCGTGGTCCGAGGTTCTGGACAAGGCGGAAACCCCGGCGCCAGGTGTGGGGGCGCTGCGCCTGCGGCTGGTGGCCACGAAGGGCGGTGAGCCGTTCACGCTCAGGGGCGAGGACGGGAAATACCTGCCGCATGTTCTGCTGGATCTGGATTACTGGGCGCTGATTCCGCTTTGACCTCGGATATCCGGGCGTGGTTGACTGTCAGGGGCGATCCTGTCACTACACATATTGTTTTCAGAATGTGAGTGATTAGGTTCGCGCCACTGTCGTCGCTGTCGGAGCATCAAAATGTCCAATATCCGATCCGCCCTGCGGGCACTTGTCATGGCTCTGTTCGTGGCCGGGCCTGCCTTTGCCACTGAAATCACGGTGGAGCCTGTCACGGTAACGGACTGGAAGGCCGTCTATGGCCGTATCGAGACGCGGGATCGCGTTCCGGCGCGGGCGCGGTTGGGCGGGACGCTGACCATACTGACCGTGGCGGAAGGCGACCGCGTGGACAGCGGTGCGCAACTGGCTCGCGTGGTGGATGAAAAGCTGGATTTCCAGCTTCGCGCGGTCGATGCCCGTTTGCAGGCCGCTGAATCGCGGCTGGAAAATGCCCGGACGGAACTGACACGCGGTGAGGAGCTGTTGCAACGGGGCGTGACCACGGCGCAGCGGCTGGATGCCTTGCGCACGCAGGTCAGCGTGATCACCAACGAGATCGCCGCCGCCCGCGCCGAGCGTCATGTCATCGAACAGCAGGTTGCCGAGGGCGATGTCTTTGCCCCGCTCGGCGGTGTCGTGCTGGATGTGCCGGTGACCGAAGGCGCTGTCGTGACGCCGGGGCAGACCATCGCCACGATGGGCGGTGGCGGTGTGTTCCTGCGCCTGGCCGTGCCCGAGCGCCATGCCGGAGCGATGAAGGAAGGCGACGACATTCAGATCGAAGGGCCGGACGGGGCGCGCACCGGGACGCTGGCCAAGGTTTATCCGTTGATCGAAAACGGCCGAGTCATCGCCGATGTCGAGGTCGGGGGGCTGAGCGAGCGCTATGTCGATGCCCGCGTTCTGGTGCGCCTGCCGGTGGGCGAGCATCAGGCCATCCTGATTCCGCGCGATGCGGTGATCACGCGGTCGGGGCTGGATTTCGTGCGCGTGACCGAAGACGGCGAAGCCATCTTGCGCAGCGTCGTCGTCGGCCCGGCCCATGATCGCGACGGAACGGCGATGGTTCACATACTGACGGGATTGCAGCCCGGCGATGTGGTGGTGAGCGGCGATGAGTGATCAGGACAACAGCGATCGCGCCCTCGGGCTGGCGGGGCGGCTGACGCGGGGCTTCATCACCTCGCCCCTGACGCCGCTGATCATTCTGGCGGCGCTGGCCGTGGGACTGATCGCGCTGATCAGCCTGCCGCGCGAGGAAGAGCCGCAGATTTCCGTACCGCTGGTGGATATCCATATCCAGGCTTCGGGCCTGACCGCCGAGGATGCGGTGCAACTGGTGAGCGAGCCGATGGAAAGCATCGTGCAGGCCATCGACGACGTGGAGCATGTCTATTCGCAGACTTACGACGATGCCGCGATGGTGACCGCCCGGTTCAAGGTGGGCACCCCGGCGGATGCGGCGATCCTGCGGGTGCATGAAAAGGTGCGCGCCAATCTGGATCGTATCCCGGTGGGCATTCCCGAGCCGCTGATCGTGGGGCGGGGCATCAACGATGTAGCTATCGTGACGC
The DNA here is from genome assembly GCF_018862045.1 of Roseovarius sp. PS-C2. Taxonomy (NCBI): domain Bacteria; kingdom Pseudomonadati; phylum Pseudomonadota; class Alphaproteobacteria; order Rhodobacterales; family Roseobacteraceae; genus Roseovarius; species Roseovarius sp. PS-C2. The sequence continues at coordinate 95,216 of NZ_JAHKSQ010000004.1, forward strand.
TGACCTTGTCGGGCAAGCCGGGGCACGAGGTGTCGTCCTACGATCTGACGCGGATCGCCCGGACCTTGCGGAGTGAGCTGACCAAGATCGGGGATGTCGGCCTGACCTATCTGACCGGAGAGGCGCAGGAAGCGATCCGCGTGGCCCCCGACCCCGAGAAGCTGGCGCTGTACGGTGTGACGCTGCAACAACTGGCGGGCAAGGTGCAAAGCGCCAACCGGGCCTTCAGCACCGGCAAGCTGCGCGATGGCGGGCAGCAGATCGACCTGATCGCAGGCGAAACCCTGACCGATCCCGCCGAGATCGCCAGCCTGCTGGTGACCACGCGCGACGGGCGGCCCGTATATGTGGGTGACGTGGCCGGGATCGAATTCGTGCCCGACATGTCGGAACAATACGCGGCCAACATCACCCGCGCCGAAGGCGGCGAGTTGCATCGCGCGCCCGCGGTCACGTTGGCGCTGGCCAAGCGCGCCGGGGCCAATGCGGTGATCGTGGCCGAGGAAATCCTGCACAAGGTTCACATGCTGGAGGGCGATCTGATCCCCGAAAGCGTGGCCCTGTCGGTGACGCGCGATTACGGCGAAACGGCCAATGAAAAGGCCAATGAACTGCTGTTCCATCTCGGGCTGGCCACGGTGTCGATCATCGCGCTGGTCTGGCTGTCGATTGGTTGGCGCGAAAGCATCGTGGTGGCGGTGGTCATTCCGATGACCATTCTTCTGACGCTGTTTGCGGCGTGGATCATGGGCTATACGCTGAACCGCGTGTCGCTGTTCGCGTTGATCTTTTCCATCGGCATTCTGGTGGATGACGCGATTGTGGTGATCGAGAACATCTCGCGGCATTGGCAGTTGGACCGGGGCAAAAGCCGGATCAGGGCGGCGGTCGACGCCGTGGCCGAAGTGGGCAATCCCACCATAGTTGCCACGCTGACCGTGGTGGCGGCGCTGTTGCCGATGCTGTTCGTGTCGGGCCTGATGGGCCCCTACATGAGCCCGATTCCGGCCAATGCCTCGGCGGCGATGATCTTTTCGTTTTTCGTGGCGGTGATGGTGACGCCGTGGCTGATGATCAAGGTGGCGGGCAAGGGCCCGCTCCACCACGAAGAGGGCGAGGGCGCCTTGGGCCGTATTTACCGCAAGGTGGCCACGCCCATTCTGGCGACCAAGGGGCGCAGCGGGCTGTTCCTGTTGCTGACGGTGGTGATCTCGTTCGGCTCGCTCGGGTTGCTTTATACCAAGGACGTGACGGTGAAGCTGCTGCCCTTCGACAACAAGTCGGAATTGTCGGTGGTGGTCGATCTGCCCGAGGGGGCTTCGGTCGAGGCGACGGATGCGGTGGTGCAACAGGTGGCGCGCACGGTGATGGACTTGCCCGAGGTCGTGGCCGCGCAAACCCATTCCGGCACGGCGGCCCCGTTCAATTTCAACGGGCTGGTGCGGCATTACTACCTGCGGGCGATGCCCGAGCAGGGCGATGTGCAGGTGAACCTGTTGCCCAAGGGCGAGCGGGAACGCACCAGTCACGAGATCGCACTGGATCTGCGTGAACGGGTGGCGGCGTTGGACCTGCCCGAGGGCACGGTCGTGAAAACCGTCGAACCGCCGCCCGGCCCGCCGGTGCTGGCGACCCTTCTGGCCGAGGTGTATGGCCCCGATGCCGAAACCCGGCGCGAGGTGGCGCGCAAACTGCGTTCGGCCTTCGAGGATGTGCCCTATGTGGTGGATGTGGACGACAGTTTCGGCGTGCAGCCCCGGCGGCTGCGGGCGACGATTTCCTCCGACGACCTGGAATTCTTTGGCGTACAAGAGGCCGATGTGTTCGACACGCTGGCCATCCTCAACGGTCAGACGACGGTGGGATATTCGCATCGCGGCGAAGGGCGCGATCCGATTCCGATCACCGTGGCGCGCGCCAAGGGCGACCGGGTGATGGATCAGCGGATGCTGTCCACCCCGATCCCGGCCAACGTGTTGCCGGGGGCGCGGGGCGTGGTCGAACTGGGCGATGTGGTGCAACTGCGCGAGGAACAGGCCTCGTTCCCGGTGTTCCGGCGCAACGGGCGCGAGCTTGAGATGGTCACGGCCGAACTGGCCCGGGATTTCGAGGCCCCGCTTTACGGCATGCTGGCCGTGGCCGAACGGATCGACGACATGGACTGGCCCGAGGGGCAGAAACCGCAGATCGCGCTGAACGGGCAGCCCGCCGACGAAAGCGGTGTGACCCTGTTGTGGGATGGCGAGTGGGAGGTCACCTGGGTGACGTTCCGTGACATGGGGGCGGCGTTCGGTGTGGCGTTGCTGGGGATTTACATTCTGGTGGTGGCGCAGTTCGGATCGTTCCGCGTGCCGCTGGTGATCCTGACGCCGGTGCCGCTGACCTTTATCGGGATCATGCTGGGCCACTGGCTGTGGGGCGCGCCGTTTTCGGCCCCGTCGATGATCGGGTTCATCGCGCTGGCCGGGATCATCGTGCGCAATTCTATCCTGTTGGTGGATTTCATCCGCCATACCGACCCGGCGGGCAAAAGCGATCTGGAGATCCTGATCGAGGCCGGTGCGATCCGGTTCCGCCCGATCCTGCTGACCGCTCTGGCGGCGATGATCGGGGCGGCGGTGATCTTGGCCGATCCGATCTTTCAGGGGCTGGCATTGTCGCTGTTCTTTGGTCTGATTTCCTCGACCCTGCTGACGGTGCTGGTGATTCCGGCGATTTACCGGTTGTTCAAGACCTGAAGGCCGATTTGTGATCACGAATTGCCGAGCGGGTTTCGCGCAGCGCAAGGGAGCAAAAAGACTCAGCAGGCCGGGGGATTGTCGAAATGTGGACAATTGAAACGGAAAATTGCCGATATTTGTGATCACGTAAATTCTGGCGTGATCACAAATAACCGTTCTGCGACGAATTGCTTGCAGATTCCGGCGATTGGGGCTGTGCAAACCCCGTTCAGGCGCTAAAAGAGGTTCCGTAAACGGGCGCGCCCGCGTCGAGGGCTGCGCACCAAGACGAAAACGAAGGGACCGACCATGGCCGACGTGAACCAGGGCGAACGCCCCCTGTCACCGCATCTGCAAGTCTATCGCCCCCAGCTGACCTCGATCACTTCGATCCTGACACGGATCACCGGCAACGCGTTGATCGTTGCCGCGCTTCTGGTCGTCTGGTGGCTGCTGGCCGCCGCGACGGGGCCGGAGTATTTCGCTACGGCCAATGCCGTCGTTACATCGTGGTTCGGCGATCTGGTCTTTACCCTGTCGCTTTGGGCGGTCTGGTATCACTACCTGGCCGGTCTGCGGCATCTGTATTTCGATGCGGGCAAGGGGCTTGAAATCGAAGCCGCCGAAAAGCTGGGCATCGCCTGCATCGCAGGATCGGTCGTCCTGACCGTCATCACGCTGATCATCATCTGAGGGGAGGCCAGCCATGCGTTATCTGACCGCACGCAAGCGAGCCGAAGGTCTGGGCGCCGCCCATACCGGCACCGAGCATCACTGGTACATGACCGTCAGCGCCGTGGGCCTGGCGCTGATCGTGCCGATTTTCCTGTTCGTCTTTGGCCGCACCCTGGGTGGGACGCACGAAGAGGTCACGCAGGCCTTTTCGCATCCTGCCATGGCCATCCTGACCATGCTGGTCCTGTTCGTGGGCCTGCAGCATTTCCGCAAGGGCGCGCAGATCATGATCGAGGATTATTCGCGCGGGATCACTCGCAAGATCCTGATCATCTCGGCCACGGTGCTGAGCTACGGGATGATGGCCACGGGCCTGTTCGCCGTTCTCAAGATCGCCCTTTAACCCCGGAGTTTTCAGGCAATGGCTGCTTACGAATACGAAACACATGATTATGACGTGGTTGTCGTGGGGGCGGGGGGCGCCGGGCTGCGCGCCACGCTCGGCATGGCCGAGCAGGGCCTGCGCACGGCCTGCGTGACCAAGGTTTTCCCGACGCGTTCGCATACCGTGGCGGCGCAGGGCGGCATTGCCGCGTCGCTGTCGAACATGGGGCCCGATCACTGGCAGTGGCACATGTACGACACCGTCAAGGGCAGTGACTGGCTGGGCGATACCGACGCCATGGAATACCTGGCGCGCGAGGCCCCCAAGGCCGTGTATGAACTGGAACATTACGGCGTTCCCTTCAGCCGCACCGAAGAGGGCAAGATTTACCAGCGCCCGTTTGGTGGCCATACCACCGAATTCGGCGAAGGCCCCCCGGTGCAGCGCACCTGCGCCGCCGCCGACCGGACCGGCCACGCGATCCTGCACACGCTTTACGGCCAGAGCCTCAAGAACAACGCGGAATTCTACATCGAATATTTCGCCATCGACCTGATCATGAGCGATGACGGCGCCTGCACCGGCGTTGTCTGCTGGAAGCTGGACGATGGCACGATGCATGTGTTCAACGCCAAGATGGTCGTGCTGGCCACCGGTGGCTATGGCCGGGCCTATTTCAGCGCGACCAGCGCGCATACCTGCACCGGCGACGGGGGCGGTATGGTGGCCCGTGCGGGCCTGCCCCTGCAGGACATGGAATTCGTGCAGTTCCACCCGACGGGCATCTATGGCTCGGGCTGCCTGATCACCGAAGGCGCACGCGGCGAGGGGGGTTACCTGACCAACAGCGAAGGCGAACGGTTCATGGAGCGCTATGCGCCCAACTACAAGGACCTTGCGCCGCGCGATTATGTCAGCCGCTCGATGACCATGGAAATCCGCGAGGGCCGGGGCGTGGGGGCGAATGGCGACCACATTCACCTGAACCTGTCGCACCTGCCACCCGAGGCGCTGCAACTGCGCCTGCCCGGTATTTCGGAATCGGCCCGCATCTTTGCCGGTGTGGACGTGACCAAGGAACCGATCCCGGTGCTGCCGACGGTGCATTACAACATGGGCGGTATCCCCACGAACTACTGGGGCGAGGTTCTGAACCCCACCAAGGACGATCCGCATGCCGTCGTGCCCGGCCTGATGGCCGTGGGCGAGGCCGGTTGCGCCAGCGTTCACGGGGCGAACCGCCTCGGCTCGAACTCGCTGATCGACCTTGTGGTGTTCGGCCGTGCCGCTGCCATTCGCGCGGGCAAGGTTGTCGATCCCGAAAGCGCGGTTCCGGCGACGAACACCGCGCAGGTCGACAAGGCGTTCGACCGCTTCGACACCCTGCGCAATGCCGATGGTGCGATTGCAACCGCCGATCTGCGTCTGGAAATGCAGAAGACCATGCAGGAAGACGCCGCCGTGTTCCGGACCTCGGAAACGCTGGCCGAAGGCGTCAAGAAGATGGAAGCCATCGCCGGCAAGATGGGCGACCTGAAGGTCAGCGACCGCAGCCTCGTGTGGAACTCGGACCTGATGGAAACGCTGGAACTGACCAACCTGATGCCCAATGCGCTGGCCACCATCAACGGTGCCGAGGCGCGCAAGGAATCCCGTGGCGCCCACGCGCACGAGGATTTTTCCAAGCGCGACGACAAGAAATGGCGCGTTCACACCATCGCGCGGGTTGGCGATACCACCGTCGATCTGAGCTATCGCCCGATCATCGAAGACCCGCTGACCCCGGAATCCGAGGGCGGCATCAGCATCAAGAAGATTGCCCCCAAGGAGCGGACGTTCTGATGATGCGGGTTCTGTCCGGTCTGGCCCTGGTTGCCGTGCTGTCGGGCTGTAACGTGGCGAACGACGCTGCTGACAGGCTGGCGCGCGATCAGGCAAAGGCCGTGGTGAACGGTGTCGTGGAACAGAGATTCCCCGGTGTGAATGCCGCGCCGGTGACGGACTGCATCATTGATGCGGCCTCGGCGCGGGAAATCCTGACAATTGCCGGGGCGTCTGTCTCTGGCGTGACCGAATCGACGGTAGAGCAGGTGCTGGACATCGCGCAGCGCCCCGAAGCCGTGCAATGCATCGCCGGGAACAGCATGACGCTGTTCGGCGGCTGAGCGGAGGAGACGAAAATGGTTCAACTCAGACTCCCCAAGAATTCCCGCATGACGGCGGGCAAGACATGGCCCAAGCCCGAGGGCGCGAGCAATGTCCGCAAGTTCCAGATCTATCGCTGGAACCCGGATGACGGCGAAAATCCTCGTGTCGATACCTATTTCGTGGATATGGACGATTGCGGGCCGATGGTTCTGGATGCGCTGATCTACATCAAGAACAAGGTCGACCCGACGCTGACCTTCCGCCGCTCTTGTCGCGAGGGGATTTGCGGCTCCTGTGCGATGAATATCGACGGGATCAACACGCTGGCCTGTATCTACGGCATGGATGAAATCAAGGGCGACGTGAAGATTTACCCGCTACCGCACATGCCGGTGGTCAAGGACCTGATCCCCGACTTGACGCATTTCTACGCGCAGCACGCGTCGATCATGCCCTGGCTGGAAACCAAGACGAACCGCCCGGCCAAGGAATGGAAGCAGTCCATCGAAGACCGCGCCAAGCTGGATGGCTTGTATGAATGCGTGATGTGCGCCAGTTGTTCGACCTCGTGCCCCAGCTATTGGTGGAACGGCGACAAATATCTTGGGCCGGCGGCGTTGTTGCATGCCTATCGCTGGATCATCGACAGCCGCGACGAGGCCACGGGCGAGCGTCTGGACGATCTGGAAGACCCGTTCAAGCTGTACCGCTGTCATACGATCATGAACTGCACCAAGACCTGCCCCAAGGGTCTGAACCCGGCCAAGGCCATCGCAGAGATCAAGAAGATGATGCTGGATCGGGCGGTCTGACCGGATTTCAGGCGTAAAATCGAAAGCCCCGGCGCTGGACCGGGGCTTTTTTGTGCATTTTGCGCCCTGCGCATAGCGCGTCTGCAATTGTGTCTGTGTAATGCTGCGGTGCAGAAGCCTATATTCTGCGGTGCAACATGATGGAGAGACCCATGGCACTTGCAGTCAAACAGATGCACAGCGAAGTTCCTGAATCCGACGCCAAAGCCGAGAATATGGCGGATTGGTTCGAGGTTTACTATCAGGACGAGCCTGCAAACAAACCCGCTGCGCCCGCCGGTCCCGAGATGACCGCGCTGGAGCAGATGTACGCCTATTACTGAGGCGATCAATCGCGGGTGGCCCGGCGACGCGAAACAGGCCGGGCCGCCGCGCGTCATGTGGTAACCAGTACGATACCGGGCCAGTTTGCCCAAAGCGCCGGTTTCGGCGCGGATGCAGGGCAGTTATAAGGGCCTCGCAATCATAGCGGGGTGCAGCCTTGATCATCGTCGTCGGCCTGATCGTGGCCTTTCTTCTGATCGTGATCTTCTCGAACCGGCGCACGCGTCAGTGCCGCTGGCGCGAATATCGTCGTGGCGACAGAGATGGGCAGCGTAAATATCGCTGCATGGCCTGTGGGGCCGAGGCCTTTACATCCAACGGAAAACCCCCTTTGGATTGCAAGGCCAACTGAGACCGACCCGGAAAGACCACCCGATGCAAGAGCCCACGGATGCCGCCGCCCGCCGCGCAGTGAAACCTGTCATCTGCTATCCCAACGATACGCTACCCGCGCCGGATATGGCGCTCTATGCCAGCGCGCGTCAGACCGCCAGAAAGGTTGGTGAGGTAGAGGTGCCCCCACGCGATGCCGCCTGTTTCCGGGTGGCTGCCGGACAGTTTTTCCGCATCTCATCGGTCGAAGGCCCGCAGGTGGGTGATCTGAACCTGTGGAACTCCCATGACCTGTCCGAAAGGTTCTATTCCGGCAAATCCCGCGCATTGCATGGCACCCATCTGAGCGCGGGCGAGCGGATGTGGTCATCCTTTCCGTTTCTGCGCCCGATGGCGACGATCACCGACGATACGTTGGGCTGGTATGGCATGGATGAGTTCGGCGGCTCGGTGCATGACGTGATCGGCACGCGCTGCGATCCTTACACCGGCAACCTGCTGTCCGGGGCGCAATACCACCATTGCTGCCACTCGAACCTGACGCGTGCGCTGGCCGACGAGACGGGCATGACCCTGAGCGAGGCGGAGCCGCATGTGCATGACGTGCTGAACGTGTTCATGTGCACCGGCTTTACCCGCGATACGGGTCAATATTTCATGAAGGCCAGCCCGGTGCGGCCCGGCGATTATCTGGAGTTCTTTGCCGAGATCGACCTTCTGGGGGCTTTGTCGGCCTGTCCGGGGGGCGATTGTTCTTCGGAACACTCCAGCGATGCGGCGGCGTGTCATCCCCTGCTGGTCGAGGTGTTTGCGCCCGCTGACGGTGCGTTGACAGGGTGGCAAAGCCCGCCGGTGAACGGCTATGACCGCAGCCACGGGCGTTGATCAAATCCGCAGGAACGGTTGTGCGAGGCGTGGCAGGAGCCCTTTGAACCGCAAGGGGGCGTCCGTTGCGGCAAGGCAGATACAATCGGCCCCCGCATCCGCAACCGGCCTGTGATCCAGATCCTCGTCGGCCACCTCGATATCGCCGGGGCCGAAGCGGTCGACCTCGTCATGGAATGCGCCCTGCAGGACGAGCGTCAGTTCCGTGCCGCGATGCCCGTGGTCGGGGACAGCGGCGCCCGCCGGGATATAAAGCAGCCGCGCGGTTGCATCGCGTGCGGTGGGGATGATCGCCTGCCTGACGCCCATCCCGACAGGCCGCCAGCGGACGCAATCCAGATCACCGCCGATATAGTCCTGCACGGGACGGGGCAAAACGCCGTCGACGCGCGGAGCGGAGTGGCCCTGGGGCTGTTGCGGGCCCTCTGCCGTGAGCCTCTCCAGCGTGGCCTCGAGGCTGCCAGCCGCCATGGGGCTGGCCTCTGCAGTGTCGATCAGGACACCGCCAACGGCCTCGAACGCCCCCAGACGTGCACGGCAGTCGTCACACAGCGAGATATGGGCCGCCACCGTCAGGCTGAACGCCTCGGGGAGGGTGCCGGCTGAATAGGCCATCAGTAGGGCATCCGTCAGGTGGTGTTTGATCTGGTCTTGCATCGCGGTTTTCACTTCATTGCGTGGCGCAGGCGGTCCAGCGCCAGACGTATTCTGGATTTGATCGTGCCCAGGGGCAGGCCGGTTTGCCGGGCGATTTCCCGGTGGCTCAGATCGCCGAAATAGGCCTTTTCAATCAGTAGTTTCTGTTTGTCGGGCAGGCGTGAGATTGCCTGGCCCAGCAAGGCGCTTTCCTGTTGCAGGGCCAGAATATCGGCCTGGTCCGGTTCGGATTCGGGCCCCCATGGCAGGTCCGCGGGATCGGGGCGTTTCATTTTACGGATCGCGTCGACCCTGCGATTGCGCGCGATGGTGAAAACCCATGTCGCGACGCTGGCGCGGGAGGGATCGAACAGATGCGCCTTTTGCCACAAGGTCGCCATCACGTCCTGCGCGCATTCTTCGGCCAGCGCCGCATCGGCCCCGGATTTCATCAGAAATGCCTTCACGCGTGGGGCGAAATGGTGGAACAGCTCCGCAAAGGCCGCCTGATCCTGCATGTCCCTGACCCGGACGATGCAGGTGACCCAATGCTCGTTCTGACTGTCTGTCGCGTTCGCCACTGGCGCCTTGTCCGATCTGGTTGCGGCCTTCGGCATGGGTTTAGCACGTCGCCGCAGGCTGGACGAGAGCCAGGGCCGGTCAGGCGTTTCAGTGTGTTGCAACATGGTTCTTCTACGTGGGGAACAACAGGACGGATCACCCTTTCAAAGGTTTTCCGGCCCCGGCGTCACCGATGCCGTCGGGCCATAAGGCGGGGGGTGATGCGAACCTGCGATCTGTGGGCGTCTTTTTGCGTAAGATCAAAGACGAAAGAGATACAGCGGCTCAATCCTGTGATATGCTACGCGAACAGGAGATGAACCATGCTGGATATTAGCACATACAAGATTGCCCAGGTCGTGTTGATGGCGCGCGAACTGGAGCGGGCCGAGCCCGAGCTGCGCGCCTTTATCGAGCGGCTGACCGAGGAGGAACAGGCCAGCCTTGTGGCGCTGATGTGGATCGGGCGAGACAGCTTCACCTCGGACGAACTGGAAGAGGCCAAGCGCACCGCCAGAGACGAGGCGACCACGCCCACCGCCGATTACCTGCTGGGCACGCCGCACCTGTCGGACCATCTGGAAAACGGGCTGGACGAGCTGGGCATTTCCATCGTCGATGACGAGGACGATCTGGTGCGCGGCGGCTGATCGCGCGAATCGCGGTTAACGCGCTGATTTTGCAGAAAATTCACTTTCGGTAAAACGTCGGTATCGCGTCGGTATTGTATCGGCGCGTCCGGCGGTGCCGGGCGGGGTTAACGGGGCGAACGCCCGCGCAGGCGGGCAATCGGGCCGCGGGATACGTCAGGCCACGATCGTGGCAGCGATTGGGCCGAAATCCTTCGTTGCAAGCTCGGCGGCCTCGATGGCCTGTTTCAGGCGGTCGCTGAAAAACAGGCGTTCGCTTAGGTTCGGGTGGGCCCAGAGATCGACGCCTTCGGCGGCCGACGCCCGGACCGCCAGCCTGTCCCGAGTGAAATCGGCGGCCCATGGCGCGTTTGGGCGGGGCTCGGTTTCGCCATAACGGATCATCTGCCTGACATACTCCGACGCTTCGGGCACGAAACAGTCCTTGGTTTCGGCCACATGCAGGATGTAATGCGGCGGATAGTCTGACAGGGTTTCGCCATCGGGTTGGTAAATCGGCACCTCGAACAGACCAGTCCGGCCCAGATCGAACCGGGTCAGCACATCCCGGAACTTTGGAGAGATGACCAGAAGGCCATCGATAATAATGAATGCATCCTTGCAAGTGCTAGCAATGCGTTCGTGACCCCGCTTCAGAGTGAGATGTGTCGGAGCATCTTTACGGGCAACGGGACGATATAGAATGAAATCGTGCTTATACTCCAGTGCGTCACGCTCGATAGAAAAATCCATACGCAATTGCACATTGGTCGATTGCAGAATGCGCGTATACCAGATTTTCGGCAGGTCATCAGGGGCGGTTTCGTTGGGCAAGATAAACCTCGGGGAAACGGGAAATACTTGTATGCCGTGAATCCTACACACGCTTTCGTTGCGGGGGAAGAGTTGGCGTGACGGCTTGGCCCTCTGTCGATTTCATGGCATGGCGGGGGCGCGATATTTCAAACGTCACCGGACCTGATTTCATGATCAAAGAGCTTTCGCCCTCGGCGGTTTACATGGGGCTGCTGGCCGCCTTCGTGGGCTATACCGCGTCTTTCGCCATCGTTCTGGCCGGGTTGACCAGCATGGGCGCGACCGAGGCGCAGGCGGCGACGGGGCTGTTCTTTGCCACGCTCGGCATGGGGGTGTGCAGCATCGTTCTGCCCGCCGTTTCGCGGGTTCCGGCAGCGGTGGCGTGGTCCACCCCCGGCGCGGCGTTCATGGCGGCCAGTGTGGCCCTGCCCGGCGGCTTTGCCGAGGCGGTGGGCGCGTTGATCTGCTGTGCGGTGTTGATCCTGATTACCGGGATCGTCCGGCCCCTTGGCCGTCTGGTGGCGGCAATCCCCAAGCCGGTGGCGAACGCGCTACTGGCGGGGGTGCTGTTCAAGTTGTGCCTTGCCCCGGCAATGGCGATGGGCAGCGTGCCGGGCCTGATCCTGCCGGTGATCGGGGCGTGGATCGTCGGGCTGACATGGAACAAGCTGTCGGCGATGCCGCTGGCGCTTCTGGCCTTTCTGGTGGTGTTCTTCGTGGGCGTGGACATGCCCGACGGCGCGGCGATGGGGCAGGGGGGCTGGCGGCCCGACCTTGGGCCGCTGACGCCGGTGTTCACGCTGCAAGGGTTCGTGTCGGTCGCGATCCCGCTGTTTCTGGTCACGATGGCGGGGCAGAACATTCCCGGTTTCGCGGTGCTGGAAATGCATGGCTATCAGTTCAAGCGCCAGCCCTTGTTGCGCCAGACCGGGCTGGCCAGCCTGTTGATCGCGCCCTTCGGGGCGATCCCGATGAACATGTCGGCGATCACCGCCGCGATGATGTCGAGCGAGGATGCCGGGCGCGACCCGTCGCGCCGGTACTGGGCGGCGATCGTTTCGGGGGTGGGCTATGTGGTGCTGGCCTTTCTGGCGGGGCCGGTAACGGCGCTGGCCACGCTGGCCCCGAGCGAGCTGATCACCGGGCTGGCGGGGCTGGCGCTGATTCCGGCGCTGGTCGGGTCGCTTCGCGGGGCGTTTTCGGACCCGACCCAGACAGAAGGACCGGCGCTGACATTCCTGATCACCGCCAGCGGCATGGTGATGTGGGGGATCAGCGGCGCGGTCTGGGGCGTTGTCGCCGGGGTTCTGCTGTGGCTGGTCAAACAGGCGTTTCGCAGGGTTTGACAGCGGGTCGGGGGCCGGTGCGGATGCCCGCCCCCCGGTTTCTGATTCAGTCCAGGTGATCGACCACTTGCAGGTGCTGCGCCAGCTTGTCGACTTCGCCCAGGAACCGTTCGACCAGTTTCGGGTCGTGCGGGGCGGGGTGGACACCGGCGGGGATCTCGCGGTTCAGCACCGCTTCGACGGCCAGCGAAACGGGGATCGACACCAGCCGCGCCATGGCGGTGCCGCGTTCGTCGCCCCATGCGTCCATCACGTAGGTCTTGTGCCAGACGGGTTCGCCATTGTGTTCGGCCTTGAGCGACACGCACAGCACCACGCGATCCGGCTCGCCCTCGTCATAGGCGTTTTCGTCCCAGAACTGATCGGACATTTCCTTGAGCCGCGCATCGCCGGACTCGCCTTCCAGCGTTTCGATCTCGCGGAAGATGTCGGACCATGCGTCGGCCCAGCCGTTCAGGCGCAGGGTGCCCCGGACGAATTGCTTGATCCTCCATGAGGAATCAAAGCGGTAATCCTCGATGAAGGGCACGGAATCGCGGTTGGGGTAGACCTCGAAGGTTTCGGGCGTGGGCAGCGGGGCGCTGTAGCTTGAAATAGCGTCCCACGGGCGCGCGACGTTGAGTTCCGAGTAATCCCGTACCGAGCGCGAGGGCGAGCGCAGCGCCTTGAGCACGCCAAGGGGCGACCAGCTGAATTTATAGCGGAACGGGTTGGGGTGCTTGGGAATGCCGCCGCAATAGGAGATGAAGCTGATGTCATTGGCCGGGCTGAACGCGTCCGAGGCGCGGTAATCGGCCACAAGGTAATGCGCCATCAGGTGGTCGATCCCCGGATCGAGCCCCACCTCGTTCACGCAGGTCACGCCGGCATTGCGGGCCTTGTCGTCAAGCGCGCGCATTCCGGGCGCGATGTAGGAGGAGGAGACGAAATTCGCCCCTGCCTCGATGCACATTTCGGCCAGTGGAACGTGCCAGTCACCGGGCAGCATGGAGACCACCACATCGCCCTCGGCCACCTTGGATTTGAGCGTGTCGAAATCGAAGGCGTGGATATTGTCCGTCAGGTCGCCGACGGCGTCTTGTGCCTTGTCGGTCGTCCGGTTCCAGACGGCGACGTCATGGCCCGCCTCGATCAGGCGGCGCAGGCCGGGGATGGCCGACAGGCCGGTTCCGCACCAGTGGATTGTCATTGTTCAGACCTCCTTGATGTTGTCGTTGAATACCGTTTTTGCGCGCGCCCATACGCCGCCGTCCAGATCGTCCAGCGTCAGCAGCGACGGAAGCAACTGGCCCGCGTAATCCTGCGAGGATTCCAGCGGCAGGAGCGAGGGCAGGTTGTCGATCGCCATCACGTCGAGCGGCGGCGCGTCATGCACGCGGGTGGCGGGGGCGTCCCATGTGGTGGCCTGCGTATAGACCGGCACGGGGTTGTAATCGCTGTCGGGATCGCAGGCCACGTCGCCGATCACCGACAGGGCGCGATCCGCCGTCAGCGCCGATTGCGGCACGAATACCGGCGTGCCGGGGCGGGCGAAGATACAGTTGAGAAATATGTCGTGTTGCAGGATTTCCGGGAACGGCCCCCCATTGGCAGTTTCGGCCATGTCCCAACGGGTGGTCTGCACGTCCATCGCCTCGCACAGATCCGCCGCGCCGGTGCCGACACGGCCAAGCGCGCCGATCACGATGGCACTGGGGCGGGGTTTGCCGGTGGCATCCAGACGCCCGGCCAGGTCCGCCAGCAGGGCCTCCTTGTTCGGATAGGCCGAGACCGGCGGGCAGGTGCCGCCCTGTTGTTGCGCGGCCCATGTCATCAGGCTGACAGCGGCGCCCGCATAGCCCGCCCAATAGCCGAAGGCGGCGACGCGGCGGCCCTGTTCATCGACCAGGTATTCCAGATCGTAGAGCGTGCCGCCCCCGGCCTTGAACCGCTCCAGCAGGCGGCGGCCCGAATGCTGGCCCTTGAAGGCATGGCCGAACATGATGTGACGATTCGGCAGCGGCGTGCCGTCATCGGGCAGCTCCTTGAGCCCGAAGACGATCGCATCGCGCGGCGCGTCGGGCCATGCGTTTTCCGGCGCGATGGAGCAGCCCGCAGCGCGATAGCCGTCGATGGGGATGATGCGCGTGCGGCTGTCCTCGACCGTTACCTCGATGCCCCTGGCGATCAGTTGTGCCGCCCCGTCGGGTGTCAGGCCGGTGCGGTCTTCGTTGGGGCGTTGTTCGGCTCGGACCCAGAGATGTGTCATGTGGTTTCCTTTCAGCCCTCAGCGCATGAAGCCCTTGGCGCGCACGGCGGCCGCGGCGGGGCGTTGGGCCATCATGTCGAAATGGGCGGCGAGTTTCGGATAGTCGGCGATGGCCACGTTGTCGCCCTCCAGCCAGGTGCAGACGGCGAACAGGTAGGGATCGGCCACGCTCAGCGCCGGGCCCATGACAAAGGGGGACAGTGGCCAGTTGTCCTCGATGAAGCGGCAGCAGGCGGCCATGTTTTCGCTGACCTTGGCGGTCATGTCGTCGAACGAGGCTTGCTGTGTGGCCCAACGGCTGCCGCGATGTTTGTGCGCGTGGTTCACATGCACGGTGCTGGCCAGGTAATGCAGGGCGCTGCGCATTTGCGCGGCCTGCCAGGGATCGGCGGGCACAAGCCCGCGCTCCGGTGCAAGGCTGGCGACATATTCCAGGACCGCGCCGGTTTCCGTCAGGATGCCCTGATCGGTCACAAGGGCGGGCACGCGGCCCTTGGGGTTGAGGGCCAGGTATTCGGGCTTGGTTTGCTCGCCCCGGGGGAAATCCAGTTGGACGGGCTCATAGTCAAGCCCCGCTTCTTCCAGGGCATAGGCCGAGGCCAGTGCGATAGTGCCGGGTGAGAAAAAGAGCTTCATGATGGGCCTTTCCAGATGTCAGACAAAGGTGCGGGCATGGGCCCGGTCGGGGATATCCAGATGCGGCGTGGCGTTGAACGCGCCCAGCATCAGCGTGTCATGGACATATTCCAGCCGGTGAACCGAGCTGTTCATGATTTGCAGCATGATCTTGGCCATGCCGCCGTTTTCCAGCCCCAGCGTATGACGCAGGGCCATGCCGATCACCCCGCCCGAGGTAACGATCAGCGTGCGCCCCGGTGCATTGCAGGCCTCGTCCAGCGCCTCGGCGATGCGCGTGGCGAAGGCTTCGAAGCGTTCGGGGATACCCTCCAGCCGGTCACGCGCCCAGTGGTCGATGACTTGCGGCAGATGGGTGGCGAATTCGGTGGCGTCGCGCGGGGCCGGGATGCCGTGCTGATCCTCTAGTGCCTGCGCCAGCGCGAAATAGCTCAACTCGTTCAGGCGTTCGTCCTGCGCGGTGATCTCGTACCCCATTTCACGGGCGGTATCGGCCTGCCGGGTCAGGGTGCCGGTCAGGACACGGTCGAAATGCGGGTTGGTATCGCGCAGATGCGCGCCCAGCCAGCCCGCCTGCTGGCGGCCCAGATCGGACAGGCGGTCATATCCCGCCTCGTCATTGGCCTGGGCATTGGCCTGCCCGTGCCGCACAAGTATGATTTCGGCCACGTTTCAAGTCGTCCTGCTGTTCGCTTGTCGGCGGCACGTTAGCGCCGTGCGAGCCGGGGTGAAAGATGCGTGAGCGGAAAATATTCTTCGCTGCGCAGCGTAGCCGATAGGAAACCCATCCGCCCCGGTGCGCCGCAAAATTGCGGGGAGGTGTCGGGATTGTGAGACTCTGAAAATTCATGACATGGTTTATCATGCGCAAGCTCAAGGAGGCGCGCCATGTCCGATACCATCAAGTTCACGCTGAACGGCAAGGAAATCGAGGCCGAAAAAGGCCAGACGATCTGGGAGGTGGCCAATGGCGGCGGGCTGAAGATTCCGCACCTGTGCCACAAGCCCGCGCCGGGCTATCGCCCCGATGGCAACTGTCGTGCCTGCATGGTCGAGGTCGAAGGCGAGCGTACGCTTGTCGCCTCGTGCATCCGCGAGGTGCAGGAGGGCATGATCGTCAAGACAGACAGCGACCGCGCCAAAGCATCGCGCAAGATGGTGATGGAGCTGCTGCTGGCCGATCAGCCGCAGCACGATCAGGCGCATGACAAATCCAGCCAGCTTTGGGACATGGCCGAACTGAACGGCGTGAGCACAAGCCGTTTTCCCGCGATGGAAAGGGATCGCATCCCGCTGCTGGATGACAGCCATGTGGCGATGCGCGTCAATCTCGATGCCTGCATTCAGTGCAACCTGTGTGTTCGGGCCTGCCGCGAAGTGCAGGTCAATGACGTGATCGGCATGGGCGGGCGCGGGCATGACAGCTTTCCGGTGTTCGATTTCGCCGACCCGATGGGCGCCAGCACCTGCGTGGCCTGTGGCGAATGCGTGCAGGCCTGCCCGACCGGCGCCCTGATGCCCGCCACCGTGCTGGACGAGGCGCAGGTGGGCGACAGCGCCGATTACGATGAAGAGGTCCAGAGCGTCTGCCCGTTCTGTGGCGTGGGTTGTCAGGTCAGCCTCAAGGTCAAGGACGGCAAGGTGAAATATGTCGAGGGCATCAATGGCCCCGCGAACGAAGGGCGCCTGTGCGTCAAGGGGCGCTTCGGGTTCGACTATATCCACCACGATCACCGCCTGACCAAACCGCTGATCCGCCGCGATGACGCGCCCGCCAAGGGGCTGAACGTCGATCCCGGCAACTGGCAGAAGGTCTTCCGCGAGGCCGACTGGGACGAGGCGATGGATTTCGCCGCCGGGGGGCTGAAGCGCCTGAAGGACGATCATGGCGGGGCCTCGGTGGCCGGGTTCGGCAGCGCCAAATGCACCAACGAAGAGGCGTATCTGTTCCAGAAACTGATCCGTCAGGGATTTGGCCATAACAATGTCGATCACTGCACGCGGCTGTGCCATGCGTCATCCGTGGCGGCGCTGATGGAAAACGTCGGCTCGGGCGCGGTGACGGCCACCTTCAACGAGATCGAGAATGCCGACGTGGCGATCGTGATCGGCTGCAATCCGATCGAGAACCACCCCGTCGCCGCCACCTATTTCAAGCAGTTCACCAAGCGCGGTGGCAAGCTGATCGTGATGGACCCGCGCGGTGTGGGCCTGCGCCGCTTTGCCACCCATATGTTGCAGTTCAAGCCCGGCGCGGATGTGTCGATGCTGAACGCGATCATGAATGTGATCGTCGAAGAGGGGCTCTACGATCAGCAATATATCGAAGCCTTCACCGAGAACTGGGAGGCCGAGAAAGAACATCTGGCGCAATTCCCGCCCGAGAAGATGCAGGAGCTCTGTGGCATCCCCGCCGAAACCCTGCGGCAGGTGGCGCGAGATTTCGCCACGGCTCAGGCCGGGATGATCTTCTGGGGCATGGGCGTCAGCCAGCATATCCACGGCACCGACAATTCGCGCTGCCTGATTTCGCTGGCCCTGATGTGCGGCCATGTGGGCCGCCCCGGCGCCGGCCTGCACCCGCTGCGCGGCCAGAACAACGTGCAGGGGGCCTCGGATGCGGGGCTGATCCCGATGTTCCTGCCCGATTACCAAAGCGTGACCGACGACGGTGTGCGCCGCGCCTTTACCGAGGTCTGGGAATCGGGCGATTTCTCGGACCAGAAGGGCCTGACCGTGACCGAGATCATGGATGCCGTTCATGCCGATCAGATCAGGGGCATGTATATCCTGGGCGAAAACCCGGCCATGTCCGACCCGGATGTCGAACACGCCCGCGATGCGCTGGCCAAGCTGGACCACCTGGTTGTGCAGGACATCTTCATCACTGAAACGGCGAACTATGCCGACGTGATCCTGCCCGCCTCGGCGTTCTACGAGAAATCCGGCACCGTGACGAACACCAACCGTCAGGTCCAGATGGGCCGCCCAGCCGTCACCCCTCCGGGCGAGGCGCGCGAGGATTGGGCGATCACGGTCGAACTGGCCAATCGTCTGGGGCTGCAATGGTCCTATGACAGCCCGGCAGACGTGTTCGCCGAGATGAAACAGAACATGAAGTCGCTGAACAACATCTCATGGGCGCGGCTGGAACGCGAGAATGCGGTCACTTATCCCTGCAACGATCCCCAAGGCCCGGGCGAGGCGGTGGTGTTCGGCGATGGCTTCCCGCGCCCCGAAGGCCGCGCACGGTTCACTCCGGCCAGTGTGATCCCGCCCGACGACCTGCCCGATGCCGACTACCCGATGGTCCTGACCACGGGGCGTCAGCTCGAGCATTGGCACACCGGCTCGATGACGCGGCGCGCCAGCGTGCTGGACGCGGTCGAGCCCGAGGCGAACTGTTCGCTTCACCCCTCGACCCTGCGCAAACTGGGCGTCGAGCCGGGCGGCATGGTGCGCCTGACCACCAAGCGCGGCTCGGTCGAAGTGATGGCGCGCGCCGACCGCGCCGTGGCGCCGGACATGGTGTTCCTGCCCTTTGCCTATGTCGAAGCGGCAGCCAACATCCTGACCAACCCCGCGCTCGACCCCTATGGCAAGATTCCCGAGTTCAAATACTCGGCCGTGCGGGTCGAGGCCGCAGAGGAACAGTTGGCCGCGCAATAATCAGCGGCTGGCAGCGCCCCCGGACCGTCAGCCCCAGCTGACGTCGCCAAGGAATATATACCCTGCGCCGTAGATCGTTTTGATCAGGCGCGGGTTCTTGGGATCTTCGCGCAGTTTGGTGCGCAGGCGCGAGATGCGGACATCCATCGCCCGATCGAAACTGTCGCCCGCCGCCCCGCCAAGGGCTTCTTGCATGGCCTGTCGCGAGATCAGCCGCTTGGGGCGTTCGAGAAACAGGCGCAGCACTTCGCCCTCGGCGTGGGAGAAGGGCGTTTCCAGCCCTGACTCGTCCTCCAGAACATAGCGGTGGAAATGGGCAATCCAGCCGTTGAACCGTGCCGTATCCGAACTCTGCGGCGCTGCCGTGTCGCGGCGCAGGCGGGCGCGCACGCGGGCGACCACCTCGGCGGGCTCGAAGGGTTTGATGATATAATCGTCCGCTCCCAGTTCCAGCCCGGTCACCTTGTCCTGCACTTCGGCCCGGCCCGAGATGATGATCACCGTCGCGCCCTGTTCCAGGGCCAGCCGGTGCACCAGCGTCAGCCCGTCGCGGTCGGGCAGCGACAGATCGACAAGGCAGATGTCGGGCCGGGTGGTGCGCAGCGCGGCTTCGAACTCGGTCGCGCGGCCAAAGGCCATGGTGCGAAATCCCGCCTCTTCCAGCGCGTCCGACAGCATGGTGCGGATGGCTGGCTCGTCGTCGAGGATGGTGACAAGGGGTGCGGTCATGGTTGGGAATCCGATTTGAGGAACGCGTCGAGCTGCGCGGCGGTGAAGGGTTTGCGCAGCACCGGCGCGCAGGCTTTCGCGGCTTGGTGCAGCGCCGCGCCGGGCGGCAGAGACGTCATCAGGAAGGCCGGGCAATGATCTTCGGGCAGGGCTTCGATGAGGTCCAGGCCGGTCTTGCCGCCTTCAAGTGAGATGTCCGACAGCAGCGCCGAAATCTGCGGCACTTCCGTGATCAGCGCCAGCGCCTCGTCGGCGGTGGCGGCTTCGATCACCGTATGGCCCAGATCCCGCAGCATGTCGCGCACCGTATCGCGCAAATCGGGGCTGTCCTCGACCAGAAGGATCATGCCGGGCGTATCGGCCGCATCGGCGGGCCGCAGCGGCAGGCGCAGCGAAACCCGCCCGCCGGTATCGGTGTTGGACAATTGCACGCGCCCACCGGCCAGCTTGGTCATGTCATAGACCATCGACAGCCCCAGCCCCGACCCTTCGCCGCCCTTGGTGGTAAAGAACGGGTCCAGCGCATGGGCCAGTGCATACTCGGAAAATCCGGGGCCGGTATCGGTCACGACGAATTCCAGCCACGTATCCTGCACGCAGGCCGCCGTCAGGGCGATCCGGCCTGTCTCGCCACAGGCATCGCGGGCGTTCAGAACGAGATTCAGCAGCGAATCCTGCAACATGCCGGGGTCCAGAAGGAACGCGCGCCCGGCGGCCAGATTGTTGACGGCAAAGCTGACGCCATCCGGCAGGGTCGAGCGGGCCAGTGTTTCGAGATCGCCCAGAAAGGCCGACAGGTCGGTGGGGGCGGGCATGTGCTCGCGCGGGCCGGTCATGTCGGCGATCCGGTTCAGCAACCCGCCGCCGCGCCGGGCCGCCGCCAGGGTGGCGGTGATCAACTCGCTCGCCTGTGGCCCCAGATCCATCCGCTGCAATTTCGATTGCATCCCGAGGATGATGGTCAGCAGGTTCGAGAAATCATGCGCCAGCCCGCTGGTCAGTTGCGCGGCCATCTCGCGCCGGCGGGTCTGTTGCAGCGCCGACCGGGTCTGCGCCTCTTCGGTGATGTCCATCGACAAAACATAGGTGCCGCCCTGCGTATCGTCGGGGGTCAGGGCCACCCGGATACGGCGCGAACTGGGCTCGTGCGTGAACTCGAACACCGAGGCCTCGCCGTGGAACGCCCGTTCGAGATAGGGGCGGATCGCGGCATAGGGTTGCGGCGCCAGCGCCTCGCTCAGGTGCAGGCCGATGATCTCGGATTGCGAGCCGGGCATCACCGTGCTGAGGCGACGGTTGGAATAGGTATAGCACCCGTCAGGCCCGACATGGGCGATATGGGCGGGCATCATTTCGGTCGTCAGCCGCGTGCGCGCCTCCGAGGCGGTCAACTGGCGCTTGGCCTCTTCCAGGGCGGTGATCGTGGCCGACAACTCGCGGTTGGTGGCGGCGAGTTCCTCGGAGTAGCTGAGCAATTGATCCGACAGTTCCTCGGATCGCGTGCGCAGCAGCAATTCCTGCCGCTTGGTGCGGGTGATGTCGGTATAGACCGTGACCCACCCCCCTTCGGGCAGGGGGGTGCCCTCGACGCTGATGGTCCGGCCATTGGCGCGGCGGCGTTCCATGTAGTGCGGTTCGAAGGCACGGGCCTGTTCGACACGGATGCGCACGAATTCATCCAGGTTGTCCACCTCGCCGTAGTCGCCCCGCTCGGCCAGAAACCCGATCGTGTCGGCAAAGGACGCACCGGGCGTCACAAGCCAGTCCGGCAGATCGAACATCTCCTGAAAGCGCTGGTTGCACACGGCCAGTTGCAGGTCGGCGTCGTAAATCGACAGGGCCTGCTGAATCAGGTTCAGGCCCGCCATCGTCATGGCGTTGGTTTGGCTGCGTGTGGGCATCGTCGGGGTGTCCTTTTGTCCATGGCTAGCACCGGACGGGGCGGGCGCAAAGCCTGTTTGGCGGCCTGTTACAATTCGTAAGGTTTGCGAAATGTTCAGGAAAAAGTTGACCGTGAGGCTCAAACCAGCACCTTTGATGGCAGGAGGAATCGCCGTCACAAGGCGATCTGTTCGCAAGGCGAACATTTGGGAGGATAAAACTTGGCACAGTCGTCACAGGCGGCGGAGGGGCTATGCTCTGTTCCGGCGCTTCTTCAGCGGAACGCCAAAGAGCTCGCCGGCAGGCCCGCTTACCGCGAAAAGGAATTCGGCATCTGGCAATGCTGGACCTGGGCGGAGGCCGAAAAGGAAATCGAAGCTCTGGCGCT
This sequence comes from Roseovarius sp. PS-C2, assembly GCF_018862045.1. Taxonomy (NCBI): domain Bacteria; kingdom Pseudomonadati; phylum Pseudomonadota; class Alphaproteobacteria; order Rhodobacterales; family Roseobacteraceae; genus Roseovarius; species Roseovarius sp. PS-C2. The sequence goes on from NZ_JAHKSQ010000004.1 coordinate 117,037, forward strand.
TGGCCTGATCAATCTGGGAGTGAACGAGGGCGATTTCATCGCCGTCATCGGACGCAACCGGCCCTATTTCTATTGGTCGATGGTGGCCGCGCAATCGGTAGGGGCCATTCCGGTGCCCCTGTATCAGGACGCCGCCGCCGACGAGATGGCCTATGTGCTGGATCATTGCGGCGCCCGCTTTGCCGTGGTCGAGGACCAGGAGCAGGTCGACAAGGTGATCGAGATTCAGGATCAGCTCCAACAGTTCGAGCACATGATCTATGTCGATCCGCGCGGCATGCGGAAATACGATCATCACAAGCTGCACACCTTTGCCAGCATCCAGGAGCAGGGCCGCGCCGCCTATTGGGAGTTCATCGAGGACCTCAAGGCGCGCCGCGAAAAGCTGGATTACGATAGCATCTGCGTGATGCTCTACACCTCGGGCACCACCGGCAAGCCCAAGGGCGTGGTGCTGTCCAACCGCAATATCATCGAGGCGTCACGCTCGTCCGCCGAGTTCGACAACCTGACGAAAAACGAAGAGGTTCTGGCCTACCTGCCGATGGCATGGGTGGGGGATTTCATCTTTTCGATAGGGCAGGCCTATTGGTGTGGGTTCTGCGTGAACTGCCCGGAATCCCCCGACACGATGCAGACCGACCTGCGCGAGATCGGGCCGACCTATTATTTCGCCCCACCGCGCGTGTTCGAGACCCAGCTGACCAACGTGATGATCCGCATGGAGGATGCGGGCCGCTTCAAGAAATGGCTGTTCGACGTGTTCATGGAGCATGCCCGCAAGGTCGGACCGGCCATTCTGGACGGCAAGCCGGTCGGCGGCTGGGATCGTCTGAAATACGCGTTGGGCAACCTGTTCATCTATGGCCCGCTCAAGGACACGCTGGGTTTCGGCCGGGTGCGCGTGGGCTATACGGCGGGTGAGGCGATCGGGCCGGAAATCTTCGAGTTCTACCGCTCTTTGGGGATCAACCTGAAACAGCTTTACGGTCAGACCGAGGCCTCGGTGTTCATCACCCTGCAACCCGATGGCGAGGTGCGCAACGATACGGTCGGCATCGCCGCGCCCGGTGTCGAGATCAGGATCGACGAGTCGGGCGAGGTGTTCTATCGCAGCCCCGGCACGTTCGAATATTATTACAAGAACGAGGAAAGCACCAAGAGCACCAAGGACGCCGAAGGCTGGGTCGCCACCGGCGATGCGGGCTTCTTCGAGGAAGGCTCGGGGCATCTGCGGATCATCGACCGCGCCAAGGACGTGGGCAAGATGGCCGACGGCAAGATGTTCGCGCCCAAATACGTCGAGAACAAGCTCAAGTTCTATCCCAACATCCTCGAAGCCGTGGTGTTCGGCAATCAGCGCAACGCCTGTACGGCCTTCATCAATATCGACCTGACGGCGGTGGGCAACTGGGCCGAGCGCAACAATATCGGCTATGCGTCCTATCAGGAACTGGCGGGCCATCCCAAGGTTCTGGAGATGATCCAGGGCCATGTGGAAGAGGTGAACCGGTCCCTCGCCGACGATCCGATGTTGTCGCATTGCCAGGTGCATCGCTTCCTCGTGCTGCACAAGGAACTGGATGCCGACGACGGCGAAATGACCCGCACGCGCAAGGTGCGCCGCGGCGTGATCGCCGAGAAGTTCGAGGATCTCCTTGGCGCGCTGTACGACGGGTCCGGGGAAATCTTCACCACCACCGAAGTTACCTACGAAGACGGGCGCAAGGGGTCGATCAGCGCGACGCTGGAAATCCGCGATGCCGCGGTGGTGCCGGTGAATGGCGACACGAAGGTCGCTGCGGAATGATGGCCCGGCACGCGACGCCGGTTGCCGCGAGCGGCGCCATCGCCCCGCAGACCACCTATGAGAAAGGGTTGAGCCATGCTTGACACGTCACAGGGCTATACCACCGAAGATGGCCGCAAGATCGGCGGTGTGGTGATGGAAATGAAACACATCACGCTGCGCTTTGGCGGTGTGGTCGCCATTCAGGACATCAGTTTCGATATCCGCGAGGGCGAGATCCGCGCGATCATCGGCCCAAACGGTGCGGGCAAGTCCAGTATGCTCAACGTCATCTCGGGGTTCTACAACCCGCAAGAGGGCGAGGTCTGGTACAAGGGCGCATTGCGCCCGCCGATGAAGCCCTATCAGGTGGCCCGGCAGGGCATTGCCCGGACCTTCCAGAACATCGCGCTCTTCGAGGGCATGACCGTGCTGGACAACGTCATGACGGGCCGCATCCGCCAGATGGACGCCGGTCTGATGGCGCAGGCGATCTGGAAGGGCAAGGCCGAGCGCGAAGAAGTGGAAAACCGCGAAGCCGTAGAAAAGATCATCGACTTCCTGGAAATCCAGCACATCCGCAAAACGCCCGTGGGGCGGTTGCCTTACGGTCTGAAAAAGCGGGTCGAACTTGCCCGCGCGCTGGCCGCCGAGCCGTCGATCCTGCTGCTGGACGAACCGATGGCGGGCATGAACGTCGAAGAAAAAGAGGACATGAGCCGCTTCATCCTCGACGTGAACGACGAATTCGGCACCACCATCGCCCTGATCGAACACGACATGGGCGTGGTGATGGACCTGAGCGACCGGGTGGTCGTGATGGATTACGGCAAGAAGATCGGTGACGGCACACCCGACGAGGTGCGCAGCAATCAGGACGTGATCGACGCCTATCTGGGGGTGGCCCATGACTGATATCAGCCGGAACCACGACATTCAGGGAGGATCACAACATGCCTGAGCAGTTAATCTGGGGAACCGAGGTTTTCCTGAACGGTCTGATGGCCGGGGTTCTCTATGCGCTCGTCGCACTGGGCTTCGTGCTGATCTACAAGGCGTCGGGCATCTTCAACTATGCGCAGGGCGTCATGGCCCTGTTCGCCGCGCTGACGCTGGTGGGGATCATGGAGGGGCAGGTGCCCTTCAGCCACCTGATCAACGCGGTGTTCGGCACCGAAGTCCACCATTTCGGCTGGCACGTTCCGGCCTTGCTGGCGATCCTGCTGACGATGGTGGTGATGGTCGTGCTGGCCTGGGCGGTCAATACGCTGATCTTCCGGCATCTCGTCAACCAGGAACCGATCATCCTGTTCATGGCCACCATCGGCCTTGCCTATTTCCTCGAAGGCTTTGGGGACATCATGTGGGGCAGCGACATCAAGAAGCTGGATGTGGGCCTGCCGCAGGGCATCAACCTGGCCATCGACGATTTCACGTTCAACATCTTCGATTACGGTTTCTTCATCGACAATCTCGATCTGGTCGCCACGGCGATTGCCGCCGCGCTGGTGTTCTCGCTGATCGTCTTTGCGCAATACACCAAGCAGGGCCGCGCCATGCGCGCCGTGGCCGACGATCACCAGGCCGCGCTGTCGGTGGGGATCAGCCTGAACTTCATCTGGGTCATGGTCTGGTCGCTGGCCGGGTTCGTGGCGCTGGTCGCGGGCATCATGTGGGGCACGAAATCGGGCGTTCAGTTCTCGCTTTCGCTGATCGCGCTCAAGGCGCTGCCGGTTCTGATGCTGGGCGGCTTCACCTCGATCCCCGGCGCGATTGTCGGCGGGCTGCTGATCGGCGTGGGCGAGAAACTGTTCGAATTCGCCATCGGCTCGATGATCGGCGGCGCGACCGAAAACTGGTTCGCCTATGTTCTGGCGCTGCTCTTCCTCGTCTTCCGGCCACAGGGCCTGTTCGGCGAGAAGATCATCGAGAGGGTATGACGATGACCAAGCTGATCGCCATTGCAAATGTCGTCGCCTGGTCGGGCTTCTGGGCCTTCGGCTATCTCGCCCTGACGGCGGACATCAACGACACCGTGCAGATGGTCACCGCCCTCGTGCTGGCGGCCATCGGCGGGGGGCTGGGAATGCTGGCCTATTTCTGGCTCGTGCGCCATTCCGAAGCGACAGGATACGCAAGGCCGGCCAATCGCGCAGTCAAGCGCGAGGACGATCAAATCCAAGGGGAGGTAATCTGAAATGTTCTATCGTGAAGCCGGTGACTTCAAGACCTCCTATGCCGAGGACAACCAGACATTCCCGATCCGGTTCGACCGCTACCGCTATTACGCGGTTCTGGTCGCTGCCTTCGCCGTGGTGCCCTTCGTCATCAACGACTACTGGGTGAATGCGGTCTTCCTGCCGTTCCTGATCTATTCCATCGCGGCCATCGGCCTGAACATCCTTGTCGGCTACTGCGGGCAGGTCAGCCTCGGCACCGGCGGCTTCATGGCCGTGGGCGCTTATGCCTGCTACAAGCTGATGACGGCCTTCCCCGAGGTGAACATCCTGTTCCATGTCATATTGGCAGGCGGCGTGACGGCCATCGTGGGCGTGTTGTTCGGTCTGCCGTCGCTGCGGATCAAGGGCTTTTACCTGGCGGTGGCCACGCTGGCCGCGCAGTTTTTTCTGGTCTGGCTGTTCAACCGGGTGCCGTGGTTCTACAACTACTCGGCCTCGGGGCAGATCAACGCCCCCGAACGCACGCTGTTCGGCGTGCCGGTGACCGGCGCCGAAACCGCACCCTGGGCCGCCTACCTGTTCTGCCTGGTCTTTACCGTGGTCTGCGCCCTGATCGCGCGCAACCTGACGCGGGGCATGGCCGGGCGCAAATGGATGGCGATCCGCGACATGGACATCGCCGCCGAGATTATCGGCGTGAACCCGTTGCGCGCGAAACTCAGCGCCTTCGCCGTCAGTTCGTTCTTCGTCGGCATCGCCGGTGCGCTGTTCTTCGCGGTCTATCTGGGCGCGGTCGAGGTGGGCGAGGCCTTCGGCATCAACAAGTCGTTCCTCGTGCTGTTCATGGTCATCATCGGCGGCCTCGGTTCGATCTTCGGCAGTTTCGCCGGGGCGGCGTTCCTGGTGCTGCTGCCGGTGCTGTTGAAGAACCTGCTGGTGGGCGGCCTCGGCTGGCCGACCGACCTGGCCGCGCATCTGGAATTCATGATCGTCGGTGGGCTGATCATCGTCTTCCTGATCGCCGAACCGCACGGGCTGGCGCAATTGTGGCGCGTCGCCAAGGAAAAACTGAGGCTTTGGCCCTTCCCGCACTAGGGACGGGCCCGAGGAGAAAAGACCGGGGGCCGAAAACCCCCGGCAATTGACACCATCGGAACAACACCAAGGGAGGATATGAACCGATGAAAACGAAACTGTTTAGCGCAGCCGTGGCGGCCGTGATGGCCGCAGCCCCGGCACTGGCGGATCTGACGATTGTCGATACCAGCTATCGCACCGGGCCCTATGCCGCGAACGGCATCCCGTTCTCGGACGGCTATCAGGATTACTTCACCCTGCTGAATGAACGCGATGGCGGCATCGGCGGTGAAAAGATCAACCTGATCGAATGCGAAACCGGCTACAACACCGAGAAAGGTGTCGAATGCTACGAGGCCACCAAGGGCGAAGGCACGCTGGTTTACGAACCGCTTTCGACGGGCATCACCTATCAGCTGATCCCCAAGGCGACCGCAGACAACATTCCGCTGCACACGCTGGGATATGGCCGCACCTCGGCCAAGAACGGCAAGGTGTTCGAATGGGTCTTCAACTACCCGGCCAACTACTGGGACGGCGCAAGCCACGCGATCACCCACATTCTTGACCAGAACGGCGGGGATATCAGCGGCAAGTCGATTGCTCTGGTCTATCACAACTCGGCCTACGGCAAGGAACCGATCCGCACCCTGGAAAGCCTGGCCGAAAAGCATGGCTATAACCTGACCCTGCTGCCGGTGGATCACCCCGGTCAGGAGCAGAAATCCCAGTGGCTGCAAATCCGCCGCGAAAAGCCCGATTACGTGATCATGTGGGGCTGGGGCGTGATGAACCAGGTCGCCATTCAGGAAGCCGTGAACATCCGTTTCCCGATGGAGAACTTCATCGGCGTCTGGTGGTCGGGCTCTGAAAACGATGTCAAAGCCGCCGGTGAGCGCGCCAATGGCTACAAGGCGCTGACCTTCCACGGCATCGGCTCGGATTACCCGCTTTACGACGACATCCAGACGCATGTCGTGGAAACCGGCAACGCCGCCGGTGCGGGCGATCAGATCGGTTCGGTGCTCTATAACCGTGGCATGTATGCCGCGATGCTGGCCGCCGAAGCGATCAAGACCGCTCAGGAAATCCACGGCACCGCAGCCATCAACGCCACACAGATGCGCGATGGCATGGAAAACCTCGTCATGACCGAAGAAAAGATGGCAGCGATCGGCCTTCCGAACTTTGGCCCCGAGTTCGAGGTAAGCTGTGAAAACCACGGTGGCAACGGCTTTGGCGCCGTGTCGCAGTGGGATGCCGCAGCGGGCGAGTTCACGCTGATCACCGAATACTTCCAGTCGGATCAGGAGGTGCTTGCGCCGCTGGTCGAGGAAGACTCGATGGCCTTCGCCGAGGAAAACGGCATCGAACTGCGCTGCAACTGATCGCGGCCTGACAAAACGACGGAAGCGGCGGGCTGGCCGCCGCTTCCCACCCCACGCAAGAGGGGTCGCCGGTTGCGCGACCCATGATGGAGAGACACATGCTCGACGCAGGACGCACCGACGAGACACTGCTTGAGGTCAACAATATCGAGGTGATCTACAACCACGTGATCCTCGTGCTGAAAGGCGTCAGCCTGAGCGTGCCCAAGGGCGGCATCACCGCCCTTCTGGGGGGCAACGGCGCGGGCAAGACGACGACGCTCAAGGCCATTTCCAACCTGCTGCGCTCGGAACGTGGCGAGGTCACCAAGGGATCTATCAGGTATCGCGGTGATCGCGTGCAGGATCTGGTGCCGTCGGACCTGGTGAAACGGGGCGTCATCCAGGTGATGGAAGGACGGCATTGCTTCGAACACCTGACGGTCGAGGAAAACCTGCTGACCGGCGCCTATACGCGCGGCGCCTCGCGGGGGGACATAGATGCCGACCTGAACATGGTTTACGACTATTTTCCGCGCCTCAAGGAACGCCGCCGCAGTCAGGCGGGCTATACCTCGGGCGGGGAACAGCAGATGGTCGCCATCGGCCGCGCCCTGATGAGCCGCCCGGAAACGATCCTGCTGGACGAGCCCAGCATGGGCCTCGCGCCGCAGTTGGTGGAACAGATTTTCAACATCGTGAAATCGCTCAACGAGAAAGAGGGCTACACCTTCCTTCTGGCCGAGCAGAACACGAACGTCGCCCTGCGGTTCGCCCATTACGGCTACATTCTGGAAAGTGGCCGGGTGGTGATGGACGGCCCCGCCGACGCGCTGCGTGAAAATCCCGACGTCAAGGAATTCTATCTCGGCATGTCGGACGAAGGGCGCAAGAGCTTCCGCGACGTGCGCAGTTATCGCCGCCGCAAGCGGTGGCTCAGCTAAGCCGGGTTTGGATTTGTAAGGTGCCGCCGTCATGCGGCACCCTTCAGAGGAAAGTGATATGTCCAAGTATTTCGACGATCTGGAAACGCGCAGCGCGGACGAGCGCGCCGCCGCGATTGCGCAGGCGCTGCCCCGGCAGATCGAACGCGCTCAGGCCCTGCCCGGTTACGCGGCAACGCTGTCCGCTGTCGATCCGGCGGCCATTCGCGGCGCGGACGATCTGGCCACGCTTCCGGTTCTGCGCAAATCCGATCTGGGGCGCGCGCAGGCAGCCCATGCGCCGCTTGGCGGTCTGACCACGCGCGACCCGTCGGGCTTTGCCCATGTTTTCCAGTCGCCGGGCCCGATTTACGAACCGGGCGGGGACAGCCACGATTGGTGGCGCATGGGGCGTTTCCTGAAGGCCTGCGGTGTGGGCAAGGGCGACATCGTGCAGAACTGCTTTGGCTATCACCTGACACCTGCCGGGATGATTTTTGAAAACGGCGCGCGGGCTGTCGGGGCCGCGGTGCTGCCCGCCGGGACGGGCCAGACCGAGCTTCAGGCGCGCGCGGCCCATGACGTGGGCGTCACCGCCTATGCCGGGACGCCCGATTACCTCAAGATCATCCTCGACAAGGCCGCGGAGCTGGGCCTCGACCTGAACATCACCAAGGCGGCAGTGGGCGGCGGGGCGCTGTTCCCGTCGCTGCGGCAGGAATACGCGGATCGCGGGATCGCCTGCCTGCAATGCTATGCCACCGCCGATCTGGGCAACATCGCCTATGAATCCGATGCCCAGGAGGGCATGATCGTGGACGAGGGCGTGATCGTCGAAATCGTCACCCCCGGCACCGGCGATCCGGTCAAACCCGGCGATGTGGGCGAGGTCGTGGTGACCACGCTCAACCCCGATTACCCGCTGATCCGCTTCGCCACGGGCGATCTGAGCGCGGTGATGGAAGGGGTCAGCCCCTGCGGCCGCACCAATATGCGCATCAAGGGCTGGATGGGCCGTGCCGACCAGACCACCAAGATCAAGGGCATGTTCGTACGCCCCGAACAGGTGGCCGCGCTGGTGGCCCGGCATGACGAAATCTCCAGGGCCCGCGTCATCGCCACCCGCGAGGGCGAGATGGACGTGATGACCGTTCAGATCGAAGCCGATGGCGGCGATGCCGATACCTATGCCGGATCGGTCACCGAGGCGCTCAAGCTCAAGGGCCGGATCGAGATCGTGGCCAGGGGCAGCCTGCCCAATGATGGCAAGGTGATCGAGGATCAGCGCAGCTACGACTGAGCCGCCTGGCAAGGGCCGTTCCTGACCTGTTCAGGGGCGGTCCACGCCTTGCGCTATTGCATGGGCGGCGGCCCGACCCGTGGCTGCGGCACATTCCGCATCCGCCGCCGATGGCGCAGGACCCACAGGTTCGACACGAACAGAACCCCGATCACCACCGCGCCCCCCGCCAACGCCCAAGGGCCGGGGTCTTCGCCGATCACGGCCCAGACCAGCAGCGGCGCCAGCACCGATTCCAGCAGGATCAGCAAGGCCACCTCGGCGGAGGCTATATAGCGGGGGCCAAGGGTCAGCAGGGTGGTGGACACGGTGATGAACGCGCCGTGCCCCAACAGCAGCGGCCATTGCGACGGCATCGCCGCGCCGGGATCGGCAAACGGCCAGATCACCAGCGACGCCCCCAGATAGGCCACCGGAATGGCGGGCACCATCGAGGTGTTGCGCACCTTGCGCACCGCCGTCATCGCGGCGGCGAAACTGGCCGATACACCAAGCGCCATCAGGTCGCCCTGCCAGGATGCGCCTTCGGTTTCGCCCGACCCCCATGCGATGATGCCAAGCCCCGCGAACACGCCCATCATGGTCAGAACCATGCGGCGGCTGATCGTCTCGCCCAGAAACACCCGGCTGAAGATCGCTGCGAATACGGGCATCGAGGCGATGATGAAAACCACATTGGCCACGCTGGTCCATGTCACGGCCAGCACGAAACCCGGCGCCGTCGTGGCGATCAGAGCTGTATAGATCAGCCCCGGCCAGCCCGTGCGCGCCACGTCCCGGAACCCGCGAAACCCCATCACGGCCAGAACCCCGATCAGGATGAACCCGCCGGATGTGACCCCACGCCAAAAGGTGATCGTCGGCGCGGAGGCCTCGATCAGCCGGACAAAAAGGGAATCCGGCACCACGAACAAAACGCCGATCGCGGTGATCAGCAGCCCTTTGACATGATCGTTCATGATGAAATCTGTCGGGGGTTTGCCGCGAAAAGTAAAGCCCTCAGCCCCCGGCCTGCCACTCCATGATCGCGTCTACCGGCCATAGCAGCATCACCACGTTCAGGGTCAGCCCGTCGCGGATGATGACAGCTGTCAACAGCTCGAACCCGATCACGATGGCCACGCTCGCCCAGACGGGGATCACCCGCGCCAGCCAGAACCCGACGAACATCGCCACGATATCCGAGACCGAATTCAGAACGCTGTCGCCGATATAATCCATCGAGATCGTCGTTTCCCGATAGCGCGCGATCACCGCGTCGGTGTTCTCGACGATCTCCCAGGCGCATTCCACCACCGTCGCGATGACCAGACGCCAGCCGAGGGTCATCGGGCGGGCCACCAGCCAGAGCGCGGCGTAGAAGAGGAAACCGTGCAGCAGGTGGCTGGGCGTGTACCAGTCGGCCAGTTGCTGATTGGCCTCTTCACTGCCCACGGTGCCCCAGAAATCCACGTAACCGCAGGGGCAGATCGCGCCGCGCCCCATACCCAGCAGTATGGCGGCGGTGGCCAGCGTGATCAGGCCAGTGACCAGATAGGAAAACCGTGTCGAACGCAACATGGCGCGACCAAATCACAGCGCACGGATACTGTCCATCGTGTTGCCCTTCTTGCCGTGGTGCTTTTCTTTCGCGCGATCTATCCTGTCGCCAAATCATGACAGGAGACCCACGATGCCAGCCCCCGAAAACCACCTGAAAAAGGCCCTTGCCAGTGGGCAGAGGCTCTATGGCTGTTGGGCCACCTTCGCCGATCCCTACGCCACCGAAATCATGGCGACCGCCGGGTTCGACTGGCTGGTGATCGACGGCGAACACGCCCCGAACGACCTGCGCAGCATGATGCATCAGTTGCAGGTGATGCATGGCCGGGGAACCCAGCCGGTGGTGCGCCTGCCAATGGGCGAGGCATGGGCGATCAAGCAGGTTCTGGATATCGGTGCGCAATCCCTGTTGATCCCGATGGTCGAAAGCGCCGAACAGGCCCGCGATCTGGTGCGCGCCACGCGCTATCCGCCGCAGGGCATTCGCGGCTCGGGCGCGGCCTCGGCGCGGGCCACGCAATTTTCGACCGACCTCGATTACATCGCCACGGCGAATGACCAGATTTGCCTGTTGGTGCAGGTCGAAAGCCGCGCCGGGATCGAGGCGCTGGACGACATCCTTGCCGTTGATGGGGTGGATGGCGTGTTCATCGGCCCTTCGGACCTGTCCGCCGATATGGGGTATCTTGGCGATACCCGCGTCGATGAGGTGCAACAGGTGATCCGAGATGCGCTTGGCCGCATCGCCGCCAGCGACAAGGCGGCGGGCATTCTGGCGATTGATCACGAGGTCGCCCGCACCTATCGCGACTGGGGCGCGCAGTTCCTTGCGGTCGGGATCGACGTTCTGATGCTGGCCCATGCCGCGCGCGCCACGATGGACCGCTGGCGCGATGGCTGATCTGTGCCTGCTGGCGGATGTCGGGGGCACCAATACCCGCGTCGGGCTGGCCGCTCGTCGCGGGTTGCTGCCCGACAGCACGCGCAGTTACGCGAACGCCGGTTTTGCCGGACTGGCGCCGCTGTTGGCGGCGTATCTCGACGCGGTGCAACCCGGCCCCGTTGCCGCGCTTTGTGCCGGGGTGGCCGGGCCGGTGCGAACCAGCGGGGCGCAACTGACCAATCTCGACTGGTTCATCGCGCCCGACGATCTGCGCACCGCCACCGGCGCGGGGCAGGTGCACCTGATCAACGATTTGCAGGCGCAGGCCTGTGCACTGGATGACCTGCCCGACAGCGCGTTTGTCCCGATCCTGCCGGGGCAACCGCAGCCAGACGGCGCACGGCTCGTGCTTGGGCTGGGGACAGGGTGCAACGTGGCCGTGGCGCATCGTGTGAGCGGCAGGCTGTTCGTTCCCGCGGCGGAGTCCGGCCATACCGGGCTGCCCCACGGCGATGCGCGGCTCAACGCGCTGACAGAACATCTGGCGCAGACCCATCCCCACAAACCGATCGAGGCCGCGCTGTCCGGTCCCGGCCTTTTGCGCCTTCATCGCTGGCTGGGAGGGAGGGCATCGGACACCCGCCAGATCATCCACAACCATGCCGACGGAACGGGTGCAGCGGCCAGCGAAACGCTGCGCATGTTCACGCATTTGCTGGGAACCGTGGCCGGCGATCTGTGCCTGCATCACATGGCCACGGGCGGGCTTTACCTGATCGGCGGCACGGCACGGGCCATCGCCCCATATCTTGCCGCATCGGACTTCGCCGACTCCTTCGCGGCCAAGGGGCCTTATTCCGCCATCCTGCGGGATATCCCGGTGACCCTGATCGCCGACGATACCGCCGCCCTCAGGGGGTGCGCCCGCTATCTCGCCCAACTGCGCCCGGAGTGACGCCCGGCAGCCCAATGGGCCGTCCGGGCAAGTTCGTGAGTGGTGGTGGTGCGCGTCAGGTTCGCCGGTCGCTCAGGACCGGGCAAACCCATTGGGGTGGACGACCTTGAGGTAACTCTTCACGCGGGTCCAGTCCTTGCCGTAAAGGCTGGTCAGGCGGGTATCTTCATCCTGCCCCGGCCGCGCCAGCAGATCGTCGCCCGGCTGCCAGTCGGCCGGCACGGCCAGCTTGGTCCGTTCCGCAATCTGCAACGCCTGAGCCGCGCGCAACACCTCTTCGCTCGAGCGGCCCACATATGCCGGATAATCGAACATCATCCGCACCTGCAGGGCCGGGTCGATGATGAAACTCTTCCGGATACTGTGGTTCGGATCGTTCTTGGGATGGATCAGCCCCATTCCCCGCGACAGCTTGCCGTGAGGGTCCGAAAGAACCGGGAACTCGATCGACAGGTCAAAGGTTTCTTCCACCCCCTCGACCCATTCCATCGTGTCTTCGAGCGATCCTATCGAGATCGCGGCCACGGCGATCCCCGCCTTTTCGAACTCGTCCTGATACACCGCGAGCGATGCCAGTTCGGTAGAACACAGCGGCGCAAAGGCCGACCTGTGGCTGAAGAAATAAACCCAACGGCCCTCGGCCCAGTTGTGAAAGTAGAAGTCGCCCTGCGTGCCCCAAGCCTTGAAATTGGGGAAGATGTCGCCAATTTGGGGGGTCCAGATTTTGGTGGTCTTGTACCCGCGCGGAATCTCGATCCATTCGTCGTCGGGATTGACCACCTGGAGGAAGTCTTTCATTTTGCGGCCCACTAGTTTTTCGCGTCAAAACCAAGCTGCACTGTGGAAACCAAACCTTAGGTTGTATTTTGAATGCCGATCGTGGCGAAATTGGGGCAAAATATTAATTTGAGATTTATATTTTTGACGCGCTCGATTTACCGCGACATGCCCCCGTCTGGCAGGAAAGACGCGCAGCCCCACTTTCCCCGCCTCGCGCCCTCTGCCATAATGCCCGCCAACCCATAAAACCAAGAGCAGCGCACATGGCCGACGATCTTCTGACACCTGCCGAGTCCACCGATTACGACGCCTCCTCCATCGAGGTGCTCGAAGGGCTGGAACCCGTCCGCAAACGCCCCGGCATGTATATCGGCGGCACCGACGAACGGGCGCTGCACCACATGGTTGCCGAAATCCTCGACAACTCCATGGACGAGGCCGTGGCAGGCCACGCCAACCGGATCGAGGTGGAACTGCACGAGGATTACTCGCTCACCGTGCGCGACAACGGGCGCGGCATTCCCATCGACCCACACCCCAAATTCCCCGACAAATCCGCGCTCGAGGTGATCCTTTGCACCCTGCACGCGGGCGGGAAATTCAGCGGCAAGGCCTACCAGACTTCGGGCGGGTTGCACGGGGTGGGTGCCTCGGTGGTCAACGCGCTGTCGGATTCGATGGTCGTGCAGGTCGCGCGCAACAAGGAAGTCTACGAACAGCGCTTTTCGCGCGGCACCCCGCTGGGGCCGGTCGAAAAGGTCGGACAGGCCCCCAACCGGCGCGGCACCACGATCACCTTCCATGCCGACGAGGAAATCTTCGGCTCGCACCGCTTCAAACCCTCGCGCCTGTTCAAATCCATCCGCTCCAAGGCCTACCTGTTCTCGGGCGTTGAAATCCGCTGGAAATCCGCCATTGCCGAGGGCGACACCCCGCAAGAGGCGACGTTCCATTTCCCCGGCGGCCTGTCGGATTTTCTCAAGGAAACGCTGGGGCAGGCGGCCACCTATTCCGATCAGCCCTTTGCCGGAACCGTCGATTTTCAGGAACGCTTCGGCACGCCGGGCAAGGTGGAATGGGCGGTCAACTGGACGCCCTCGCGCGACGGGTTCATCCAGAGCTACTGTAACACCGTCCCCACCCCCGAGGGTGGCACCCATGTCGCCGGGTTCTGGGCCGCGATCCTCAAGGGGATCAAGGCCTATGGCGAATTGGTGAACAACAAGAAGGCGGGCAACATCACCCGCGACGACCTGATGGCAGGCGGCTGCGCGCTGGTGTCCTGTTTCATCCGCGAGCCCGAATTCGTCGGCCAGACCAAGGACCGCCTCGCCACGACCGAGGCACAGCGCCTTGTCGAAAACGCCGTGCGCGACCATTTCGACAACTGGCTGGCGTCCGATACCAAATCCGCCGGGGCGATCCTCGATTTCCTCGTCCTGCGCGCCGAAGAACGCCTGCGCCGCCGTCAGGAAAAGGAAACGCAACGCAAATCCGCCACCAAGAAACTGCGCCTGCCCGGCAAGCTGGTCGATTGCTCGTCCAACACCCGCGAGGGCACGGAACTGTTCATCGTCGAGGGTGACAGCGCGGGCGGCTCGGCCAAGATGGGCCGCGACCGGAAAACACAGGCGCTGCTGCCGCTGCGCGGCAAGATTCTGAACGTGCTGGGCGCGGCCAGTTCCAAACTGGGCAGCAATCAGGAAATCAACGACCTGACGCAGGCGCTCGGTGTCGGGCTGGGCACGAAATTCAACATCGACGACCTGCGCTATGACAAGATCATCATCATGACCGACGCCGACGTGGACGGCGCGCATATCGCCTCGCTCCTGATGACGTTCTTCTTCACCCAGATGCGCCCGATGATCGACGCGGGCCACCTCTACCTGGCCTGCCCGCCGCTCTACCGCCTGACGCAGGGCGCCAAACGCGTCTATTGCATCGACGAGGCCGAGCGCGACGCATGGCTGGAAAAGGGCCTTGGCGGCAAGGGCAAGATCGACGTGTCACGCTTCAAGGGCCTTGGCGAGATGGACGCCAAGGACCTGAAAGAAACCACGATGGACCCGAAAACCCGCAAACTGATCCGCGTCACCATAGACGAGGACGAACCGGGAGAGACTGGCGACCTGGTCGAACGCCTGATGGGCAAAAAGCCGGAACTGCGGTTCCAGTATATTTCCGAGAACGCGAGGTTCGTGGAGGAGTTGGATGTTTGAATAAGCTTATCACGCTGTTATTCAAAAAAGCGCTAATTCGTAGCCTGAATAAAAAAGCGCCTTCTAGATTCCGCTACAGCGTAGAGAATGATTTTTACAGCATTGTTATAAAAAAACAGGGTGATGAATACGGCATATTAGTCGACTCGATGAACCCTACTACGATCAAGGGCAGGCTTTGGACAGGAAGCAGGTACCAAATCCCAGCCTCAATTAGCTTTGACCGTTTGCAAAAACCAATTTTGGAAGTAACGAGATTTTACGGATTTGAACAAATTCGCTACTCAGGGCTTTGGGATTTTTGGTGTGGTGAAATATTTCAGTTGCCGTTTCTACATTGGCTAGCATCGACAGTAAAACAAAAGTTCTTTGAAGCGACTACAAGATTCCGCCACAGCCGCATGGATGTCCTAAAGAAGTTGGTTGAAAAGCATCTTGATACAGCAGTGCGACAGAACGGGCTGTTATTTGAAGCTAATCAGAAAAGTATTATTCAAATGTTCTCGGATTGCTATGGCGCGCGTGTGTTCGCTCATTCAGCGTACAGTGCAGAAAGTGCCCATTTTCGCCTAATAATAGAGTCTCTTGCTGAAACAGGTGACCTGAATAAGAAAAATCGTCATGAGTTTGAATTATCACCCAAAGCACTTGCTACTATTGCTGAGTACGAACAAGCTGAAAGGCGCCATAAAGACAACATAAGACTAAATTGGCTGATTGCTGTACTTACACTGGTCATTGCCGCATCAACGGCACTTCAAGGCTGGCAAGCATTTCAATTACTGAATGAGGCGACGCCAAGCCCTAAGCTAGATCAAACATCTCGCTAATTACTTTCCCTTTATATACTGATAGCTAACCACCTCATATCTTTGCGGTCTGACCCACCACCCGCCACCCTCCCGAAATCCGTTCCGTACAAAACCCACCCCCGTTTCGTACAAAACCCCACCGCACGTCCCGTTAACCCCGCCGGATACCGCCCCCCGCACCGACGCGATACCGACGTGATGCCGATGCGATGCCGAACCGGGTTTTGGCCGATTAACCAACGCCTTATGCCCGATTCACCGCCCCGGACGATTTGCGCTGTCCGCTCCGGTCATCTCTTGCTAACCTTTGTCCATGCGCTGGTTCTGGATTCTCGTTCCCTTCTTTCTGATTTCCTGCGGTCGTCCCCTGACACCGACCGAGGCCGCCTTCGCCACCCGCATACATGGCGACAGCCTGAACACCGACCGCATCCGCGTGGTCGACGGCGCATTGATCGGCAAGGTCACCTACCCCCGCCAGAAACGCCCGCGCCTGACCTGCCGGGAACGCATCCTGCCCGAGCCGACAACCCCCACCGTCACCGTCGCCCCGGCGGCCGTGGTGGTGCATAACAAGGTGTTTTTCTCCAAGGACTGGTATGAGCCCGACTACATGCCACAATATCCTGCGTTCATGAGCCTCGTGCATGCCATGATCTTTGCCCATGAAATGACCCATGTCTGGCAATGGCAGAACCGCCGCCAGACGGGCTATTCGCCCCTGCAGGCCATGCGCGAACACCGCGTCAGCGACGATCCCTACCTGTTCGATATCTCGACCAGATCCGACCTTCTGGACTATGGTTACGAACAGCAAGCCAGCATCGTCGAGGAATACGTGTGCTGCGCCACGCTCGACCCTGACGCGCCGCGCACCGAACGCCTGCGCGCCATGCTGTCCGACGCCTTCCCGCTCGGGGATCTGCCGGAGCCGAACACCGTTCTCCTGCCTTGGAAGGGCGTTCAGTTGAAAGGCATATGCCGCATCTAAGCTCTTGTTACTGCTGGATACTTTCCAGATAAACCAGCAGCGCCGCCAAGGGGCGCGGCGTGGGGGTCAGCACCCCGTCGCCCACATCCACGGGCACGGTATCGCCTTCCAGCAGCAGGCCGAATTCCGGCATATCCTTGCCCGGCAATCCGGTGCGGTCATACCCGTCGATCACGCTCAGAACACGGGCGCGGGGGAACTGGCCGTTCTCGCTCAACCGGGTCAGGTCAGCCGGGCGCGGGTCCATCGCATCGGCCCATTCGCCATCGCCCGTGCCCGAAACCCCGTGGCACTGCGCGCAATTGGCGTTGAACAATGCCTGCCCCTCGGGCGGTTCGGGCATTGACGGGGCCTTGGCGCAGGCCACGGCCAGCCCGGTAATTCCAAGTGAAATCAATGCGATACGTTTCATGCCCCGGCTCTCCTTTTGCAGGTCAGCCTAGCAAGCCGCCCCGCTCCCCGCAATGGCGCAGATCAGGCCAGCTTGCCGGCCAGCGCATCGTCGATCAGCCGCACGGTTTCGTCCACGCCATAGAGCGCGATGAACCCGCCGAACCGCGGCCCTTGCGACGCGCCCAGCAGAACCTCGTACAGCGCCTTGAACCAGTCGCGCATCGGGTCGAACCGCTCGCGCCCGCAAGCAAAAACAAGGCCTTGCAGCTCTTCTGCATCCGCCGTGCCGTCCCAGGCCTGCAGCTTGTCGCGCAACTCCTCCAGCGCCTCGCGCTCCAGATCGGTGGGCGCGCGGTAGGTTTTGCCGGGCTTCACGAAGTCGTTGTAATAGCGCACGGCAAACCCGGCCGCAGCGTCCAGATCGGCATGGGTTTCCGGGCTGGCCTCGGGCGCATACCGCCGGATGAAGCCCCACAGCGTTTCCTTGTCCTCGGCCCCCGCGACCGAGGCGAGGTTCAGCAGCATCGAGAACGGCACCACCATGCGGCTTTCGAGCACGTCGCCGTTGTGAATATGGTAAACCGGGTTGTTCAACTGCGCCTTGATGTCCTGATCGGGATAGGCGCGCAACTGCTGGTGATATTCGTCCACCGCCTTGGGAATCACGTCGAAATACAAGCGCTTGGCCGTTTTCGGCTTCTGATACATGAAATAGCTCAGGCTTTCCGTCGAGGCATAGCTGAGCCATTCATCTATGCTGATCCCGTTGCCCGAGGATTTGGAAATCTTCTGGCCGGTGTCGTCGAGGAACAGTTCATAGGTGAAATGTTCGGGCGCTTTCCAGCCAAGGATCTGGCAGATGCGGTCATAGATCGGCGTGTTGGTGGAATGGTCCTTGCCATACATCTCGAAATCCACGCCAAGCGCGGCCCAACGGGCGCCGAAATCGGGCTTCCATTGCAGCTTCACGTTGCCGCCGGTGACGGGCAGGGTCCATTCACGGCCCTCTTCGTCGTCAAAGGTGATCGTGCCATCCTTGGCGTTCACCTCTTTCATCGGCACATAAAGAACCCGGCCCGTTTCGGGATGCAGCGGCAGGAAGATCGAATAGGTCTGCCGGCGTTCCTCGCGCAGGGATTTCAGCATGACGGCCATCAGGTCGTCATAGCGTTCGACCGCGCGCAACAGCACCTCGTCGAACCGGCCCGAGCGGTAGAACTCGGTGGCCGAGATGAATTCATAGTCGAACCCGAACGTGTCCAGGAACCGGCGCAGCATGGCGTTGTTGTGGTGGCCAAAGCTGTCATGCGTGCCGAACGGGTCGGGCACACTGGTCAGCGGCTTCTGCAGGTGTTCGTGCAACATGTCCTGATTGGGCACATTGCCCGGCACCTTGCGCATACCGTCCAGATCGTCGGAAAAACAGATCAGCCTGGTCGGGATGTCGCTGATCACCTCGAAGGCGCGGCGGATCATGGTGGTGCGCAGCACCTCGCCGAATGTCCCGATATGCGGCAGGCCCGATGGCCCATAGCCGGTTTCGAACAGCACATAACCCTTTTCGGGCGGTGCCTTCTCATACCGTTTGAGCACGCGGCGCGCTTCTTCAAAAGGCCAGGCTTTCGAACTCATCGCGGCATCGCGTATCTCGGACATGATTTTCTTCCCGTGTTTTCCTGTGCGCAAAGGCGCGCCAAGGTCGCTCGCTTCCTATTGCCGAGGGGCGGCACAGTCAATATTCTGCGCTGCAACATACCCCCGAAAGGATCTCCGATGAACGATCAAGTTCCACACCCGCTGACACCCCAGGATTGTCTTGTGGCCGTGATGATCGCGGTCTCGGCCTCGGACGAGCAAATCCGTACAGCCGAACTGGTCAAGATCGAATCGGCGGTGAACAATCTCCCGATCTTCGGCAGCTACGATTTGGACCGGATGAACGTGATGGCGCAAACGGTTTTCGACCTTTTCAGCGTCGAGGACGGGCTGGACGCGTTGTTCGGACTGGTGCGGGACAACCTGCCCGAACACCTGTTTGAAACAGCCTATGCGCTGGCCTGCGACGTGGCCGCCGCCGATGGGACGATCCAGCACACCGAACTGCGCCTGCTGGAAGAAATCCGGTACGAGTTGAATATCGACCGCCTGCATGCGGCGGCGATCGAGCGGGGCGCACGCGCACGGCACATGACGGCCTGATGCGCTGGTGGGTATTGGTCTGGCTGGCGATGGCGCTGCCTTCGCTGGCGGCCGAGGTCGAAGCGCGTATCGACCTGTCCGATCAGGAAATGACGGTTTTCATCGACCGGACCGAAACCTATCGCTGGCCCGTCTCCACGGCGCGGGCGGGGAAGTTCACCCCGACGGGCCTTTATGCCGCGCAGGCGCTGAAGCCGATGCACTATTCCACGCTATATGACAATGCGCCGATGCCGTGGTCGATCTTCTTCTCGGGCAATTTCGCCATTCATGGCACGACACAAACAGATCGGTTGGGATCGCCGGCGTCGGCAGGGTGTGTGCGGCTGCACCCCGACAATGCCCGCATCCTGTTCGATCTGGTGCGCGAAAACGGTCGCGCCCATACCCTGATCGAGATTGTCGAGTGACATACGCGATGACCGGGTTCGCCTGCGGTGTTGAAACCTCAGAAATCCGCGTCGACGCCGGGCAGGTTCAGGGCCTTGACCAGGTCGCGTAGCTCCTGCCGCGCCGCGATATTCGAGATATTGAGCTGCTTGACCCCGATATCCTTGAGATCCAGCAGGGTCAGCCCCCGCGGAAACAACTCCCGGAAGATCACCCGCTCGTTAAATCCGGGGGCCACACGGAAACCGATGCGTTTGGCCAGATTGTCCAGCGCTTCGCCCATCTTCTTCTTGTTGACCATTTGCTGCGCGCCAAGGCGGTTGCGCACCACCACCCAGTCGATGGGTTTGAGGCCCGCCTGCGCCCGCAACTGACGCGCGCTCCAGACCATCTCGGAATAGACGGATGGGCCGACGATCTTCTTGCCGTCACTGTCCACATGCGCCAGCAGGTCGAAATCGACAAAGCTGTCGTTCAGTGGAGTGATCAGCGTATCGGCCAGGGAATGGGCCACCTGGCTCAGGCGGGTATGCGAACCGGGGCAGTCGATCACGATGAAATCGCTGTCGGGTTCCAGTTCGGCCACCGCCGCCGAAAGGCGACGGTCATACATGTTTTCACCGGGTTTCAGGCTGGCCTGATCCACTTCGGGCAGGTCGTGATAATAGGGGCTTGGCAGGTCGAGGCCCGATTTCTTCAGAAACGCCGCGCGGTTCGCGGCATAGCGGCCAAAGGTTTTCTGGCGCAGATCCAGATCCAGCGCGCTGACCTTGTGCCCCAGCCGTGCCAGCGCCGTCGCCACATGCATCGACACCGTGGATTTGCCTGCGCCGCCCTTTTCATTGCCGACGACGATGATATGCGCCATGTCCGTTCCCCTGTCCCTTATCCGGGCTGCATTGTTTGCGGCACATTATCTGCGGGGGGCTGGATTGGAAAGAGACTGTTGCACCGCGAAATCGCTTTCCAGCCCGGTTGCAGGCGGGCCGGAAACGCAAAACGCCGCCCCTTGGGGCGGCGCTGCAATCCTGCATCGGTCGCGTGGCTTCAGAAGCCCAGACCGGCGTATTTGTTCTTGAACTTCGAAACGCGGCCGCCGGTGTCCATCAGGCGCGAGCTGCCACCGGTCCATGCCGGGTGCGCCGACGGGTCGATGTCGAGCGACAGCGTGTCGCCTTCGGCGCCATAGGTCGAACGCATCTGCACGATGGTGCCATCGGTCAGCTTGACGTCGATGACGTGATAATCGGGGTGTGTGTCTTTTTTCATCGTGCCGCTCCTTATGCCGACTTGTCGGTCTTCTTGGGCTTGTAGGTGCTGTCCTCGGCGATCCGGGCCGATTTGCCCCGGCGCGAGCGCAGGTAATACAGCTTGGCGCGGCGGACGCGGCCACGGCGCACAACGGTGATGCTGTCGATGTTGGTCGAATACAGCGGGAACACACGTTCCACGCCTTCACCGAAGGAAATCTTGCGGACGGTAAAGCTGCCGGCAATGCCTTCGCCGTTCTTGCGGCTGATGCAGACGCCTTCGAAGTTCTGTACGCGCGAACGGGTGCCTTCCGTCACCTTGTAACCGACACGAATCGTGTCACCGGCCTTGAAATCCGGGATGGTCTTGCCGAGTTCCGAGATTTGCTCGGCTTCCAGTTGAGCGATCAGATCCATCGCTTTTCTCCTATCTGCTTGCGGTTTGATCCGCAAAGTTTGCTGCCGCCTCAGAGCTCTTGGTCTTCGTCCGGGTCCCTACCATGCGCCGCACAGTAAGCCCGCCAGAGGTCAGGTCGTCGTTCCTTTGTCAGCCTTTCGGCTTGCGTCCGCCGCCAGTCGGTAATGTTCCCATGATGCCCCGAAAGAAGAATTTCAGGGATCGGCAGGCCCTTCCAGATGGCTGGTCGCGTATACTGGGGATGTTCGAGCAACCCGTCGGAGAAAGATTCTTCCTCCGTGGACTCCTGATTCCCAAGCACGCGCGGTATAAGGCGGACTGTCGCATCAATCAAGGCCTGAGCGGCAATCTCGCCCCCGGTTAGGACGAAATCGCCTAACGAGACCTCCTGAATGCCGTAATGCTCGATCGCCCGCTCGTCCAGCCCCTCGAAACGGCCGCAGATCAGCGTCACGCCGGGGGCTTGCGACAACTGCCGCGCCAAGGCCTGATCGAAACGGCGTCCTCGCGGGCTCAGGTAGATCAGCGGTGCGCCCCTGGGGGCGTTTTGCAGGGCATGGTCAAGCGCCTGCCCCATCACATCCGCGCGCAGCACCATGCCGGCCCCGCCACCTGCGGGGGTGTCGTCGACATTGCGATGCTTGCCTTCGCCGAACCGGCGCAGGTCGACCGTGTCCAGTTGCCACAACCCGTCCTTCAACGCCCTCCCGGTCAGGCTTTCGCCCAGAACGCCGGGAAAGGCCTGTGGCAGCAGCGTGATCACCTGCGCGCGCCAGGCCCGCGCCAGCCGGGGACTGTCGGTCATCAACTCCTGCGGTTTCAGACTGGCCTTGATGGATTTGCGGCCGTGGGATCGGGCTGTATCGGTCATGGACAGGGGCCATAGCCCCGCATCGGCCATGTGGCAAGCCCGCGCAAGCGTCGCTCCCGCGTGCCCTGCGGTCGCTTGCCCGATTGCCTTTGGCCCCGTCACGGCCTAAAGCCGGGGGTCAGACAACAGGAATGCAAACGGAGGCCCGCATGTCGAACGCCCAGCTTGAACAGGCCATCGAGGCCGCGTGGGAAACCCGCGATCAGATCACCCCCAATACCGGCGGGGAAACCCGCGAAGCAATCGTGGATACGCTCAACGCGCTGGACAGCGGTACGCTGCGTGTGGCCGAGCGCCGTGAAAACGGTGAGTGGCATGTCAACCAATGGGCCAAGAAGGCGGTTCTGCTCGGCTTCCGCATCAAGGACATGGAGATCCAGGACAACGGCCCGCAAGGTGGCGGCTGGTGGGACAAGGTCGACAGCAAGTTCAAGGGCTGGGGCGACAACCAGTGGAAGGCCGCCGGTTTCCGTGCGGTGCCCAACTGCGTCGTGCGCAAATCGGCTTATATCGCCCCCGGCGTGGTGCTGATGCCCAGCTTCGTCAACCTCGGCGCCTATGTGGATGAGGGCACGATGGTCGATACATGGGCCACCGTGGGCAGCTGCGCGCAGATCGGCAAGAACGTCCACTTGTCGGGTGGTGTCGGTATCGGCGGCGTGCTCGAACCCATGCAGGCGGGCCCCACCATCATCGAAGACAACTGCTTTATCGGTGCGCGCTCCGAGGTGGTCGAGGGCTGCATCATCCGCGAGGGCTCGGTTCTGGGGATGGGCGTCTATATCGGCAAATCCACCAAGATCGTCGATCGCGAAACCGGCGAGGTCACCTATGGCGAAGTGCCGCCCTATTCGGTGGTGGTGTCGGGCTCCATGCCGACCAAGAACAACCTTAGCCTTTACTGCGCCGTGATCGTCAAACGGGTGGACGAGAAAACCCGCTCGAAAACCGGCATCAACGAGCTGCTGCGCGACTAAGCGGCGCTCCGCGTGTCAGGGCCGCCCGAACGGCCCTGGCCAATCTTTCCCTCAGAACACCCCTTCGGGCGGGTCGGCCACGATCCGCCCCGAGGCCAGATCGACCGTCGGCACCGCCTCACGCGTGAACGGCAGCAGGACCGTCGATTTCAAACCCGGCCCATGAATTTCCAGCAGATCGCCCGCCCCGTGGTTCAGCACCGCCTTGACGCGGCCCAGAGGTGCGCCGCCGGTATCGAACACCTCCAGCCCGATCAGGTCGGCGTGATAGAATTCGTCATCGGGCAGGGCGGGCAGGCGGTCGCGCTCGGCATAAAGACGCACCCCGCGCAACGCATCGGCCTGTTCCTTGGTCGCCACCCCGGACAGCCGCGCGATCAGCGCGCCCTTGGCCGTCTGTCCGCTCAGCGTCACCTCGAAGCTCAGTGCGCGATCCTCGCTTTCCAGCGGGCCATAGGCGGCGATGTCCTCGGGCATGGTGGTGAAACTTTTCAGCCGCACCTCGCCCTTCACGCCGAACGCCCCGGAAATCGCCCCAAGACAGATGCGTGTGTCCTCGCTCATGCTCATTCTCCCTGGCACAGCCCGTTGCTTACCGTTCCGCCCGCTACCGTGCAGCGCTCCATATGCTGATAGCGTTCAAAGAATATACCGGCCAGGAACACGACGACCAGCAGGATCAGGGTGCGGATAGGGCGGAACATGATGCGGCTACCTTGTCTCGATGGGCAGGCGCCCGCGCCGGTCTTCCCAGCCTTCGCGTTCCAGTTCCGGCGAGTCGCTGTCCGCTCCCTCGGGCCAGCCGACACACAGATAGCTGACCAGCGACCAGTTGTCCGGCACATCCAGATCCCGCGCCAGCCGCTCGGGATCGAGGATCGACACCCAGCCTACGCCCAGCCCGAGCGCGCGGGCCATCAGCCAGAACTGCGTGATCCCGCCCACCACGGAATAGCGGCGCATCTCGGGCATCGTGCGCGCGCCCAGCCCGGCGCCCTTGCCGGTGGCGTCATCGCAGAAAATGGCCAGTTGTACGGGGGCAACTTCCATCCCCGACAGCTTGAGGCGGCTGTACAACTGCGCGCGCTCACTGGCATAGCCGCTCAGCGCCTGTTCGTTGGCTTTGGTGAAATTCTCAAGTGCGGCGGCCCTCGCCTCGGGGCTGTCCACCCGGATGATGCGCCACGGTTCGCTCAGCCCCACCGACGGGGCCAGCAAAAAGGTGTCGAGGCAGGTGCGCAGCACCGCCTCGTCCACCGGATCGGGGCGGAAGCGGCGCACATCGCGCCGCCACCGCATCAATTCGATGAGGCCGGTCTGGAAATCTGTTGAAAACCGCGACATGCCGACCCCGATCGCCAGCTTATTCCTCGCTGGCAGCCTCTTCTGCCGGGGCTTCCTCGGCAGGGGCGGCAGCGGCTTCGGCGGCTTCAGCAGCCTTGGCGGCTTTCTCTTCCGCGCGCTCTTTGGCCTTGGCACCGGGCTCGCCTTTTTGCGGGTTGTTGCGCTCTTTCTTGGCGACAACACCGGCTGCTTCCAGCATGCGCGAGATACGGTCGGACGGCTGCGCGCCCTGATCCAGCCAGTACTGCACGCGCTCCATGTTCATCTTGACGCGCTCTTCGCTGTCTTTGGGCAGCAGCGGGTTGTAGGTGCCCAGCTTCTCGATGAAGCGGCCGTCGCGCGGCATGCGCGAGTCAGCCGCGACGATGCGGTAAAAAGGGCGTTTCTTGCTGCCGCCGCGGGCGAGACGAATTTTCATGGCCATGGGGGTATCTCCTTTGAATGGCGTGGGTTCGGTGGGCCGGGCCCACCCTACGATTGGTGCTTTCTGTGGTGCTGAATGACTTCAGCGATGATGAAGTTCAGGAACTTCTTGGCGAATTCCGGGTCCAGATCGGCCGCGTTCGCCAATTCTTCGAGCCGTGCGATCTGCGCCTTTTCGCGCGCCGGATCGGACGGGGGAAGGTCGTGTTCGGCCTTGAGTTTCCCCACGGCCTGAGTGTGTTTGAAACGCTCGCCCAGGGTGTAGACGAGGATCGCATCCAGCCGGTCGATGCTTTCACGATGCTCTTTCAGCAGTTCGGCGGCGCGCAGGGTGGCTTGATCAGTCAATGGCAAACCCTTTCGGCTTGAACAGAGGATCGCAGTAATGGCTGATTTCCAACTCGATTCCGTCAATCAGCTGCCCGGATTTCAGAGTCTTGGGCGAGGGATGGCGATAAACCGCATCGTTCCCGTCGATGGTGGCGGCGTCGTGGTCCTTGGATGCGCCCAGCCGTTCGGCCAGACGGATTGAATCCAGGTTCTTCGGGTCGATATAGCTGACCGCCCCGTCCCAGCCGAGTTCGTCATAGAAATACCGCCGCGCCGCGTGCGTGGCTTCCAGGGCATAGCCGTGCCCGGCCTTTTCGGGCCAGATGATCCAGGCGATCTCGCGCTCGGGCCATGCGGCGGGAAACCAGCCGCCGGCCATGCCATAGGTTTCGTCGGTGGCCTTGTCGTGGATCATCCACATGCCATAGCCGCGGATGTTCCAGTGCCCGATCTCGGCGGCATACAGCATCCATGTCTCATACGGGTTGAGCGGCCCGCCCATGAACCGCGACCGGTACGAGGCGAAGGTCGCCTTGAAGTTCGGGTAATCGCCCGGCTCCGGGCCGCGCAGCACAAGGCGGCGGGTCTCAAGCGTGGGGATGTTGGCGGTGGTCATGCGTAGGCCTCCACCGAGCCGTCATCGTCCCGCCCCTCGGCCATGTCGGGGCCGGGGTGCCGGTAAAGCCGCTCCTTGCCCATATGCACGTTGTCGTATTCGCGCTCGAACCACGCGCCCAGCCGTTCGGCCAGCGCAATCGACCGCACGTTTCCGGGCACGATATTCGAGGTCAGCGTCGTGAACCCCAGATCGTCATAGGCATACCGGCGCACGCGCTGCGCGGCCTCGTGGACGATGCCCCTGCCTTCGAACGGCGCGAAGGCAACCCAGCCGATTTCCGGTTCGGGCCAGCCTTCGGGATTCCAGATGCCGCAGATACCGGCGGTTTCGCCGCTGTCTTTCATCTCGATCGCGAAATAGCCGTAGCCGTGGATATGCCAATGCCCGACATTCAGCGCAAACCAGCGCCACGCCTCGCCCCGGTTGGGGGCCGCACCGAAACCTGCCGCGCGCTCCTGATCCAGCAGGAAGGCGATCATCGGTTCGATGTCGCGCGCTTCGGGGCTGCGCAGGATCAGGCGATCCGTTTCAAGGGTGGGGGCGTCGGTCAGGGGCATGGCGTCACTTCTTCTTGCCGAACCCGCTCAGGCCGGGGGGCAGCGCCCCGCCGCCAAGGCCGGGCAACCCGCCACCGGGCATGCCGCCACCCATCTTTCTGGCCGCCTCTTCCAGTGCCTTGGGGTCCATGCCCTGCAAATCCTCGGGGCTGGGGCCGCCCTTGCCGAACATGCCCTTCATGGCCTGTTTCAGCATGCCGCCTTTGCCCATCTTGCCCATCTTCTTCATCATGTCGCCCATCTGGCGCTGCATCTTGAGCAGTTTGTTCAGCTCGGACACTTCCAACCCGGCGCCCTTGGCGATCCGCTTCTTGCGGCTGGCCTGCAGCAGCTTGGGATTGGCGCGTTCCTTCTTGGTCATCGACTGGATCAGCGCGATCTGACGGGTGATGATCTTGTCGTCGATCCCGGCACTTTCCATCTGCTTGGCCATCTTGCCCATGCCGGGCATCATACCCATCACGCCTTCCATGCCGCCCATCTTCTGCATCTGCTCAAGCTGCATCTTCAGGTCGTTCATGTTGAACTGACCCTTCTGGAAGCGCCGCATCATGCGCTCGGCCTGCTCGGCCTCCAGCGTTTCCTGCGCCTTTTCCACAAGGCTGACGATGTCGCCCATGCCCAGGATTCGGCCCGCGATCCGATCGGGCTCGAAGGTCTCGATGGCGTCCATTTTTTCGCCAAGGCCGACAAAGCGGATGGGCTTGCCGGTCACCGCGCGCATCGACAAGGCCGCACCGCCGCGCCCGTCACCGTCCATCCGGGTCAGGACCACGCCGGTCACGCCGATCTTGTCGTCGAATTCCTCGGCCACGTTGACGGCGTCCTGCCCCGTCAGGCCATCGACCACCAGCAGCGTTTCGCGCGGGTTGGCGACATCGCGCACATCCGCCGCCTGCTGGATCAGTTCCTGGTCGATATGCAACCGGCCCGCGGTGTCCAGCATGTAAACGTCATACCCGCCAAGGCTGGCCTGCGTCTTGGCGCGTTTGGCGATGGCCACCGGATCCTCGCCCTTGACGATGGGCAGGGTATCGACCCCGATCTGCTTGCCGAGGATTTCAAGCTGTTCCATGGCCGCCGGGCGGTTGACGTCCAAAGACGCCATCAGCACGCGCTTGCCCTCTTTTTCCTTCAGGCGCTTGGCCAGCTTGGCGGTGGTCGTCGTCTTGCCCGATCCCTGAAGGCCCACCATCAGGATGGGGGCGGGCGGGTTGTCGATCTTCAGCGCGCCGGGGTCGCCCTCGCCGCTCAGGGTTTCGACCAGTGCGTCATGCACGATCTTGACCACCTGCTGACCCGGAGTGACCGATTTCGTCACCGCCTGGCCGGTGGCCTGATCCTGCACTTTCTTGATGAACGCCCGCGCCACGGGCAGCGACACGTCGGCCTCCAGCAGCGCGACGCGCACCTCGCGCAGGGCGGTCTTGACGTCGTCCTCGGACAGCGCACCCTGTTTCGTCAGGCGATCCAGGACGCCAGAGAGGCGGTCTGACAGATTTTCAAACATCTCAAGCGCTCCTTTGCTCGCCCGTTGCGTTGTGGCCCAGATATGCAGGACCGGCCCAAATGCCAATCTCCCCCGTGGGCGAAACTCGCTGACGGGGGGCGATCCCGGCCTGTGGCCAAGGGACCGGAAGCTTGACGGACTCCCGGAAATTTGGGCTGCTGTTACTGCGCGCGCGTGCCAGAGTCAACATCGCTGACGAACCGCGCGATCAACGCCGCCCTTGCAGCAGTGCAAAAAACACGTCGGTCATCAATTCGGCCTCTTCGGGCGTCAGGCGGCCATGGTTCAGAAGGAACGTGCCGATATCCCGGTCGCTGTAGCGGCCCATGACCTGCCCGTCGCGCAGGATCAGTTTCAGCCGCGCCAGTTCATAGGCCCGGTCATGGCAGATGATGCATTTGTCCCGGAACAGCCCGCCGGTTTCGATCTGTTTGCGAAAGACCGACAGGAACAGGGGCTTTTCGGTCGCGTCCAACCCGCCTGCGTGACGATCCAGCAAGGCGTCCACCGATCGGCCGTTTTCGGTGATGATCGCACCTGTGTCGTCAATTTGCAGGTGGTCGCGAATGAACGGGCCGGAATGGCCGTGGCAGGAAAAACACCGCTCTTCGAACCGCGCATGGAAATCCAGTGCTTCGGCAGACTGCGCTGCCGCCAGTTGGGGCAGGGCAGCCAGAACGGTCAGAAGAGCGCTGAAAAGAATATGACGTGTCATTTTGCGGGCCTCGGTTGATCGCAATGTATCAGCCGAGGCCCGCAATAGCATTGAGCAAAGTCAAGACGCCCCCTGCGTCATGCGACCGCAGGCAGGCTTTCGATCTGCCCCGAGGCTTTGGCCAGACTGCTTTCGGCGTCCAGCGCCAACTGGTCTGCGGCCACCAGCGTCACGTCGCTCAACCCGATGAAGCCAAGGATATGGCGCATATAGGTGCTGGCAAAGTCGATCTCCGAGCCCGCGCCCGTGCCACCCGAAGCCATCGCCAGAATCACGCGCTTGCCGTTCAACAGGCCCTCGGGGCCGTTTTCCGTATAGCGGAAAGTCACGCCGACACGGGCGACATGGTCGATCCACGCTTTCAGCGCGGCGGGCGGGGCAAAATTGTAGACTGGCAGGGCGATGACGATGGTGTCGGCCTGTTGTAGTTCGTTCACCAACTCATCAGAAAAGGTCAGCGTTTCGGCCTGCGCCGGACTGCGCTGATCGGCGGGGGTGAAATTGGCGTTCAGCCAGGTTTCGGTCAGTTGCGGCACCGGGGTTTCGGCCAGATCGCGATGAATGATACGGGCCTCGGGCCAGCGGGCGGTGATGCGCCCTGTCAGGTCGCGCGTCACCGAATCCTGCAGGCGGGCAGAGGCATCGAGGCGAAGAACGGTATGGGTCATGGGATACTCCGTGATGACAGATGTTTCCCTTAAAATGCTTCGTACCTTTTCAAACGCAATCTGACGTGGGAAACATGTCCTGTTTAGTTTTGCACATAACGGGGAATCCCCCAGATGGATAATTGGGACGAAATTCGTACTGCCTATAATGTTGCGCGGGTCGGTACGGTCAGTGGCGCGGCCGAGGTTCTGGGCGTGCATCACGCCACGGTCATTCGCCATATCGACGCGCTCGAGGACCGGCTTGGCGTCAAGCTGTTTCAGCGCCACGCGCGCGGCTACACCCCGACCGAGGCCGGTCAGGACCTCTTGCGCGTCGCGCAAACCACCGACGATCAGTTTTCCCAGCTTGCGGGCCGGATCAAGGGGCGCGGCAATGACGTGACCGGCGAACTGGTGGTGACATCCCTTGGCGGACTCAGCCATTTTCTGGTTCCCGTCGTCGCGGCGTTTCAGGCGGGCTATCCCGACCTGATCGTGCGCTATCTTACGGGCACCCGCCTGTTTCGCCTGGAATATGGCGAGGCCCATGTGGCGATCCGCGCAGGCGCGGTGCCCGATCAGCCCGACAACGTGGTGCAGCCGTTCTACAGACAGAAGTTCACCCTGTTCGCGAGCGACCGCTATATCGAACGCCACGGGTTGCCGGATGGCGAGGGCGACCTGACCGGGCATTTCTTTGTCGGACCGGACGACCCGGAATCGCGCGCACCGTTCGATCGCTGGTTGCAACAGATCATCCCGACCGAACAGATCATCTTTCGCAGCGGCGATGTGCATGCGCAGCGCCGGGCGATCTTTGAGGGGGCGGGGATCGGTTTCATGTCGCGGCTTCAGGCGCGGGAATTGGGCGGGCTGACCGAAATCCTTCCCCCGCGCGAAGACTGGTCCGCCCCCCTTTGGCTGGTGACCCACATGGATTTGCACCGCACGACCAAGGTTCAGGCCTTTCTGAGCTTCCTCAAGGAGCGCGCCAAGACATGGGACGATGCCTAGCCGTCCTCTTCCGGCATCGTGCGCAATTCGGTTTCTAGGAATTTCTCGAACGCGTCCAGATTGACCGCCTCGAACTGACCGAAGCTTTGCATCCAGATACTGGCGTCGCGCAGGGCGTCGGGCTCGAGCTTGCACCACTTGACCCGGCCCCGTCGTTCCTGGCTGATCAGGCCCGCGCGGGTGAGGATGCCCAGATGTTTGGAAATCGCGGCCAGCGACATCTCGAACGGATGGGCCACGTCCGTCACCGCCATGTCGTCCTCCAGCAGCATCGACAGAATCCGCCGCCGGGTGGGATCGGCAAGCGCGTGGAACACTGTATCGAGAGGATCTGACATGGCCGCCATTAAGCGGGAGTGCAATCTTTCGTCAACCATTTGGTTGAATATCGCCCATGCGCCGGTTTTGCCGCTCAGAGTGCTGCGTCAGAATCTCCGGGCGTGCCGAGCGTTCGAAAAAACTCATTAAATCCAATAGTTTGAATGATGTCCGCCCCAGCCTCTGCCGCGCTTGACTCGGATGCCCCCCGCGCATAGCAAGTGTGCAACTGTTCCAAGGGGGCAAACCGGTGACCGATCCCGACCAACGCGAGCGCATGGCGCGGCTTGAGGAAAGGATCGCGGCCTTCAAAAAGAAGGACGAGCCCAGGCCCCATATGGAAGAACACTACAGTCAGGCGCAACTGGCCTGGCGTATGGTGATCGAACTTGTGGCCGGTCTTCTGATCGGTTTCGGCATAGGGTACGGGCTGGACCGCCTGTTCGGGACGATCCCGATCTTCCTTGTGCTGTTCACATTGCTGGGCCTTGCGGCGGGCGTCAAAACGATGATGCGCAGCGCACAGGAAATCCAGCGCGAAAAACTGGCCGAACAGGCCGAGAGGACAGCGCCCGATACTGCGGGCGGCGAGAAGAGGACGAAAGATGGCGACGGAAGCGCATAGCGACGAGGGCGGTCTGGTTTTCCACCCGATGGATCAGTTCATCGTCAAGCCGTTGTTTGGCGACGGCCCGGTGGGCATGTTCACGATCACCAATGTCACCCTGTGGATGGCGCTGAGCGTGATCGCAATCATCGCGCTGATGGTTATGGGCACCTCCGGGCGCTCGACCATTCCGGGCCGCGTCCAGTCGATCGGCGAACTGGCCTATGGCTTCATCTACAAGATGGTCGAAGACGTCGCCGGCAAGGATGCCGTCGGGTTCTTCCCCTACATCATGACGCTGTTCCTGTTCATCGTCTTCGCCAACTTCCTCGGGCTTCTGCCGACGGCCTTCACCACCACCAGCCACATCGCCGTCACCGCGGTTCTGGCCCTGCTGGTGTTCGTCACGGTCACCGTGGTGGGCTTCGTCAAGCACGGCATGGGCTTCCTCGGCCTGTTCTGGGTCAGCAGCGCGCCGCTGCCGCTGCGCCCGGTTCTGGCCCTGATCGAGGTGATTTCCTACTTCGTGCGCCCGGTCAGCCATTCCATTCGTCTTATGGGCAACATGATGGCCGGTCACGCCGTGATGAAGGTGTTCGCGGCCTTCGCCCCCATGATCCTGCTGTCCACGGGCCTTGGCCTGCTGGTCACCCCGCTGTCCGTCATTGCCATCGCTGCAATCTACGGGCTGGAAATTCTCGTGGCCTTCATCCAGGCCTACGTGTTCACCATTCTGACCTGCGTGTACCTCAAGGACGCGCTGCACCCGGCACACTGATCCGGGTCCGGTTCGAATAGACATCTTTAGCCAATTCCAACGTAAGGAGACATCGAAATGGAAGGCGATATCGTACAAATGGGCGCATACATCGGCGCAGGTCTGGCATGCATGGGCATGGGCGGCTCGGCGATCGGTGTGGGCAACGTGGCAGGCAACTTCCTGTCGGGCGCACTGCGCAACCCGTCGGCTGCTGCCGGTCAGACCGCGACCCTGTTCATCGGCATCGCGTTCGCAGAAGCACTGGGCATCTTCTCGTTCCTGGTCGCTCTGCTGCTGATGTTCGCCGTCTAAGCCTGCGGAACCCGATCCTTACGGCCGGACGGGGCGGCCCGATGCCACCCCGTCCGGTGTAACCGGACGTTCCCAAGGAGGACGACATGGCAAGCGAAACGCATAACGCCGCTGACGCCGCCGCATCCGCGCCCGGCATGCCGCAGCTGGATTTCTCGACCTTCGGGAACCAGATTTTCTGGCTCATGGTCACGCTCGTCGTGATCTACTTCGTCCTGTCGCGCATTGCGCTTCCGCGCATCGCGGCCGTGCTGGCCGAGCGCCAGGGGACAATCACCAACGACCTCGCCGCCGCCGAAGATCTTAAGGTCAAGGCAACCGAAGCCGAGGAAGCCTATAACAAGGCTCTGGCCGATGCCCGCGCCGAGGCGCAGACCATCATCGCCCAGGCCAAGGCAGAGATTCAGGCCGATCTGGACAACGCGACCGCCAAGGCCGACGCCGAGATCGCCGCCAAGCTGGTCGAAAGCGAAAAGAAGATCGCCGAAATCCGCGAAGGTGCCATGCAAAGCGTCAAGGACGTGGCCAAGGACACCGCCAAGGAAATCGTCGCGGCCATGGGTGGCAAGGCGGATGCCCGCACCGTCACCGCGGCTGTCAACGCACGGATGAAGGGGTAAGGGACATGCGGACATTTGCAACGGCAACGCTCGTCGCTCAGATGACGGCAGGCCCGGCGCTGGCCGCGTCCGGCCCGTTCTTCTCGCTGCACAACACCAACTTCGTCGTTCTGCTGGCCTTTATCCTGTTCATCGCCATCCTGATGTATTTCAAGGTGCCGACGCTGATCGCAGGTATGCTGGACAAGCGCGCCGACGGTATCAAGTCGGAACTCGACGAGGCCCGCGCCCTGCGCGAAGAGGCCCAGACCCTGCTGGCCAGCTACGAGCGCAAGCAGAAAGAGGTTCAGGAACAGGCCGAGCGCATCGTCGCCCACGCCAAGACCGAAGCCGCCGAAGCCGCCGAACAGGCCAAGGAAGACCTCAAGGGCTCGATCGCACGCCGCCTGAAGGCCGCCGAAGATCAGATCGCCTCGGCCGAATCCAGCGCCGTCCGCGAAGTGCGTGACGAGGCCATCCGCATCGCCATCGGCGCCGCGCGGGACGTGGTCGCCAAGAGCATGACCGCAGCCGAAGGCAACAAGCTGATCGACGCGGCCATTTCCGAGGTCGACGCGAAACTGCACTGACGCCACTCGGCACAGTCAGCCAACACATCGAAAGCCGGGCCAGTGGCCCGGCTTTTCTTGTGCCGGGGTGTAAAAGAAAAGGGGGCCGTTGAACCGGCCCCTCATTTCCCACCTGCCACGTGACTTTGAAACTCTAGAGCGTCGGGATCACCAGCCTTTGGCCGATGGCCAAAGCCGCCCCACCGCCCAGAATATCGGAATTGGCATGCACGATCTGCGTGCTTTGCGCCGTGTCCCCGTAAAACCGATAGGCAATCGCCGCCAGCGTATCGCCGGCCTGAACGGCATAGGTCACAGGCTCTGCCGTGCCGGGGCCCTGTGCCATATTTCCCGATAAAGCACCGATCAGCGCGGCCGTATTCAGCCTTCCGTCCTGCACCAGTTGCGGCGCGTTTGCCTCGCCCCCGGTCCGGCCACCGCTTTGGATCAGCGCGGCGATATAGGCCGGGGATTGCCCCTGCGCCATGGCCTCGGTGATCAATGTCTCCAGATCGCTGTCGCGGTGCATCACGATATCCAACGCGGTTGCTGTCACGACCGGGGGCGGCGTTTCGGGCGATACGGCCTGCGGGCGATGTTTCGGGCTGTCCAGAAAGGCTGGCCCACCTCGATCGCGGGAAACGCCGTTGTCTGGCGCGGGGGGCATGTTTTCGGCGGTTGTAACCGGGGCGTCAGCCTTGGCACTCGTCGGGACCGAGGCGCGCTCAAGGGCAACTGGGTGCGGTTGGCTGTCTTTCTGCAACAGGATCAATGTGATCGTGACGGTCAGAAACCCGCCCGCTATCACTGCGACCCTGATCATCTGATGCTGCTGCGGCACGTTGGCGCCGCTTTCCCGCTCAAGGCTGTCATCTGCCCTCTACCCCATGCCAGCGCGGGATTGTTTGACGGCAGTCTGCCCGCGCGAACACTGCTTTTCCCAGATATAGGCGAATCATTGCGAATCGGTCAATATCCGGTGATTCGTTTTGCGACTTTCAGGGGAAGCCTAGCCGTTTTCGCGCAAAACGGACCCGGCCAGATACAGCGAGCCACAAATCAGGATGCGCGCCTGCGGCGCGGCGCTCGCAATCCTGCGCACGGCGTCCAGCACATTGTCGGCGGTGCTGGCCGACAATCCGGCCCTTTCGGCCTGCCGCGCGGTCTCCTCGGCGGGCAGGGTATTGGCCTCACCGGGGATCGACACGGCGATCAGGCTGCGCACATGGGCCGCCAGCGGGGTCAGGTAGCCCGAGATGTCCTTGGTGTTCAGCATCCCGCACACCAGATGCGTGGGGCGTTTGGGCAGGCTGCCCAGATGCCGGGCCAGCGCCTGACCGGCGGCGGCATTATGCCCACCGTCCAGCCACAGTTCGGCCTCGCCCGCGGCCTCCACCAATGGTCCGGTTTTCAGGCGCTGCATGCGGGCGGGCCACTCGGCGCGGGTGACGGCAGCCTCGAATGCGGCCTCATCCACCCCAAGCGCGCGCAACGCGGCCAGCGCCGCACCGGCATTCTCGATCTGATGCGCGCCGGGCAGGTTGGGCAGCGGCAGGTCCAGCAGGCCGGTTTCGTCCTGAAACACCAGCCGCCCGCGTTCCTCGAAGACATGCCAGTGCTGCCCCTGCGCGATCAGCGGTGCGCCCAGACGTTCGGCGCGCGCCTCGATCACCTCCATCGCCGCGTCCGGTTGCGGGCCGACGATGCACGGCACGCCGCGCTTGATGATCCCGGCCTTTTCGCCCGCGATCTTTGCCAGCGTATCGCCAAGGAATTGTTCGTGGTCGATGGAAATTGGCGTGATGATCGTCAGGGCCGGCCTGTCGATCACGTTGGTCGCGTCCAGCCGCCCGCCAAGCCCCACCTCGAGCAGCGTATACTCCGCCTGGACCCGTGACATGGCCAGCAACGCCGCGCAGGTCGTGATCTCGAAATAGGTGATGGTCTCACCGCCATTGGCGGCATAGCATTCATCCAGAACGGCACTCAGGTCCGCCTCGGAAATCAACTCGCCCGCCAGCCGGATACGCTCGTGAAACCGCGCCAGATGCGGCGAGGTATAGGCATGGCAGCGCAGCCCGGCCCCCTCCAGCCCCGCACGGATCATCGCCTGCGTCGATCCCTTGCCGTTCGTCCCGG
Organism: Roseovarius sp. PS-C2; assembly: GCF_018862045.1. Taxonomy (NCBI): domain Bacteria; kingdom Pseudomonadati; phylum Pseudomonadota; class Alphaproteobacteria; order Rhodobacterales; family Roseobacteraceae; genus Roseovarius; species Roseovarius sp. PS-C2. The sequence goes on from NZ_JAHKSQ010000004.1 coordinate 152,822, forward strand.
CGATATGGATCACTGGCGGCAGCTTGTCCTGCGGATTGCCCAAAGCCGAGAGCAGCCGCCAGACACGATCCAGCGTCAGGTCGATGATCTTGGGATGAAGCGACATCATCCGCTCAAGGATGATGTCCGATGTCGCGCCGCTCATTCCTTGCCGGTCTTCTCGCTGGTCGGTTCATCCGACGCGTCGGGCTGCGCCTCCTCGGGGTCGGGCGCGGGCAGATCGCCGCGCACCGCAGGGGGCTCACCCATCAGCATACGGGTGATGGTGATCAATTCGTCGCGCATTTCGGTGCGTGGCGTCACACGGTCCAGCATCCCGTGATCCAGCAGGTATTCGGCCCGCTGGAACCCTTCGGGCAGTTTCTCGCGGATCGTCTGTTCGATCACCCGCGGCCCGGCAAAACAGATCAGCGCATTGGGCTCCGCGACATGCACATCGCCCAGCATCGCATAGGACGCCGTGACACCGCCGGTCGTGGGATGGGTCAGCACGACGATATAGGGCAGCCCGGCCTCTTTCAGCATCTGCACCGCCACGGTGGTGCGCGGCATTTGCATCAGGCTCAGGATGCCCTCCTGCATGCGCGCGCCCCCGGCGGCGGAAAACAGGATCAAAGGGCGCTTCAGCTTTACCGCCTGTTCGGCGGCGGCAATGATGGCGTTGCCCACATACATGCCCATGGACCCGCCCATGAAGCTGAAATCCTGCGCGGCGGCCACGATGGGCGTGCGCCCCATCTCGCCGGTGGCGACCAGCATCGCCTCTTTCTCGCCGGTGGATTTCTGCGCGGCGCGCATCCTGTCGGGATATTTTTTCTGATCGCGGAAATGCAGGGGGTCCGCCGTGGGGGTCGGCACGTCAACCTCGGTGAAAATACCGCCATCGAACAGCGCCTTGAACCGCGCCCGTGGGGTGATCGCCATGTGATGCCCGCAATTGGTGCAGACATTCAGGTTATCGCTCAACTCGCGGTGAAACAGCATCGTGCCGCATTCGTCACACTTGGACCACAGGTTCTCGGGCATCTCGCGGCGCGAGAAAATCGAGTTTATGCGCGGGCGCACATAGTTGGTGATCCAGTTCATGGCGCGTGACCCTTCGTTGCGGTTTCGGTTTCAAATAAGGGCCTGCGGCAGGAATTGCAATCAGCGCCGCAGGGCCACGCGCGCCGCCAGCCAACTGCATCCCAGCAACATCAGGTCGGTGGGAAACCACGCCCAGACCCCGCCCAGTTCGTCCAGCGAAAACGGATAGACATAAAGCGCCAGACCGTCGAAATTCCCCTTCGGCGCGGCGAACAGGATGGCATTCATGTTATTGACGAAATGCAAGGCGATCGCCGGCCCAAGCGTGCCGCTGCGCGCGGTCAGATCCGCCGCCGCCAGTCCGAAACAGCCCGCCCATGCGATCACGAACCATGTGTTTTCCCCATGTAGCGCCGGGTCCAGATGCAACAGCGCGAACAGGATCGACGGCAGGCCCATCCAGACTATCGGATGCGCGAACCGTGCGGCCAGCTGGCTTTGCAGATAGCCGCGAAAGGCCATCTCCTCGGCGGCGGTCTGAACCAGCAGGGCCAGCAACCCGACAGGCAGAAACAACAGCCACAGTCCGAAAGGCATGTTTGGCTCAGCGGCCAGAGAATCGTCGCCGGGCAGGATATTGATCACGATCAACAGCGCGAACAGCACCAGCGAGACCTGCCGGAACTGGCGCAGCGCGGGCGCCAGCGGGCCGATCAGCCCCCCGATGCGCCGCTGATGGACAACCGTCATCGAAACCGCCAGCGCCACGATCAGCAATCCGAAAACGAACAGGTTGATCAGAACCGCCGCAGGGCTGCTGCCGGTTTGCAGGTTTTGCGCCAGAGCCTCCCAGGCCTGCGGCGACAGGAAGGCGCGATGAAGGGCCGAGACACCGGAACTCAGGACCAGAAACAGAATCACGGTCAGGACAATCCCCGCCAGCAGGCGCAGCGGTTGTGCGCTCGGTCGGGCCGGGGCGACAAGGGTCTCGTGGGGATCGTATCGCATGGGCGCAGGCTAGAGGATCGCGGGGCAGGGCGGAATACCCATTGTCCGCGCGAGGGGTGGCGCGGCAATCGGGCTCCTATCAGGCTCTTGTTCCTTGCCGCGCGGTCACTTAAACCCGGATGCAACACACACGGGGAGGCCCTCATGACCAAATTCGACAAATCCAAACTGCCCAGCCGCTACGTGACCGAAGGTCCGGCGCGCGCGCCGCATCGTTCGTACTATTATGCCATGGGCATGACCGAGGACGAGATTCACCAGCCTCTGGTCGGTGTCGCGACCTGCTGGAACGAGGCCGCGCCGTGCAACATCGCGCTGAATCGTCAGGCGCAGGCCGTCAAGGGCGGCGTGAAAGAGGCCCACGGCACCCCCCGCGAATTCACCACCATCACCGTGACCGACGGCATCGCCATGGGTCACGAGGGCATGCGCAGCTCGCTGGCCAGTCGCGAGGCGATTGCCGACACCGTGGAACTCACCATGCGCGGCCATTGCTATGACGCCATCGTGGGCCTTGCGGGCTGCGATAAATCGCTGCCGGGCATGATGATGGCCATGGTGCGCCTCAACGTGCCCTCGGTGTTCATCTACGGCGGCTCGATCCTGCCGGGCAAAGCCCCCCAGATCGAAGAGGTCCCCGAAGATTTCCGCACCCGCGACCTGACCGTGCAGGACATGTTCGAAGCCGTCGGCCGCCACCAGAACGGCACCATGTCCGACAAGGCGCTCGATGTGCTCGAACGCGTGGCCTGCCCCTCGGCCGGGGCCTGCGGCGGCCAGTTCACCGCCAACACCATGGCCTGCGTGTCCGAGGCGATCGGCCTTGCCCTGATGAACAGCTCGGGCATGCCCGCGCCCTATGAATCCCGCGACCAGTACGCCGAGGCGTCGGGCCGCGCGGTGATGCAGCTTCTCGAAAGGAACATCCGCGCCCGCGATGTGGTGACGCGCCAAAGCCTTGAAAACGCCGCGCGCGTCGTGGCCTGCACCGGCGGCTCCACCAATGCCGGTCTGCACCTGCCTGCCATCGCGCACGAGGCCGGAATCGAATTCTATCTCGAAGACGTGTGCGACATCTTCCGCGACACCCCCTATTTCGTCGACCTGAAACCGGGCGGTCAGTATGTGGCCAAGGATCTCTACGACGCGGGCGGCATTCCCGTGGTGATGAAGGAGTTGCGCAAGGCGGGTCTCATCCACGAGGATTGCATGACCGCCACGGGCCGCTCCATCGGCGAGGAACTCGACCGGATCGAGCGCGAAGCGGACGGCAAGGTGATCTATTCCATCGACACCCCGATCACCAAAACCGGTGGCGTTGTCGGCCTCAAGGGCAACCTTGCCCCGGCGGGCGCTATCGTGAAAGTGGCCGGTATTCCCGAGGAAAATCAGCGCTTCACCGGCCCGGCCCGCGTGTTCGAATGCGAAGAAGACGCCTTCGAGGCCGTCAAGGCCCGCAAATACGAGGAAGGCGAGGTGATCGTCATCCGCAACGAAGGCCCCGCAGGCGGCCCCGGCATGCGTGAAATGCTGGCCACCACCGCCGCACTGTCCGGTCAGGGCATGGGCAAAAAGGTGGCCCTGATCACCGATGGCCGTTTCTCGGGCGCGACCCGTGGCTTCTGCGTGGGCCATGTCGGCCCCGAGGCGGCGCATGGCGGGCCCATCGCGCTGATCGAAACCGGCGACATGATCACCATCGACGCCGTCAATGGCGAACTCAGCGTCGCTCTTTCCGACGAAGACCTCGCCAAGCGCAAGGACGGCTGGAAAGGCCCGCGTGAAACCATCTATGCCAGCGGCGCGCTCTGGAAATACGCGCAACTGGTGGGCGAAACCTACAAGGGCGCGGTCACCCACCCCGGTGGCAAGGCCGAGCGCCATGTCTATATGGACCTTTGACCTCATGACGCCCCGGCGCGCCCTGCGCCGGGGTCTTTCCATATGGTGTGTTCTGGCCTTGTCCGGCTGTGTCGGCGTCGAAAGCGGCGCAAGCGACGACGCGCTGCAGCAGGTCTCGCTTTTCAAGGGCGAGGTCGTGGTCGCGGGTCCGCGCGGCTATTGCGTCGATGGCGCACAGCTCAGGCGCGGCCCGTTCGGGGCCTTCGTCCCCATCGCCAGTTGCGAAAGCCTCAGCGGTCAGGCCGGGATCGGGGTCGAGCCGGTGCTCATGACCGTCTCGGTCCTGCCGCGTCAGGACAGCCGCGCCATGCCGGACGCCGCAGAGATCGCCGCATCCATGGCTGCGGACAAGCCGTTGGAGATGATCGACGGCGACGGCGTGTCCATCGTGCATTTCGCGACCGGCGGGGAAAGGGCCTTGCCCGGCGGCGATCCGCGGTATTGGCGCGCGGGCATGATCGTCAACGGGCATCTTCTGGGCCTCGCTGTCTATGCGCCCAAGGACAGCCCGCTGGCCGGCGGGCAGGGCAAGCGCCTGATTTCTGATTTGGCCGAGGGCCTGCGCAACCGAAGCCCGCAAATGCGGGCGGTGACGTCCTCACGTGGCGGGGCTGCCGCGGTGCGGCGCGGCATGGCCGGATGGCTTCCGGGTGGATTGTTTCCAAATCCGGGTTAATGCTATGGAAGGGGTCAATCAGGCAGACTGGCCCAGACCCCAGGCAGGATGGAGCGGACATGATCGAATTGCGCAGTTCACTACTGGACTGGATCGTGCATCGGCGCGGGCTGCGCCGGTGGCGGCGGGCCGCCCGCGGGGCAGCCACCATGCCGCTCTCGACATTGCGCACCGAACGCGCCCGCGCGCGCCAGTTGCGCCATTCGCTGAACGATCTGATCTCGGTGGCCGACAATCGCCTTGCGCTGCCGATGATCGGCTCCAACGCCTTTGCCAAACCGCACGGCACCGACTGGTCATGGCGCCCGGCGCTCTGGCGCGAACCGCTGGCCCGGCCCGGCAGGTCCTCGGTGCAAAGCAAATCCATGCTGGGCAACGAGATCACGCTGTTCCACGATTGCCAGCACTCCGAGCTGACCCTGCGCCAGCTTCGCAACAATCGCGAGGCCGATCTCGCCCCATACGGCCTGCGCATGGACGTATTCAGTTTCGACGGCTCGTTCCTGTCGCTGGTGCTCAACCTGCCCGATGAGGCGGTGCAGGGGCTGCAACGGCGTCACCTGATCCGCATGAACACGATCATCGAAATGGAAAAACCGCTGGAAATCTTCGTGCGCCTGAACATCAAGCACGGCCCGAACACCGAACAGATCGTGCGTGAACTGCCCCTGCACGAAGACGACATCATGGTCGAATTTGATCTCGCCTATTCCAACCTCAACGAAAAACGGATCGAACGGGCGTGGATCGACCTGATCTTTGAAAACCCGGAAATGAGCCAGTTGATCCTGCGCGACGTGACCTTCTGCCGCCACCCGCGCGCCGACCTCTGACGGAGCACGACAGTATGAGTGACCTGACACTGACCAAGACCCGCCTGTTCGAAGGGGTGTGGGAGGGCCTGCTGACCTGCGAAAGCAACGGCAATTACCAGCCCGAGATCGAGGTGACCCACCTGCAACAATCCATCCCCGGCGTCGAGGTGACGGAGAAACCCGACCAGGACGGATGGGTGATCCGCGTGCCCATTCCGGTGGACCTGATCGCCGACGGGGTGCAGACATTCCTGATCAGCGACAGGAAGACCGGCGAGGCGCTCAACAGCTTCGCCTTGCTGTCGGGCGACGCGCTCAGCTACGATATCCGGGCCGAAATGACCCTCCTGCGCGAAGAGCTCGACATGCTCAAACGCGCCTTCCGCCGGCATTGTCTGGAGACGATGTAGCAATACGCTCGAAAGGACGGCGGGGCAGGCAGCTGACAGACCCGGCCCGTCACCCTCCCTTGGGCAGCTTCACGATGGCCGGGTCGCTGTCGGGCGCCAGTTCCTCGAAATCGAAATTGTCCAGCCGCCGAGCGCGTTTGCCCGCCTTGTCGGCGGAAATCTTGATATCGCTGATATCCTTGGCCGCTTGGTTGAAATGCCGGTCGAGGTTCTCCACACGCGTTCCCAGGCGATCCACATCGGCAAACAGCAGGCCCAGTTCACGCCGGATCGCCCCCGCCTGTTCGCGCATCCGCGCATCTTTCAGGATCGCGCGCATCGTGTTCAGCGTGGCCATGCAGGTGGTGGGCGACACGATCCAGACCCGTTTCTCGAACCCCTCGCGCACCAGTTCGGGGAAATTGGCGTGCAACTCGGCATAGACGGCCTCGGACGGCAGGAACATCAGCGCACCATCGGCGGTTTCCCCGTCCAGAATATATTTCTCGCCGATATCCCTGATATGCTTGCGCACGGAGGTCCGCAGGAACTTGGCCGCCTCGTTCAGTTCCCAGTCGGTCGCGGCATTGCGCAGCGCCTCGTAGGCTTCCAGCGGGAACTTGCTGTCGATGCAGATCGGCCCCGGCGGGTTGGGCAGGTGGATCAGGCAATCGGCACGCCGCCCGTTCGACAGGGTCGCCTGCAAACTGTAGCTGTCCGAGGGCAACGCCTTGGACACGATATCGGTCAGCTGGATTTCCCCGAACGCCCCGCGCGTCTGCTTGTTGCTGAGGATATCCTGCAAGGACAGCACATCGCCCGACAGCTTGGTGATGTTCTCCTGCGCCTTGTCGATGGCGGTCAGCCGTTGCTGTAATTCGCCCAGGGATTGCGCCGTGCGCCGGGCCGAGCCTTGCAGGTTTTCGGTCATCTGGCCCGACACCTGCGCCAGCCGTTTTTCCATCAGTTGCAGCATGTTGGCCTGCGCCGCCGCCTGTGCCTCGGACACGTGATTCAGCCCGCCCGCCAACTGGTGTTGCCCGTCGCTCAGGGTTTGCACGCTCTGGCCCAACTGGCTGACCTGCTGCGCCAGCGGCGCGGCCAGCCGGGCCGACCGGCCCGCCGCGCGAACCGCCATGATCAGCAGCACCAGCACCAGCAGTAAAAGCCCCGCCCCCACGAGCGCGGCAATCACGACGGGATCATCGAAGGCATAGCTATTCTCGCCGATCTGGATCATGTGCGTCCGAACAGCCGTTCGATGTCGGCCAGTTTGAGTTCAACATAGGTGGGCCGTCCATGATTGCACTGGCCCGAAAGCGGGGTCGCCTCCATCTCGCGCAGAAGCGCGTTCATCTCGTCGGCCTGCAAGCGCCGCCCGGTGCGCACCGAGCCATGACAGGCCACGCGGCTGAGGATCGCCTCGATCCGCGCCTTGACGGTGGTGCTGTCGCCCTGATCGGCAAGTTCGTCCAGGATGTCCAGCACCATCGCGCGGGCATCGCACTGGCCCAGGATCGCCGGGGTTTCGCGTACCGCCACGGCCCCACCGCCGAAGGGTTCGATCACCAGCCCAAGGCGGGCCAGATCGTCGGCCAGGTCCAGCAGGCGCGCGGCGTCGGCTTCGGACAGGTCAACGATTTCGGGGATCAGCAACGCCTGCGATGCGACGCCGTTTTCCGCCATCTGCCGTTTCAGCTTTTCGTAAACCAGCCGTTCATGCGCGGCATGGGCATCGACGATCACCATGCCATCGCGGGTTTGCGCCACGATGTAGTTTTCGTGCAGATGCGCCCGCGCCGCGCCCAAAGGCAGGTCTTGCGGGGCGGTTTCCTCGGGCTGCGGCTGCGGTGCGACAACCGGCTCCACACGGGCGCTGTAATCGCCCGCCATCTCGGCAAAGCCCGGCGCCTGCGCCCGATAGGCCGCCGCCCGCGCCTGCGCCGAAGGGCGGTCCATCTGGTAAACCCGCGCCGGTCCCGCCGGTTCGGGCCGCATCGCGCCCAGTGTCGCCCCCGCCACGGTGGTCGAGGCCCGGTGCCCCGCCTCAGCCAGCGCATGACGCAGCCCCGACACGATCAGCCCGCGCGCCACGCCCGGATCGCGGAAACGCACCTCGGATTTCGCCGGATGCACGTTCACATCGACCAGCGTCGGATCGCAGTCGATGAACAGGGCCGCCGCCGGATGCCTGTCGCGGCTGAGAACGTCCATATAGGCGGCGCGCAACGCGCCGATCATCATCTTGTCGCGCACCGGGCGGCCATTGACGAACAGGTATTGCGCCACGGCAGAGCCGCGCGAATAGGTGGGCAGGGCGGCATAGCCCGTCATGCGCAGCCCGTCACGTTCGGCGTCGATTTTCAGCGCGTTATCGGCGAATTCCGCACCCAGGATGCGCGCCAACCGCCCGTGCAGCGCATCGAACAGATCGCCGGTTTCGGCATCCGCGCGGAAGGTCACGCGCCCCTCGCCCCCGCCCGACACGTCGCGCAGCGTGAAGGCGACGAAGGGTTCGGCCATGGCCAGCCGCTTGACGATATCGCTGATCGCCTGCGCCTCGGCGCGGTCGGTGCGCATGAATTTCAGCCGCGCGGGCGTGGCGTAAAACAGATCGCGCAGGGTGACGGTGGTGCCGCCGTTCAGCGCTGCGGGTTTCACCTTGCCCATCTGCCCGCCGCTGACGCCGATCTCGGCGGCCTCTTCGCCCCCGGCACGCGAAATGATCGTCAGCCGCCCCACCGCGCCAAGGCTGGGCAGGGCCTCGCCCCGGAAGCCGAAGGTGTGGATGTTGAGCAGGTCCGAGCCGTCGATCTTCGAGGTCGCATGACGCGACAGCGCCAGCGGCAGATCGCCGGGTGCAATGCCGCAGCCATCGTCGCTGACCCGGATCAGGGTCTTACCCCCGTCGGCATGGGCCACCTCGATGCGCCGCGCGCCCGCATCCAGCGCGTTTTCCACCAGTTCCTTGACCGCCGAGGCCGGACGCTCCACAACTTCGCCTGCCGCGATACGATTGATCGCGGCATCGTCAAGCTGTCGGATAACGGGCCTAGTCTGGCTTATATTGGGGCTTGGTGTGTTCATTCCCCAATACCTAGCATGGGCCAAGCCGATTCTGCCAGATCACGATTTCGTATGAGACGGGCTGCATTGAAAGAATTATGCCTGTAAGGGTTGGCATGAATTTACATTCCATTATCTGAATGCAAACGGATTTCGAAAGGGGACGCAATGTTTACACGCACAAGCCCGTCAACCGGGCCGACCTCACCCACCGTCACCGGGTTTCACGACCCGGCCACCGGCTCGATCCAGTATGTCGCGGTCGATGAGGCCACGAAAAAGGCCGCGCTGATCGACGTGGTGCTGGATTTCGATCCGGCCTCGGGGCGGACCTCGACCGAAAGCGCGCAGGAGATCGTCGATTTCGTCCGCCAGCAAGGGCTGAGCGTCGAATGGATTCTCGACACCCACCCCCATGCCGATCACATGATGGCCTCGGCCTGGCTCAAGGAACAGCTTGGAGCGCCCGCCGCCATCGGGGCGAAGGTGCGCGATATCGGTAAGCTGTGGACGAAGATCTACAACACCCCCGGCGCCTTCGATCCCGACCGCGATTTCGACCGTCTGTTCGAAGACGGGGAAACCTTCAGGCTGGGCAATCTGGACGTGCGGGTGATGCTGTCGCCCGGGCATACGCTAGGGTCGATCACCTATGTGGTGGGCGAGGATGCCGCGTTTGTTCATGACACGTTCATGCATGTGGATGTGGGCACGTCGCGCGCCGATTTCCCCGGCGGGTCGTCGTCAGACCTTTACGACAGCCTGCAAGCCATCCTTGCCCTGCCCGATGAAACGCGTCTGTTCATCGGCCATGATTACCCGCCCGTCGGGGACCGGACCGAGCCCGCCTGGGAGGCCACGGTTGCCGAACACCGCGCCAACAACCCGCATATGGGTGGCGGGGTCAGTCGCGAAGAGTTCATGAAAATCCGCGATACACGCGACGCCACGCTCGGGCTGCCCGACCGGATGCTGTATGCGCTTCAGGTGAATCTGCGCGGCGGTCGTCTGCCCGAGGCCGAGAATGACGGGAACAGCTATTTCAAGATCCCCGCAAACCGATTCTGAACACCCCGAAAAGACAAAAGGAAACGCGATGAAAACCGAAACCATTGGCGCAGCCGAATTTCAGACATGGACCGTCGAAGATGTGGCCGCAGCCTGCGAAAAAAACGAGATCGTGCTGATCGATGTGCGGACACCGCAGGAATACATGTTCGAGCATATCGAGGGCGCGCTATTGCTGCCGATGCCGTTCTTCAACGCGCATAAACTGCCGGGTCAGAGCGACAAGCAGATCGTCTTCCATTGCGGATCGGGCGTGCGGTCGGAAAAGGTGGCGCGCGCGGCGATCGAGGCCGGGATCGACAAGATCGCCCATATGGAGGGGGGCTTTGGCGCGTGGAAGCAGGCCCAGAAGCCCTATATCGGCACCAACATGGCCACCGGCGCACCGGCGCGCGTGAACGACTGACCCCGTTTGTCCGCCTGCGGAACATGAAAAAGCCCGGACGCGATGTCCGGGCTTTCTCTTTTTGGGCTGCTCGTGCCGAGCGTCCAAGGATCAGGTCTTGGAGAACTCGGGGTAGGCTTCCATGCCCAGTTCCGCCATGTCCAGACCGTTGATTTCGGTCTCTTCGTCCACCCGCAGGCCCATGACGGCCTTGATGATGAACCACAGCACCAGGCTGGCCACGAAGGTGAACGCACCATAGGCGATGATGCCCATAAGCTGCGTGCCGAGGCTGGCGTCGCTGTTGTAGAAGACAACGGCGATGGTGCCCCAGATACCGGCAACCAGGTGAACCGGAATGGCGCCGACAACGTCGTCGATCTTGAACTTGTCCAGCATCGGCACGGTGAAGACCACGATCACGCCACCGACGGCACCGATCCACAGCGCACCGAACAGGGTGGGTGCCAGCGGTTCGGCGGTGATCGAGACCAGACCGGCCAGTGCGCCGTTCAGAACCATCGTCAGGTCGGGCTTTTTATACAGGACCTGTGTCAGGATCAGGGCCACGACGGAACCGGAGGCTGCGGCCATATTGGTGTTTGCAAAGATGCGCGACACGTCGGAAACGTCACCCACGGTGCCCATCGCAAGCTGTGAGCCGCCATTGAAGCCGAACCAGCCCAGCCACAGGATGAACGTGCCGAGCGTGGCCAGTGCCAGGTTCGAACCCGGAATCGGATGCACCTTGCCGTCCTTGCCATACTTGCCAAGGCGCGGGCCCAGCACGATGGCGCCAGCCAGAGCGGCCCAGCCACCCACCGAGTGAACGACGGTCGACCCGGCGAAGTCCGAGAAACCGGCCTCGGACAGCCAGCCACCGCCCCACTGCCAGGAGCCCGAGATCGGGTACATGAAGCCCGTCAGCACGACCACGAAGATCAGGAACGGCCACAGTTTGATCCGCTCGGCCAGCGCACCCGACACGATCGAGGCGGTCGCCGCAACGAACACCAACTGGAAGAAGAAATCCGACCCGACCGAGGCGTAATCAAGCGCCGCGTCAGCCGCCGCAACACCCACCGGATCAAGAACGGTCTGGCCGCCTATGGCGAAGAAACCGTTGAAATCACCGGGATACATGGTGTTGAAGCCGACCAGCCAGTACATGATCGCCGCAATCGAATAGAGCGCGATGTTCTTGGTCATCTGCATGGTGACGTTCTTGGAACGCACAAGCCCGCCTTCCAGCATCGCAAAGCCCGCCGCCATGAAGAAGACGAGGAAACCCGCCATGCAGAACAGCAGGGTCGTCATGATGTAGGGGCCGATCTCGTCGAACCCCGGTGCGGCCTCTGCCGCGTCCTGCGCCAGCGCCAGCGACGGCAGGGCGATCAGCGCCCCGGCGGCCAGACCGGTTTTCATAAAGCGTTTCATGTCCATAATCCTTTCCCCCTCGCGTCTCAAAGCGCGTCTTCGTTTGTTTCGCCGGTGCGCACGCGCATGGCCTGTTGGATGTCGAGAACGAAAATCTTGCCGTCGCCGATCTTGCCGGTGCGGGCGGTGTTGGTGATCGTGTCGACCACCTGATCGGCCATCGAGGTCGATACCGCGATTTCGAGTTTGATCTTGGGCACGAAGTTCACGGCGTATTCCGCGCCGCGATAGATTTCCGTATGCCCCGACTGCGAGCCGAAGCCCTTGATTTCCGTCACCATCATTCCGCGCACACCGATTTCGGTCAGCGCTTCGCGGACCTCCTCCAGTTTGAACGGTTTGATTGTCGCAATGATGAGTTTCACTGGTGTCCCTTTCGGTTTCTGTCACCCTGTGCGGTTTGCACCTGCAGCAAAGGCGTTGGATGCCGAGTCTGGAAGGTGACAGGCCCGGAAAGGGGTGGATTTGAGGGATGCAATGATTAATAAATGTGCGTAAATTTGTAATTGCATAAAAAATAATCAATCAAATAAGCGGGCAGACAGGCATTGCAGGGGTCAACTTTTGCCACGCGGCATTATAGACTGGCGAAAACCAAAGGGTCCCGGGCAGGACAAACATGAGCAATTCAGGCCGCAAGAAACCCCGCCTCGTGGCGGACAAGCGCTATTCCGCGCCGAAAAAGAAACCTGCACGGAAAACCGGCAAACCGGCCCGGCGCAAACCGGCTGCGCGCAAGGCGCCCGCGCGCAGGGGCCTGTTGTCGCTGCCGATGCGGTTGATCGGCTGGGGGCTCCGGCTGGTTTGGGGAATTGGCTGGCGCGTTGGCGCGGTGATGGCCCTGATCGTGGCTGTGGCCGTGGCCTATACCTATGCCACCCTGCCATCGGTCGACGAGCTTCTGGACGGCCGCTCGCGCGGGTCGGTCACGCTTCTGGATCGCAACGGCGACGTGTTCGCCTGGCGCGGCGATCAGTTCGGCGGCGTCGTCACCACCGAGACCATCAGCCCGGCCCTGAAAAACGCCGTCGTCGCGACCGAGGACAAGCGATTCTACTATCACCCCGGCGTCGATCCCATCGGGATCGCCAGCGCCATCCGCATCAACCTGCGCGAAGGGCGCGGCCCGTTGCAGGGGCATGGCGGCTCGACCATCACGCAACAGACGGCGAAACTGCTGTGCCTCGGCGTGGCATACGACAAGACCCAGTGGGACTCCGAGGCCGACTACGTGGCCGACTGCCGCCGCACCTCGCTGGCGCGCAAGGCCAAGGAGGCCGTGTTCGCCCTGGCGATGGAAGCCAAGTATTCCAAGGACGAAATCCTGTCGGTCTACCTCAACCGCGCCTATCTGGGCGGCGGCGCCTACGGGGCCGAGGCCGCCGCGCAACGCTATTTCGGCAAGGGCGCGGGCAAGCTGAACGTGGCCGAAGGCGCGATGCTGGCCGGCCTGCTGACCGCCCCCTCCACGCTCGCCCCCACCGCCAATCTCGAACGCTCGCAGAACCGCGCCAGCGTCGTGGTGCGCCTGATGAAGGAACAGGGCTATATTTCCCCGACCGATGCCGCCACCGCCCTGGCCAACCCCGCCGTACTGTCCGAAGCCGCCGAGAAACAGGCGGGCGGCTATTTTGCCGATTGGGTCATGTCCTCGGGGCCCGAATTCTTCACCCGCGACACCACCGAAGACGTGATCATCAAGACAACGCTCGATCAGCGCATGCAGAAGGCCGCCGAGGACGCGCTGAAATACATCTTCGAGAACAAGGTCCGCGAAGGCTCCAAGGCGCAGGCGGCGATTGTCGTCATGTCCGCCGACGGGGCGGTGCGCGCCATGGTGGGCGGGCGTAAAACCAAGGTAAGCGGTGCCTTCAACCGCGCCACGCAGGCCAAGCGCCAGACCGGCTCGGCCTTCAAGCCCTTCGTCTACGCCACGGCGCTGGAACTGGGCTATACGCCCAACTCCACCGTGGTAGACGAACCGTTCTGTCTCGACGTGCCCGGCTCGGGCCGCTGGTGCCCTGAAAACTACACGCGCAAACATTATGGCCGCGTCACCCTGACCGAGGCGCTCAGGAATTCGCTCAACGTTCCCGCCGTCAAGGTATCGGAAAGCGTGGGGCGCGAACTGGTGCGCAAGGTGGCCGGCGATTTCGGCATCGAAAGCGATCTGGCCGCCGGTCCGGCACTGGCGCTCGGCGCGTCGGAATCGACCCTGATCGAGATGACCGGCGCCTATGCGGGTATCCTCAATGGCGGGTCTTCGGTCACGCCCTACGGGCTGAAGGAACTGCGCCTTCTGGGCGATGAACAGCCGCTGATGGGCACCGGCGGCGGTATCGGCGAGCGGGTGATTCAGGAAAAGGCCGCCCGCGAACTGACCTGGATGATGTATCAGGTGGTGCATGGCGGCACCGGCAGCCGCGCCAAACTGCCGGATCGCGATGCCGCCGGTAAAACCGGCACCACGCAGGCCGCGCGCGATGCGTGGTTCCTGGGCTTCACCGCCGATTACGTGGCCGGTGTGTGGATGGGCTATGACGACAACACGCCGCTGACCGGCGTCACCGGGGGCGGATTGCCCGCCGAGATCTGGCATGAAACCATGATGCGGGTGCATGAAGGGATCGAACCGCACCCCCTGCCCATGCTGCGCCCCGAACCCGCGCCCGCACCGCGCCGCGATCAACCGCGCCAGCAACGCAATCAGGGCAACCCGATCGAAAACATCCTGCGCGGCATCCTCGGCATGGGGAACTGACACGCCGTCGCTTTATCGGCCATCAGCCGGGAACAGCGCTCGGGTCACGAGGCGAACGCGTCCCGGATCGCCTCGCACATCGCCTCGCAGACAGGCCCGCTCGCGTCGCGTGCCTTCTGCAGTACCAGATATGTCGGATGGCGTGTGTTGAGCCCCTCAAGCGGGCGAAAGGCCTCCGGGTCTTCTGACACGCTCAGCAGGCCCGCCGCGATCCCGGCTTGTACGGCGGCGCGAACGCCGGTCGCGCTCTCGCTCGTGAAGACGACCTGATATGGCCTGCCCGCCTCATCCAGCCCGGACAAGGCAAGGTCGCGCCACCAACAGTCGTGATCGAAAACGGCGACCGGAAGAATGTCCAAGGCCGAGACATCGTGATCCCTCCCGCACATCCAGACAAGATGATCCTGCCTGAGAACTATATCGTCCTTCCCCGGCTCGGGCACTTCGTAAACCGCGAGGTCGAGCGCACCGGACTTGAGCGCAGCCGCAAATCCCGATCCCAGGGCACAATGAACCTCCAGTTCGACATCGGGATGCAGGGCCGCAAAGGACGATATGATATTGGCCAGATCGGATCGGTCGTGATCGTCGGGCATTCCGATCCGCAGCTTGCCTTTCAGCCCCCCGCCGCGAAGCTCCGAAAGCGTCGTGTCGAGAGACTGGATCACATGCCTCGCCACCGGGCGCAGCTTTTCTCCCGCCGGGGTCAGGGAAACGCCCCGGCCATGACGACGAAACAGCGGCTGTCCGATCACGTCTTCCAACTGCCTGATCTGAAGACTGGCCGCAGATTGCGACCGGCCGATGCGCGCGGCCCCGCCGGTCACGCTCCCGGCGTCATGGATGGCCAGAAACGTGCGCAGGTGGTCGCTGTTGATATGTGCCATGATATTTGCATTTCCGATGCCTGAATTTAAAACTACTCGTTTCTCAAATACCTGTCGAGGCGCTATCTCTTGTTCTCCAAGAACAGGAGGCCGTCATGTCGGTTTCGGAAATCATTCGGAAGACCAGGCCAGATGCCAGGCATGTTTATGTATTGCTGGGTGCGCTGCTCGTCGGGCTGATCTTATGGTGGCCCGGTTTCGTGCTGGAGACCGTGCAGTTCGTCGTGCTCGGCATGATCCACGTCACGCCCATCGTCATTCCGGGCATCGTCCTCGCCGCCTGGATCACCGCCAGCGGCGCAAGCAATCAGGTGGCCGCGGTGTTTCATGGGCGGACCTTGCAGACGGTCGTCGGAGCCACACTCCTCGGCGCCTTGCTTCCGGTTTGCGGCGTGACGGTCTTGCCGCTCATGGCCGGGCTTCTTGCAGCAAGGGTTCCGCTGGCCTCCGTCATGGCGTTCTGGCTGGCCTCGCCGATCACGGGACCGGCAATGTTGTCGGCGACGGTCGCGACCCTGGGAAGGGAATTTGCCATGGGCAAGGCATTGGCGGCCATCGGGCTGGGTTTGTTCGGCGGTGGCATGACCGCGCTGATCGCCACGCGCGAGTGGGCCCAATCCCCCTTGCGCTCGAACCCGATCGTCGGATCGCTTGGCGGGCCATGCGGCGACGGCTGTCAGGACACGCGGGGATTCGACCCGCGCATCTGGCGCGACCCGGCCCGCCGTATGCGGTTTGTCCGGGAAAGCTGGTCGATCACCCGCCTGATCTTGCTGGTTCTCACGCCCGCATTCGCGGCCGAATACCTCCTGAACGCATGGCTCGAACCGAATGCCGTCGCGGCATATGTAGGCCGCGACAGCGCCTTTGCGGTTCCTTTGGCGGTCATCGTCGGCGGGCCTGCCTATATCGACGGATATGCGGCGCTCCCGTTGACGCGCGCTCTGCTGGACCATGGCATGTCAACTGGCGCGGCGATGGCCTTTCTGGTCTCTGGCGGCGTCGTCAGTATCTGGGGCGCAATGGCGATTTTCCCGGTGCTGAGGATCAAGCCGTTCCTCCTGTACCTCGGACTGGCCGCGGTGGGGTCGATGGCCTCGGGATGGGCGTTCGGAGCATTCCACTGACCTCGGGAAACAGCGTGTGTCCTGTGCCACTCAAACGTATCAAGGCGAACTCCCCGCCGTCATGGGCCGGGACCGCACTCCTGCCCTCGTTCCGGGGTGTCCGTTGCGCTGTTCTTGGGTGTTGGGCCGGGTGACATGGGCGCTCCTTTCGGGGGAATGCCAACACCCTGCCGTCAGCAGGTTAACTTCGGCTTAATCGCGGGCGCGCTGTTTCGTTTGTGTCCATCATGGATGCCAAACATGAAATGCACGCGGAGTTTCGTACAAAACCCGCGTACACTTCGTACAAAACGTACGAAACTCAGCCCGCTTGGCGCAGGTCCTGAATCAGCGCGTCGATATTGCCCTGGCGGCGATCCAGCATCGCGCCAATCTCGGTGCGCTCCGACAGGCGCAGGCTGACACCTTCGATCACCATGTCGAAAAACAGATCGCGCCCCGACCGGTCCGAAACCAGGAAAAGCACGTCGAACGGCGCCTGACCGCGCAGGTGCACGATGGATTTCACCTCATGCCAGGATTTGACCTGGCGCACGCCCTGCACTTCGATCCGCCCACCGACGAACTCATTGAAACGCTTGCCATATTTCCGGGCGATATAGCCCTGAAAGGCATCGACGAACGCTCGCATCTGCGCCGTGCTGGCCCGCCGCGAATCCGCTCCGAGGGTCGAACGTGCGATGATGTTCACATCCGCGTACCGGCTGAAAATCCGCTCGAAGTCGCTGATCATCGAACTCAGTGACTTGCCCGAGCCGATGACTCTGTTGATGTCCCCGACAACCTTGTCGACAAGGGCCTTCGCCCCCGCATCCGTCAAAGCCAGCACCGGCCGGGCCACCGCCACTCCCGCAACGGCCACCCCGGTTTTCAGAAAAAGACGTCTCGAAAAATCACTCATCATAGGGGTCCTCATATGGATCGCTGTAGGGATCATCATACGGATCGAGATATGCACCGCCACCCGCGCTGTCACCACCCAGTTCAAATCGGCGGTTTTGCAGGTATAGCGACCGCGCCTGCGCGTAACTGTCGGCGCTTTCGTACAGGATCGAATCGATCGTGTCGGCATACCGCCCGCGGTCGCTGAGTTTCGCCGATACCGAAGCGACGGTCCCGAGGTAGTTCTCGGGCGAGTCCAATGCGTAGCTCAGCGGGTTGGTAAACAGATCCACCACCTTGCCCCAGGTGGAGCGCTCGGTTGCAGGGCCCAGCACCGGCAATTCCAGATAGCCGCCCTCGGGAACGCCCCAGACATAAAGCGTCTCACCAAAGTCGGTATCCGTCGGCTCGGGCATGCCCATTTCGGTGGCAGGATCAAAGAAACCGCCCAGGCCCACGGTGGAGTTGACGAGGAAGCGATAGGTGTCTTCCGTCGCGCCTTTTCCGTTGCCTTGCAGGATGTTGTTCACGACGGACGCGGGCAGAGACAGGTTGAACGCAAACCGCCCGATCAGGGTTTCGATGTCGTCGGGCAGGAAGTTACTGTACCCTTTCCCCGCAGGGCGAATGATGGCCCTGTCCAGCGAGCGGTTGAACTCGTGAACCTTGCGGTTCTGTCTTTCATAGGGATCGAAAGGCTCGGTGGGTGGGTGCCCCGGTCCGGGCGTGGCACAGGCACCGACAATGGTGACCATTACCAGAGCGGCGATGGGACGGGATAGCGGAAATAGGAGTTTACGCAGCGCAGCAGACAAATGACTAACCAGGTTGAATAGTTCGCAAGGCGTTAAATAGACTATCACAGCAGACTGCCCAGAAGGAGAGGTGAGAGTTCTTTTTGTTGTGGCAGAATGGCGACAATCTCAGACATGCGAATTGGCAGAAACGCGCTGACCTGCCATGTCGATGGCGATGGCACATCGGCGGGTTCGCCAGTGCCCTGCCGGCCAGCCGACGCAAACGGGATGCGCAACGGCGTCTTTTTGATTTCATTCGGATGCGGCAGCCGCTAGCGTCCCGGCAATTTCCGAAGGTCGAGGAGACGTGACATGGGACAATTCGAAACCAGACTTGCCGAACTGGGAGTCAGCCTGCCCGAGGCACCGGCCCCGGCGGCGAATTACGTGCCGTATGTCCAGGTGGGGGATATGCTGTATGTGTCGGGCCAGATTTCAAAAAGGGATGATGGGCTTATCACCGGCAAACTGGGCGATGACATGGACACCCCCGCCGGGGCGGAGGCTGCCAGGGTTTGCGCGATTGCCCTTCTGGCTCAGGTCAAGGCGGCCTGCGGCGGTGATCTGGACCGGCTGCAACGGGTGGTCAAGCTGACCGGTTTCGTCAATTCGACCGCCGATTTCGTTGAACAACCGCAGGTCATCAACGGGGCCTCTGATTTTCTGGGCGAAGCGCTTGGAGAAACGGGGAAACATTCGCGTTCGGCAGTGTCTGCAGCGTCCCTGCCTTTTGGCGTTGCCGTTGAAATAGATGGGGCTTTCCAGATCAAATGATCCCACTGCCCGATGCGTTCCGACGCTTGCCCCTGGCCCATCGTGCGCTGCATGACATCGAGGATGGCCGACCGGAAAATTCCCGCGCCGCGATCCGTGCCGCGATGAAGGCGGGCTATGGAATCGAGATTGATTTGCAACTCTCTTCGGACGGGCGGGCGATGGTGTTCCATGACTATGACCTTGGCCGTCTGACGGGGGTGAAAGGCCCGGTTCAACAGCGTAGCGCGTCCGATCTGAGCCAGATCGGCCTGAAGGGCGGGGATGAAGGCATTCCGACATTCGCCGAGGTGCTGGAGATCGTTGGCGGGCGGGTGCCGCTTTTGGTCGAACTCAAGGATCAGCATGGCCAGATGGGGCAGGGCGATGGCCGGTTGGAAACTGCCGTGGCGCGCGATGTCGCAGGGTATGGCGGGCCGCTGGCGCTGATGTCGTTCAATCCGCATTCGGTGGCGGCCCTGCGCGAGTTGGCGCCTGCCGTGCCGCGCGGTCTGACGACATGCGGATATCGGCGTGTGAACTGGCCCTTGCTGAAGTCCGGCGTGCGGGAGCACCTGCGCGCGATACCCGATTTCGACCGTGCCGGAGCCGGATTTATCAGCCATGATTCCAAGGACTTGGACAACCCGCGGGTCGCCGATTTACGCGCTGAAGGGGCGGCGATCCTGTGCTGGACGATCCGGTCGCGCCAGGCCGAAAGAGATGCGCGGTCGCGGGCCGACAATATCACGTTCGAGGGGTATCTACCGGACGCGCCGTCTTGATCCACGTGGTCTTGGCCACAGATAGGGGATAGGCCACGGGGGCGAAAAGAATGGCGGCGCAGGACGTTACGATCAGTATTCACGACAGCCTGTCGCAGATCGATGCGGCGGAGTGGGATGCCTGCGCCTGCCCCGAGTCGGCTGACGGGGGGCGTCCGAACGATCCTTTCACGACCTACCGGTTTCTGAAAGCGCTGGAGGATAGCGGTTCAGTCGGGGAGGGAACGGGTTGGCATCCCTACTACATGCGGGCCGAAGCGGATGGGCAAGTCATTGCTTTTGCGCCACTTTTCCTGAAGTCGCATAGTCAGGGCGAGTATATTTTCGACCACAACTGGGCACATGCCTATGAGCGGGCCGGAGGGCACTATTATCCCAAGCTTCAGATTGCCGTACCCTTTACCCCGGTGACGGGGCGGCGGTTTCTGACACGGCCGGGATATGAGGAAACGGGCCGCGCGGCATTGTTGCAAGGGGCCATTCAAGTTGCTGAAAACAATGGAATTTCATCGCTGCACGCCACGTTTTGCACCGCAGGGGAATGGCAGGCGGGAGAGGCGATGGGTCTGCTGTCGCGCAAGACGCAGCAATATCACTGGATCAATCATGGCTATCGCCATTTTGACGATTTTCTTGCCTCGCTGAGTTCGCGCAAGCGCAAATCCATCCGCAAGGAACGGCGTGTCGCGCAGGAATTCGGGGGTGAAATCAAACAGTTGACCGGAGACCAGATCCAACCGCATCACTGGGACGCGATATGGACCTTCTATCAGGACACGGGCGCGCGGAAATGGGGATCGCCCTATCTGACGCGGGCGTTTTTCGATAGTGTTCACAATGAGTTACGCGATGATGTGCTGTTGGTGTTGGCCGAGCAGGACGGGCGCCCGGTTGCCGGGGCGATGAACCTGATCGGACGGTCGGCACTTTATGGCCGATACTGGGGCTGCATCGAGCATCATCCCTGCCTGCATTTCGAGCTATGTTATTATCAGGCAATGGATTTTTCGATTGAGCACGGCCTGAGCCGGGTCGAGGCCGGGGCGCAGGGGGAACACAAGCTGGCGCGGGGGTATATGCCGACGCTGACCCATTCGCTGCACTGGATTGCCGATCCGGGATTCAGGGAGGCGGTTGCCCGATACCTTGAGGCAGAGCAGGTTGCGGTGGACGAAGATATTGAAATCCTTACGAGTTTTGGCCCGTTTCGGAAAACACAAGTGGAGGATCACCAGTGACCGAGAAACTCAGCGATACTGCGCGCGACACCACGCTCGGACCTTTGCTCGATGCGGGGTGGGTCTTGGACGAGTCGCGTGATGCGATTAAAAAATCCTATAAATTCAAAGACTTCACCGAGGCGTTCGGGTTCATGGCGCGGGCGGCGCTATGGGCGGAGAAATGGAACCATCACCCGGAATGGTCCAATGTTTACAACACGGTAGAGGTGACCCTGACCACCCATGACGTAGACGGGTTGAGCGCGCTGGATGTCAAGCTGGCCCGCAAGATGGACGGGCTGTCCGGGGCCGGCTGAGTTTCGTACGTTTTGTACGAAGTGTACGCGGGTTTTGTACGAAAATCGGGGGGTATTGGGAAATTTGCGTCCATGATGGGCGCAAACCCGCCCCGAAATACGCCCCGAAGACCCGACGGGCCACCGGGGCGCACCCCATCAGATCAGATCGCAGCCAGCAGGGATTCGCCTGCCGAGATTTCGCATGTGCCGGGGCTTTCCTCGGCGTGGAGAAGGCTGACGGTGCCATCCTCGACCAGCATGGCATAGCGTCTGGACCGGGCCATGAGGCCGACAGGCGACGCGGTGAAATCCATACCGATCGCCTTGGTAAAACTTGATTCAGGATCACCGAGCATGGTGATCCCAGCGTTTGCCGCGCCGGTTGCCACGGCCCAGGCCCCCATGACGAAAGGATCGTTGACGGACACACAGATGATTTCATCGATACCCTTGGCCCTGAACTGATCCTTCGTGCGGATGAAGCTGGGCAGGTGGGCAGAATGGCAGGTGGGCGTATAGGCGCCGGGCACGGCGAAGATCACCACCTTGCGCCCCGTGGTCCTGTCGGAAATCCGTACCTCTTCGGGGCCGTTGGCGCCCATCGAAAACAGTGTGACATCGGGAAGTTTGTCGCCTTTGGAAATGGTCATGGTCGGTCCTTGTCTACTCGTTGCGTTACAGGCGGTTGTAGATATAGGGTCGGCGCGTCGCGCGACCACTCTGACAGCAGGAGAATTCACATGGCCGGTATTGTCGTGATCGGGGCCGGGCAGGCCGGGGCGTCCTGTGTGGCGAAGCTGCGCAGCCTTGGATACGAGGGCGCGATTACCCTGATCGGGGAAGAGCCGGTGCCGCCCTATCAGCGCCCGCCGCTGTCCAAGAAATACCTGCTGGGCGAGATGGAGCTTGAACGCCTGTTTCTGCGCCCCGAAAGTTTCTATGGCGAAAACGGGATCGATCTGCATCTGAACGAGACCGTCACGGCCATCGACCGCGCCGACAAGGTGGTGATCGCGGGGGGCAGGCAGATTGCCTATGACGATCTGGTGCTGACCACGGGATCGGTGCCGCGCCGCCTGCCGGGGGCGATTGGCGGCGAATTGCAGGGCGTTTACGTGGTGCGCGACCTCAAGGACGTGGACAGCATGGCGCCCGAATTCGAAGAGGGGCGGCATGTTCTGATCGTCGGCGGCGGTTATATCGGTCTGGAGGCGGCGGCGGTTGCGGCCTCGAAAGGGCTCAAGGTGACGCTGGTGGAAATGGCCGGGCGTATCCTGCAACGGGTCGCGGCGAAGGAAACCTCGGATTATTTCAGGGCACTGCATGGCAAGCATGGGGTCGATATTCGCGAGGGTGTGGGCCTTGAGACGCTCACGGGCGAGGGCCGGGTCAGCGGTGCGCGGCTGAGCGATGGCAGCGCGCTGGACGTGGATTTCGTGATCGTCGGGGTCGGGATCACCCCCGCGACGGCGCTGGCCGAGGCGGCGGGGCTGGAGATCGAGAACGGCATCAAGGTGGACGACCAGGGGCGCAGCAGCGACAGCCATATCTGGGCGGCGGGCGATTGCGCCTCGTTCCCGGTGGATGGGCAGCGGATAAGGCTGGAAAGCGTGCCCAATGCCATCGACATGGCCGAATGCGTGGCCGAAAACATCATGGGCGCAGGCAAGACCTATGTGCCGCAGCCGTGGTTCTGGTCGGACCAGTATGACGTGAAGCTGCAAATCGCCGGGCTGAATGCGGGCTATGACCGGATCGTCACCCGGCCGGGTGACGATGAGGGGCATGTCTCGTTCTGGTATTACAAGGGCGATCGGTTGCTGGCCGTGGACGCCATGAACGAGCCGCGCGCCTATATGGTGGGCAAGCGCCTGATCGATGCCGGCAAAAGTGCCGACCCGGATGTGGTGGCCGACCCCGAAAGCGACCTCAAGGCGCTTTTGCGCGCGTGAGGATCATCGGCGGAGAGTGCCGGGGCCGCAGGCTGGCCAGTGTCGGCAAGGGGGATGCGGGCGCGCATCTGCGCCCCACCGCAGACCGGGTGCGCGAAAGCCTGTTCAACATGCTGGCCGGGGGATTCGGCGATCCGTGCCGGGGCGCGGTGGTGCTCGATCTGTTCGCGGGCACCGGCGCGCTGGGGCTGGAGGCGCTGTCGCGCGGGGCCGGGCGCGCGACATTCGTGGAAAACGGGCGCGTGGCGCTGCGTTTGCTGCGGGAAAATATCGGGATTTGCCGGGTGCAGGATCGCACCCGCGTTATACAGCGGGATGCGCGAAAGCTGGGGGAGTGCCCCGGCGATGCCGCGACGCTGGTGTTCCTGGACCCGCCCTATGGCAAGCAGATGGGCGAGGCGGCGCTGGCAGCCGCTCTATCAGGGGGCTGGATCGCCGAAGGCGCGCTGATCGTCTGGGAAGAAAGCGCCGGGGTGAGCGCGCCCGATGGGCTGACCCTGCTGGACGAGCGGCGCTATGGCGATACGGTCATGCGGATTTTCGAAAACGGCTGAGTCCGGGCAATCCTGCCTTTTCTTCTTGCCGAAAAATATCCGGGGGTGAGGGGCGTCCCGGAAACGATCCGGGGGATCGTTTCAGCCCCGAACGGGCGGAGCCCCGGACAGGCCCGACGGGCGACGGGGGCAGCGCCCCCTACCTATCCCTTCATCAGATCCGGCAGGTCGCCTGTCAGGCCCGCCGCCTCGCGGATGAAGCCGCGGCGCAGTTTCGGGATGGCGTTGAGCGCGCCCATGCCCAGATCACGCCCCAGCCGGAGCAGGGGATTGTCGTTTGAAAACAGTTTGTTGGTCATGTCGGTGACCATCGCCAGCGTCGCCGTGTCGAAGCGGCGCCATTGCTGGTAGCGGGCGAGGACATCCGGCGCGGCGATGTCTTCGCCACGGTGGCGGGCCTCGTCCAGCACCTGCGCCAGCGCGGCCACGTCGCGCAGCCCGGCATTGAGGCCCTGCCCCGCGATGGGATGCATCCCGTGCGCGGCATCGCCGATCAGCGCCAGCCGCTCGGCCACGAAGCTGTTGGCCAGCGTCAGGGTCAGCGGGTAGCTGAAGCGTTTGCCCTTCAGCCTGATCTCTCCGAGGAAATCGCCGAACCGGGGGCGCAGCACCTGCATGAAATCCTCGTCCGACAGGGCCGAGAAGCGCGCGGCGGTCTCGTCGGTTTCGCTCCAGACGATGGAGCTGACATTGCCGGGCAGGGGCAGGATGGCCAGCGGGCCGGGGGGCATGAAGAACTGATGCGCCGTTCCGTCATGGGGCAGCTCGTGTTCGATGGCGGCGACGAGGGCGGTTTGCCCATAGCCCCAGCCGGTGCGCCGGATGCCCGCGCGCTGCGCCGTTCCCGAGGCGCGCCCGTCGCTGCCCACCAGAAGGCGGGCCGAAAGGGTCTTGCCCGAGGCCAGTGTGACGGTTGCGCCGTGGGCGTCCACCTGTTGCGCGGTGACGGTATCGCGCAGTTGCGTGATGCGCGGTTCGGCTTTCATCGCTTCGAGAAAGGCGCGGCGCAGGTAGCGGTCTTCCAGCATGTAGCCCATCGGGCCTTCTTCGATCTCGGCATGGTCGAAATGCATGAAGAACGGCGAGGGGCCTTCGCCCGCGCGCCCGTCGCTGACCTTGATCTCCAGCATGGGCTGGGTGTGGTCCGCCACCCGGTCCCAGATGCCGATGGCGCGCAGCAGGCGCATCGAGGACAGCGCCAGCGCATAGGCGCGACCGTCGAAGGCGGCGTTCTTGCGGACGGTTTCGGACAGGGCGTCGATCACCGTTACGGTAAAGCCCGATTGCGCCAGGGCCAGCGCCAGCGCGGGCCCGTTCAGGCCGCCGCCGACGATCACGATATCGCTGTCATGTTCCATGCCCCGCACTATGGCGCATCGTGCGGGATTGTCCATGCGCCGCGCTGCCGTTACCGTCACCTGCGACAAGGTTTCACGAAAGGCAGGACAGGATGAGCGATTGGCGGAGCATGAGCGCGGCGGAACTGGGGCGCGGGATCGGCACGGGCGAGATCGACCCGGTGGAACTGACCGAAACCTTCCTGAGCGCGATCGAGAGCGACCCGGCACGTGATCGCATCTATTCGGTGGTGACGGGGGATCGTGCCCGTGCCGAGGCCGCCGCCGCCGCAGAGCGTGCAAAGGCCGGGCAACGCTTTGGCCCGCTGGACGGGGTGCCGATCAGTTGGAAAGACCTGTTCGACAGCGCCGGCGTGGCGACCGAGGCGGGCAGCAGGCTGTTGGAGGGGCGGGTGCCCGAACGCGATGCCTGGGTGCTGCGCAACGCGACGATGGCGGGCACGGTGTGTCTGGGCAAGACGCATATGAGCGAGCTGGCCTTTTCCGGGTTGGGGCTGAACCCGATGACGGCGACGCCGCCCTGTGTGAACGACCCCAAAGCTGTTCCCGGCGGGTCGAGTTCGGGCGCGGCGGCCAGCGTGGCCTTTGGGCTGGCTGCCTGCGGGATCGGCAGCGATACCGGGGGGTCGGTGCGGATTCCGGCGGCGTGGAACGATCTGGTGGGGCTGAAAACCACCGCCGGGCGCGTGTCGCTGGAGGGCACGGTGCCGCTGGCGGCGAAGTTCGACACGATTGGCCCGCTGGCGCGCAGCGTGGAAGATGCGGCGCTGATGCTGGCAGTGCTGGAGGGGCGGCCCCGCGCCGCCGATCTGCGGGGTGTCAGCCTGAAAGGCGTTCGGCTGGCGGCGCTGCAAACCGTCGTGCTGGACGATGTCCGCGATGCGCCGCTGGCGGGGTATCGACAGGCCGTGGTCGCGCTGGAGGACGCGGGCGCGATCATCGAGAAGATCGACGCGCCGGAAGTGGCCGAGGCGATGCCGATGTCGGGGGTTCTTTATACCGGCGAGGCCTATGGGTTGTGGCGCGACGTGATCGAGGCGGCCCCTGACAAGATGTTTGCGCCGATCCTTGAACGGTTCCGGGGCGGCAAGGACATCAGCGCCGCTGATTACGTGGATGCGTGGCGCAGGCTGGAGGCGCTGCGGCAGGGCTGGAACGCGCGCGTGGCGGGCTATGACGCGGTGATCATGCCGACAGCCCCCAACCTGCCGCCCGATGCCGAAAAGCTGATGAGCGACGATGAGTATTACGTCACCGAAAACCTGCTGACCCTGCGCAACACCCGAGTCGGCAACCTGATGGGCTTGCCCGCCGTGACCCTGCCGACGGGCGTGCCGAGTTGCGGGATCATGCTCTGCGGGCAGCCGATGGGCGAAGAACGCCTGTTGCGGTTGAGCAAGGCGGCGGAGGATGTTCTGGGCGGATAGCGGGAATGGGGGCTCTGCCCCCGTCGCCCGTTGGGCCTGTCCGGGGCTCCGCCCGTTCGGGGCTGAAACGATCCCCCGGATCGTTTTCGGGACGCCCCTCACCCCCGGATATTTTTCGGCAAGAAGAAAGGTGGGGCGCGCAGAGGCCGCATTTCTGACTTGTGAGAGCGGGGGGCCGGGAGCGTAATGTAGAACTTGCCCGGTTGCGTCAGGAATTCGCGATGGTGCGCTTGCGGGTGGCTCGTTCGAGGTTCGCATCTGCCGGGCACATTTTTCCCGCTCTGCCAAAATGTCACAATCTGACTGTCAAGCCATTGGTTTTGCTGGACGCAGAGCGGGGGCTTGGGTAGATTCAGGGGAAACGGGGCGCAATGACCCCGAACCTTGAGGCAGTATTGATGTTTCCCGAGCGGTTTTCGAACCTACCGGCCTATGCGTTTCCGCGCCTGCGGAGCTTGCTGGACGCCCATGCGCCCGGCGGCGAGGTGCTGCACATGACCATAGGCGAGCCCAAACACGCCTTTCCGGCGTGGGTGGCCGATGTGGTGGCCGAACATGCCGCCGAATTCGGGCGGTATCCGGTCAATGAGGGCACCATCGGGCTGCGGCAGTCGATCTGTGACTGGATCGCGCGGCGCTATGGCGTCAGGCTGGAATCCGAGCGCAACGTGATGGCGCTGAACGGGACGCGCGAGGGGTTGTATAACGCCATGATGGCGCTGTGCCCCGAGCAGAAGAACGGCAAGCGGCCCGTGGTGCTGCTGCCGAACCCGTTTTACCAGGTTTACATGGTTGCCGCGCTGAGTGTGGGGGCCGAACCCGTGTTTCTGCCGGCCACGCGCGAGACCGGCCATTTGCCCGATTTCAGCGCCGTGCCCGACGAGGTTCTGGCGCGCACGGCGGTGGTGTATCTGTGTTCGCCGTCCAACCCGCAGGGTGCGGTGGCGAGCTATGACTACTGGCGTGATCTGATCGCGCTGGCCGAGCGGCACGATTTCCGCATTTTCGCCGATGAGTGCTATTCCGAGATCTATCGCGGTGCGGCCCCCGCCGGGGCGCTGGAAGTGGCGCATGGCATGGGGGCGGACCCCGAGCGTGTGGTGATCTTTCACAGCCTGTCGAAGCGGTCGAACCTGCCGGGGTTGCGCAGCGGGTTCGTGGCCGGTGGCCCGGAGTGCATCGCGCGGCTGAAGCTGTTGCGCAGCTATGCCGGTGCGCCGTTGCCGATGCCGTTGCAGCACGCCGCAGAGAAGGTCTGGGCCGATGAGCTGCATGTGGTGGAGAACCGCCGCCTTTACGCGGAAAAATACGCGCTGGCTGACGAGATCATGGGCGATGTGCCGGGCTATGACAGCCCGCAGGCGGGGTTTTTCCTGTGGCTGCCCGTCGAGGATGGCGAGGCTGCGGCGCTGAAGCTGTGGCAGGAGACAGGCGTGCGGGTGTTGCCCGGTGCCTATCTGAGCCGCGAAGTTGGCGGGCACAGCCCCGGCAAGGGATATATCCGGGTCGCGATGGTGGCCCCAAAAGAAGAGATGGCGCGGGGCCTGACCCGGCTGCGCGACTGTCTGTACGGTTGAATTGAGGACGAGGGACAAGATGGCATATCAGACACGCGGGCGCGATCCGCTGCTTGACAGCACCATGGCCGAGGCGATCGAGAAGCGCGGCAAGGAGTTGATGGGCCTGGCCCTGCTGTTGCTGGGGGCGATGGCGGCGGCGATGATTGTCTCTTACCACCCGGACGATCCGAGCTGGATGTCGGCCACCGATGCCCCGGTGCAGAACTGGATGGGGCGGATCGGGGCCTCGATTGCCGCGCCGCTGTTCATGATCGTGGGCTGGGGGGCCTGGGGGCTGGCCATCGTTCTGGGCGCCTGGGGGCTGCGGTTTGCCCTGCATCGCGGCGAGGAGCGCGCGGTGGGCCGTCTGATTTTCGCGCCGATCTGGGTGGCGCTGTTGTCGCTTTACGCTTCGTCCCTTGCCCCCGGCGAGGCCTGGGCCGCGACGCATAGTTTCGGCCTTGGCGGGCTGTTCGGCGATACGGTGCTGGGCACGTTGCTGGGCATTCTGCCGTTCGGGGCGAGCCTTGGGTTGAAACTGTTGTCGCTGGTGATGGGGCTGGCGGTGCTGGCGCTCGGGGCGTTCGTCCTGGGCTTTACCCGGCCCGAACTGGCGCGCATCGGGCGGTTTTTGCTGGTGGGCATCATCATGACCTATGCCTGGACCATGACGCTGATGGGCCGTGGCGCGAAGGGCGCGGTGATCGCCGCGCAGGGCGTGCAGGCGAAGGCGGCACAGGCCCGCGCGCGGCGCGATGCGGATCGCGCCGAGGCCGAGGAACTGGCCCGCGCCGAGGCCGCCGTGCCGGTGCAGCCGGTGGTGCGCCGCGGTGCCGCGATGCCCGCCGAACCGCGGGTTACGGCCCCGGCCCCGGAGGAGGCCGACAGGCCCGGCGGCTTGCGGATGATCATGCCGTCGCTGATGCGCCGCGCCGAGCCGGAGCCCGAGCCGGAACTGGTGGAATCCTTCGGCCCGGATACGGATGTCGAAGCGCCGGGGGACGATCGCATCCGCGCCAAGATCACCGAGGTCATCAAGAATCGCGTGCGCCAGAATCCGGCGCTTCGGGTGGAATCGGTCGCGCCGCTGACCAAGGGGCGCGGGCGGGGGCCCGATCCGCTGATCCTGAATACCGCGCGCACGGGCGGGTTGCCGCCCGAGCCGCCGCTGACCGCCGCGCATGTCCAGCCGATGCCGCAGGAGCCGCACCTGACGGCCGCGCCGGAGCAGGCCTGGCAGCCTGAGCCGGTCCAGCCGGAAATGCCCATGCAGCCGCAGCCCGAGGCCGCGCAGCAGCGTATCCCGGTGGCCGAGCCGAAAAAAGTTGTGCAGCACACGCCGCGCAAAGCGCCGCAGCCCTCGGCGCGGGCCATGGCCGAGGCGCAGCCGAAACTGCAATTCGAAGAGTCCGCGCAGGTGGAATACGACCTGCCGCCGCTGAGCCTGCTGAACAATCCGGCCAATATCGTGCGCCATCATCTGAGCGACGAGGCGCTGGAGGAAAATGCGCGCATGCTGGAAAGCGTGCTGGACGATTACGGCGTCAAGGGCGAGATCGTCAGCGTGCGTCCCGGCCCCGTTGTCACCATGTACGAGCTGGAGCCCGCGCCGGGCCTAAAGGCCAGCCGGGTGATCGGGCTGGCGGACGATATCGCGCGGTCGATGAGCGCCTTGTCGGCGCGCGTGAGCACCGTGCCGGGGCGCAGCGTGATCGGGATCGAACTGCCCAATGACAATCGCGAGATGGTCAGCTTCCGCGAAATCCTGTCGAGCCGCGATTATGGCGACGGTAATCAGAAACTGCCGCTGGCGCTGGGCAAGGATATCGGCGGCGATCCGGTGGTGCAGAACCTGGCGAAGATGCCTCACCTGCTGATTGCGGGGACGACCGGCTCGGGGAAATCGGTGGCGATCAACACCATGATCCTGAGCCTGCTCTACAAGCTGACCCCGGACGAGTGCCGCCTGATCATGATCGACCCCAAGATGCTGGAACTGTCGGTTTACGATGGCATCCCGCATCTGTTGTCGCCGGTCGTGACCGATCCGAAAAAGGCCGTGGTCGCCCTGAAATGGGTCGTGGCCGAGATGGAAGAGCGCTATCGCAAGATGTCCAAGATGGGCGTGCGCAATATCGACGGCTACAATGGCCGGGTCGCGGATGCGCTGGGCAAGGGCGAGATGTTCAGCCGCACGGTGCAGACCGGGTTTGACGACGAGACCGGCGAACCGGTGTTCGAGACCGAAGAGTTCGCGCCCGAAAAGATGCCCTATATTGTGGTCATCGTCGACGAGATGGCCGACCTGATGATGGTGGCGGGCAAGGAGATCGAGGCCTGCATTCAGCGCCTTGCGCAGATGGCGCGAGCCAGCGGCATTCACCTGATCATGGCCACGCAGCGCCCGTCGGTGGATGTGATCACCGGCACGATCAAGGCGAACTTCCCCACGCGGATCAGTTTCCAGGTGACATCGAAGATCGACAGCCGCACCATTCTGGGCGAGATGGGCGCCGAGCAGCTGCTGGGCATGGGTGACATGCTGTATATGGCGGGCGGCGGCAAGATCACGCGCTGTCACGGGCCGTTCGTCAGCGACGAAGAGGTCGAGGAAGTGGTGAATCACCTCAAGGCCTATGGTCCGCCGGAATATGTGGGCGGTGTGCAGGATGGCCCGGACGACGACAAGGCCGACAGCATCGATGCGGTTCTGGGCCTGTCCACGGGCGGCAACACCGATGGCGAGGACGCGCTATACGATCAGGCGGTGGCGATTGTCATCAAGGATCGCAAATGCAGCACCTCCTACATTCAGCGCAAGCTGGCGATCGGCTATAACAAGGCCGCGCGTCTGGTGGAGCAGATGGAAGATCAGGGTGTTGTCAGTTCGGCCAACCATGTCGGCAAGCGCGAGATTCTGGTTCCCGAACAATGAGGCGGTGCGCGCCGGTGAGTTGACCGGCGCGGTCGTGCGCAGCGGTCCGCCGGAAGGCGGTGGCGGATCGGCGCGGGCTTGATATCCCTGTCCGGGGTCCTGATATCAGATCGAACGCTGTTGTTATTGAATATCCGGCGGGGTGCGGGCCAGATTGGCGTGTGACCTGTCACGAAAGGAGCCCGACGGCATGAAACTGATCCCTGTTCTGACCGCTGGCGCGCTGAGTGTCGCCACGGCCTTGCCTGCAGCGGCGGAAAAGCTGTCTCTGAGCCAGATTTCGTCTTATTTCAACGGGTTCCGCACTGCGCAGGGCGAATTCACCCAGATCAACGACGATGGCACGATCAGCACCGGGCGGCTGTATATCAAGCGCCCCGGTCGGGTGCGGTTCGAATACGATCCACCCGAGCGCACGCTGGTGGTGGCCGATGGTGATACGGTGGGCGTGGTCGATCCCAAGTCGAATACCGGCCCCGAGGGCTATCCGCTGCATCGCACGCCGCTGAAGATCATTCTGGCCAACAAGGTGGACCTGACCCGCGAGCGGATGGTGACCGGCCATGACAGCGACGGCAAGACCACCACGGTGCGCGCGCAGGACCCCGCGCATCCCGAATACGGCAGTATCGACCTGGTGTTCACCGCCGATCCGGTGCAGTTGCGCCAGTGGATCGTGAACGATGACAGCGGCAGCAAGACGACGGTGGTTCTGGGGGACATGAAAACCGGGATGCAACTGGCCAATGACCGGTTTGTCATCCCCGGCATCGGAACCGGCCCCAAGCGCAACGAGCGCTGATCGCGGGGCCGCCTGCGAGGGTGAATGAACGGGCGGGCATGTGGCCCCGCCCGTCGCGTTTTCAGAAGACGCCGTAACCACGCCCGTTGCAGGACATGAGTTGTGCCTGATAGAGGCGCGAGCGTTCCTCGACATTGGCCGACACCCGCAGGAGCCACGGCTTGGCATTGTAGCTGCCCCGCGAAAACCCGGTGCGGCCTTCGTGGTAGGCAAGGTACTGGTTGCGCGCGTCATGAAGCGGGATGCCCAGCCGTTCGTAGGATTTGGCCATGTACCAGCCCATGAAATCGGTGGCGTCGTCGATATCGTTGCGCCGCGCCGAAAACCGCCGCGTGTCGCGCTTGTATTCGTCCCATGTGCCATCGAGCGCCTGGCTGTAGCCATAGGCCGAACTTTGCCGGCCCATCGGGATGACCCCCAGAACATAGCGGAACGGCGTGCGGGCGTTGCCGTCGAATTTGCTTTCCTGATGGATGGTGGCCATCTGCACATGCACGGGGATGCCCCAACGGCGCTCGGTCGCGCGGAAGGCGCGTTTGTACTGTGGCCGTTCGGCCAGAATGGCGCAGGCATTGTCCAGGTTTCCGGGCGGCGAGCCGCTGCGCCCGCCCATGCCGCAGGACGCGACCAGAAACAGGATCATGACTGCGCGAAGAGTTCTGCTCATCTGCCTCTCGCTTTCGTTATGTCTTTTTTGCCAAGTCTAACGCAATTGGCGGTGCGGGGGAATCCTGAAATCGGGGTGTTTGTGGCAGGGCCACGAGGAGGGCGGTCTAACGGACTGTCACTACAAGGTTCACAGACTGTTTCCCGCGTTTTTCCGCTCAGAGGTTGGACAAACCGCCCTTGAAACCGGTAGGCTGCGCAGTTAGGGGCTGCATTATGATGTTGAAGACACGCGCAAAGTATCATTTGGGACAGGTTGTCCGTCACCGCAAACATCCGTTTCGCGGCGTCGTGTTCGATGTGGATCCTGAATTTTCCAATACGGAAGAATGGTATCACTCGATTCCCGAGGACAGCCGCCCGTCGCGTGAGCAGCCCTATTACCACCTTCTGGCCGAAAACGAACAAAGCTACTACGTGGCGTATGTATCGGAACAAAACCTGATCGCCGACTATTCCGGCGAGCCGGTGGATCACCCGGATATTCCCGATTTGTTCGGCCCGTTCGAGGATGGGCATTACCCGCTGCATTTTCAGTTGAACTGAAGGCGCGCAGGGGCGTTTTGCCCGGCAATTCCTAGTATCCCAGGGCGCAGCCGTCCTTGCGCGGATCGCTGGCCCCTTCCAGCACGCCGTCGGGGCGGATCAGGATGGCCTGTGCGCCGCCGATGGGCTGTTCGGGGATGGTGATTCGGTGGCCCATTTCGGCCAGCTCGGCGCGCACCGCGTCGCTATAGCCGCGCTCGACCTTCATAGTGCCCGAATCGGTGAAGGCGCGCGGGGCGTCGATGGCCGATTGCGGGTCCATCCCGAAATCGCGCAGGTTCGAGACGAATCGCGCGTGCCCGTTGGGCTGATAGGCGCCGCCCATCACGCCGAAGGGCATCGTGACGCGCCCGTTTTCGCGCAGCATGCCGGGGATGATCGTGTGCATGGGGCGTTTGCCGCCCGCCATTTCGTTGGGGTGGCCCGGTGTCAGGCTGAACCCCGCACCGCGATTTTGCAGCAGGATGCCGAATTTTTCCGATGCGATGCCCGAGCCGAAGCCGTGGAAGATCGAGTAGATCAGCGAGACCGCCATGCGATCGCGATCAACGACGGTGATATAGATCGTGTCGCGATGCACGGCCTCGGCCACCGGGGCAGGATCGGGCATGGCGTTTTGCGGGTCGATCAGCGCGGCGAGTTTCGCGGCGGTGTCGGGCGACAGCATGTGGTCCAGCCGCGCGGTGTGATCGGGATCGGCGATGATGCGGTTGCGGGTATCATAGGCCAGCTTGGCGGCCTCGGCCTCGATATGGGCGCGCTGGCTGCCGGTGGGGTCCATGCGCGCGATGTCGAAATGCGACAGGATATTGAGCATCAGGATCGCGGTGGCCCCTTGCCCGTTGGGCGGATGTTCCACCAGATCGACGCCCTGATACGGGCCGGAAACCGGCGTGGTATAATTGCTGGCGGCGGCGGTGAAATCGTCCGCTGTGTGAACGCCGCCAAGCGCGTTGAGCGCGGCCAGCATATCGTCGGCGACTTCGCCGCTGTAGAACGCATCGCGCCCGTCGCGGGCGATGCGGCGCAGCACCTCGGCCTGACCGGGGGAGCGGAAGATTTGCCCGGTGGTGTAGGGCGAGCCGTTGTTGGAATAATGGTCAAGCGCATGACCCTGCAGGGTTTTTCCTGCCTCCGGCCAGTCCAGCGCGACGCGCGGGGCGACCGGCACGCCCTGATCGGCATAGTGGATGGCCGGGGCCAGCAGGGCATCGAGGCCGAGTTTGCCGTGATCGGCGCTGAGGCGGCAGAAGGCGTCGATGGCGCAGGGGATCGTCACCGCGTCGGGGGTATTCAGGGGGACGGTGGCATGGCCACGTGCGCGCAGTTCGGCGGCGCTGGCCGCGGCGGGGGCGCGGCCCGAGCCGTTCAGCGCCTGAATGTCGTCGCTGCCCGGCGGGGTGAACAGCACGAAGCAATCGCCGCCGATCCCTGTCATTTGCGGTTCGCAAATGCCCAACAGGACCGCGCCCGCGATGGCCGCGTCCATGGCGTTGCCGCCACGTTCCAGAATGTCGATTGCGGTTTTTGCCGCCAGCGGGTGCGAGGTGGCGCACATGCCGTTGGTGGCGAAGGTGGCGGACCGTCCGGGAAGGTGAAAATCGCGCATCGGGAGCCTCTGGTTGATAACCAGAGCAACCTAGGGCGCTGCGCGCGATTTGCCAATGTTTCGAAAGTAGTACCTCGGCGCCGCGCACTGGGTGGGGGCTGTTGAACGCGACGCCGAGGGAAGCCTTTTGCAGCTACGTGATCAGTTTTGCCCCGGCATTCAGGCGGATTTTCGTGCAGATTTGGGCAAATTCGTGATCTTGGGTTTATGTGCTTGTGTTCGGGTCCGGGACCGGGCCGAAATCAAGCTCCAGACGATTTTCCCCGCCGGTTCTCGTGTAAACCGCCGATTCGGTGAGATCGCGAATCAGGAACCAGCCGAATCCGCCTTCGGGCAGGTCCGAACGGGGGACGTTCAGATCGGGCAGGATACCGGGCGGCGGTGCTCCTGCGGGCATGGGGTGGCCCCGGTCCACAAGAACGATGCGCAGCCGGCCATCCCGCAGAGAGGCGCGCAGGATGACCGGGCCGGGCATCTGCCCGGCATAGGCATGTTCGGCGATGTTGTTCAGCGCCTCGGCAAGGACCAGTTCCGCCGTTCCCAGCCGATCCCGGTTCAGGCCGTGACGCGCCAGGGTATCGCGCATCTGTCGCAATACCGGGCGAACCTCGGTTTCGCACCCGGCAAAACGCAGGGTGAAATCGTGATCGGGGGGGATGGGCGGCATGACGCGATCTGCCTTGTCCGGGGCCGGGGGCCGTTCAGCCAGCGGCGCGGGGGGCCAGATCAGCGACATGGGCGTGAATTTCGAAAACCGAGTCCATCCGGGTCAGGCGAAAAACCTTGGCCACATCGGGCGTCAGCCCGGCAAGATCCAGTTGTTGGCCATTTGCCAGCTGCTTTTTCGAGGCCACGATGGCCCCAAGCCCGCTGGAATCCACGAAACAGACGTTGGACAGGTCCAGTACGATGTGGTTCGGGCCCGTTTCGGTGGCGGCGCGCATGGCATCCTTGAACCGGATGGCCACGGCGGCATCGATTCGCGGGATAGTGACGGTGATGATCTTGAGATCGTTGTTTTGGGTTTCCTGAAGGGGCATGATGTTCTCCGGCCGTAGGTAGTAATACGGGCGAGGCTAGACCCCATTCCTTACCATTCGGTATTCATCCACGGGAAAACAGGAGGACGGAGTATGAAAGAGGTTGTGATCGCGGGCGCGGCCCGCACGCCGATGGGCGGATTCCAGGGGGATTTCGACGGGGTCGAGGCCCCGGTTCTGGGGGGTGCGGCCATTCGCGCGGCGCTGGCCGATGCCGGAACACAAAGCGTGGACGAGGTATTGATGGGCTGTGTGCTGCCAGCCGGACAGGGGCAGGCACCCGCGCGGCAGGCCGGATTTGCCGGGGGGCTGGGCGAAGAGGTGCCCGCGACCACGCTGAACAAGATGTGCGGCTCGGGGATGAAGGCGGCGATGATGGGGTTCGACCAGATCGGGCTTGGCCATGCCGACACGATGATCGTGGGCGGGATGGAGAGCATGTCGAATGCGCCCTACCTGTTGCCCAAGATGCGCGGCGGCGCGCGGCTGGGGCATTCGCAGGTGATCGACCACATGTTTCTCGATGGGCTGGAGGATGCCTATGACAAGGGCCGCCTGATGGGCACCTTTGCCGAGGACTGTGCCGAAAAGTTCCAGTTCACCCGTGAAGCGCAGGACGACTATGCCATCGGGTCACTGGAAGGGGCGCTGGCGGCGCAGAAATCCGGGGCGTTCGAGGGCGAGATTGCCCCGGTGACGATTGCCACCCGCAAGGGCGAGGTCACGATTGACGCCGATGAGCAGCCCGCCAAGGCGCGGCCCGACAAGATCCCGCAACTGAAACCGGCGTTTCGCAAGGACGGCACGGTGACGGCGGCGAATTCCAGTTCGATCAGCGACGGGGCTGCGGCGATGGTGCTGGCCTCGCGCGAGGCGGCCGAGGCGGGCGGGCTGAACATCCGTGCGCGGATCGTCGGCCATGCCAGCCACGCGCAGGCACCGGGATGGTTCACCACCGCGCCGGTGCCCGCCGCGCAAAAGCTGCTCGAGCGGATCGGCTGGAGCAAGGACGAGGTGGACCTTTGGGAGGTGAACGAGGCCTTTGCCGTGGTGCCGATGGCCTTCATGCACGAAATGGGCCTGCCGCGCGACAAGGTGAACGTGAACGGCGGGGCCTGTGCGCTGGGCCATCCTATCGGGGCCAGCGGTGCGCGGATCATGGTGACGCTGCTGAACGCGCTTGAAAAGCGCGGGCTGAAGCGCGGTGTCGCGGCGATCTGCATCGGCGGCGGCGAGGGCACGGCGATCGCGATCGAGCGCGTTTGATTTCTGATCCGGCCCGGCGTCGCGGTGTATTGTGCGCTGCCGGGCCGTTTCTTATGCCTTCATGTGTGCGCCGATCGGGTCGTAAAGCGGTTTGAGGCTGGCCTCGGCCCGCACACGCGCCCCGGCCACGTCGATTTCATAGGTGGACGCCAAAAGCTGCTGCGCCGTTTCACCGGCACAGGGGACATAGCCCATGCCGATGGCCCCGCCCAGATGGTGGCCGTAACTGCCCGATGACAGGAAGCCCACGATCTGCCCGTCGCGCAGCACGGGTTCGTTGTGATATAGCAGCGGTTCGGGATCGGTCAGGCGGAATTGCACCATGCGGGTTTGCAGCCCTTCTTCGCGCTTGCGCTCGACCGCGTCACGACCGATGAAATCGGGTTTGGATTTCGACACGGCAAAGCCGAGACCGGCCTCAAGCACATGGTCCTCGCAGGTGATGTCATGGCCGAAATGACGGAAGCCCTTTTCAATGCGGCATGAATCCATCGCGTGCAGGCCACAGAGCTTCAGGCCATGATCGGCCCCGGCCTCGATCAGGGTCTCAAGCACATGCGCGGCCATGTCGGTGCCGACGTAGAGCTCCCAGCCGAGTTCGCCCACATAGGACACGCGGTGCGCACGGGCGAGGCCCATGCCGATCTCGATCTGGCGGGCGGTGCCGAACGGGTGGGCGGTGTTGGAGAAATCATCGGGTGACACCGCGCGCAGAAGGTCGCGCGATTTCGGGCCCATGACGGCCAGAACGCCCTCAGCGGTGGTGACATCGGTGATCACGGCCAAGTAGCCGCCAAGGTGACGGCGCAGCCATGTTTCATCGGCCAGCCGCGTGGCGGCGGGGGTGACGACCAGATAGGCGGTTTCCGACAGGCGGGTGACGGTCACGTCGGCCTCGATCCCGCCCTTCGGGTTGAGGAACTGGGTATAGACGATCCTGCCCACCGGAACGGAGATATCCGCGCCGCAGACCTGATTGAGAAAGCCTTCGGCGTCCGGGCCTTCGACGCGCAGCTTGCCGAAGGAGGACATGTCGTACAGGCCCACCCCGTTGCGGATCGCGCCATGTTCGGCGGCGGCGTTGGCGAACCAGTTCTGACGGCCCCAGGAATAGGCATAGTCACGGTCCTGCCCCGGATCGGCGAACCAGTTGGCGCGCTCCCACCCGGCCATTTCGCCCATCACCGCGCCCTGATCGAGCAGGTGGGCGTGAAACGGGCTGCGCCGCACCCCGCGCGCGGTGGCTTTCTGCCGGTAGGGGAAGTGATCGGCGTAAAGCAGCCCCAGCGTTTCGGTGGAGCGGTGCGCCAGATAGGTGCGGTTGCCCTGAAACGGGTGCATGCGCGAGATGTCAACATCGCCCAGGTCGAAGGGCTTTTCGCCGTCCTCCATCCATTGCGCCAGCGCCATGCCCGCGCCGCCCGCCGACTGGATGCCGATGGAGTTGAACCCGGCGGCGACCCAGACATTGTCCATCTCGGGCGCGAGGCCAAGGTGATAGGCATCGTCGGGGGTGAAGGATTCGGGCCCGTTGAAGAAGGTGTGAATGCCCGCCTCGCCCAGCATGGGCATGCGGTTGACGGCCCATTCCAGGATCGGTTCGAAATGGTCGAAATCTTCGGGGAGCTGGTCGAATTCGAAATCCTCGGGGATGCCCGAGAGCGCCCAGGGTTTCGACACGGGTTCGAACGCGCCGAGCATCATCTTGCCCGCGTCTTCCTTGTAATAGGCGCATTCGTCGGGCACGCGCAGCACCGGCAGGGGGGTGAGGCCGGTGATGGGTTCGGACACGATATAGAAATGCTCGCAGGCCTGAAGCGGGACATTCACGCCGAGCATCCTGCCCACCTGCCGCCCCCACATGCCCGCGCAGTTCACCACATGCTCGGCCTCGATATGGCCCGATGTGCCGTCTTCGCCTCGCCAGTCCACGCCGGTGATGCGGCGGCCCTGACGGGTGACGCCGGTGGCAAGGGTGCGCTCGGCCAAGGTTGCGCCGTGCTGACGCGCGCCCTTGGCGAGGGCAAGCGCGATATTGGCCGGATCGCCCTGACCGTCCTTGTCGAGATAGACCGCGCCGGTGACGCCGTCGATATTCAGGTGGGGATATTTTGCCTGCACCTCGGTGGGCGAGATTTCTTCGACATCGACGCCGAAGGCGCGGGCCATTGCCGCCTGACGATAGATTTCCTCGCGTCGCTCGTCGGTGAGGGCGACGGTGATCGAGCCGGTGCGCCGGAACCCCGTGGCGACGCCGGTTTCCTCTTCGAGATTGCCATAGAGTTCCTGGCTGTACTTGGCGAGCTTGGTCATGTTCGCCGTGGCGCGCAGTTGCGCGATGAGGCCCGCGGCGTGCCATGTGGTGCCGGAGGTGAGCTGTTTGCGCTCCAGCAGGACGACATCGCGCCAGCCGAGGCGGGTGAGGTGGTAGGCGACGGAACAGCCGATGATGCCGCCGCCGATGATGACGGCGCGGGCGTGTGTGGGAAGCTGGGTCATGAGCGGGCCTCTGGGTGCGATTGGCGGTTGGTTTCGGATGCTGCCGCGTCCGACCGGCCGGGGGGTGTTGCCCCCCGGACCCGCCGGGTTATCTGGAAACAGAAGACGGCGGGAGTCATGTGAGTGTGTGCCCGGCGGCGTGCAGGCGGCTGGCGAGTTCGGCGATATGATCCGGCCCGATTTCGCAGCAGCCGCCGACGATGCTGGCCCCTTGTGCCACCCATTCCAGGGCGAAATCGGCATAGGCGGCCGGGGTGAGGTCCGTCCGGGCGGAGAGCGCATCGACGGTTGCGCCGTCTTGCAGGAAAGCCTGGGTGATGGCGGTGAAGCCATTGGCGTAGGCCCCGAAGGGACGGTCGAAGGTTTTCAGGATATCGAGCGCCGGGGCGACGGCCTCGGGACGGGTGCAGTTGATCAGCACGGCGTCGGGCCGAAAGCGTTCGATCAGAGGGGCGAGCCCGTTGAGGGCTTCGCCCGAGCGCAGGCGGGTGCCGTCTTCGTCCTGCACGGTGACGGCCAGCCAGACCGTCAGGCCAGTGCGCGAGGCGGCGCGCAGCGCGCCTTCGGCCTGCGGGGTCGAGGCCATGGTTTCGAGCAGTAGAAGATCGACGCCGTGTTCGCCCAACAGGCGCATGGGGCGTTCATAGAGGTTTTCGGCCTTGTCCGGGGGCGGGCAGATATCGGGCCTGTAGGAGGCCAGAAGCGGGCCGATGGCCCCGGCGATGCGGCCATGCCCCGCAACATCGCGCGCGGTGCGGGCGGCGGTCACGGCCATCTCCATCAGAGGCGCCATCTGTCCCTGAAGCCCGGCATGTTGCAGGCGGTTTTGCAGGATGGTGTAGCTGTTGGTGGTGGCGACCGTGGCCCCGGCGGCGAAATAGGCGTCATGCACCTCGCGCAGCAGGTCGGGGTGGTCGATCATGGTTTGCGTGGACCAGAGCGGCGTGGGCGGATCGCCTGCACGGTTGACCAGTTCCTGCCCCACGGCACCGTCGAGAAGGGTGATGCCACTCATGCGCGCAGCCTTTCGTTTTTCGGGTCCCAAAGGGGGCCGTCGGGCTGCACGGTGGCACGGTGGCGCTGGCCGTAGATCTCGACCTCGATCACCGTGCCGGGGGCGGCGAGATCGGCGCGCAGCATGGCAAGCGCCACCGAGGCATTGACGCGATAGCCCCATGCGCCAGAGGTGGTTTCGCCCACGATCTGCCCGTCATGCCAGAGGGTGGACATATAGGGCGCATCGGCCTTGTCCGCCTCGACGATCAGGGTGACGAAGCGTTTGGCGGGGCCTGTTTGCCGCTCGGCCAGAAGCGCCTGTTTGCCGGGGAAATCCTGTGGCTTGTCGAGGTTTACGAAGCGGTCCAGACCGGATTCGAACAGGGTGTAGTCGGTGGAGAGGTCGCCCTTCCACGCGCGGTAGCCCTTTTCGATGCGCAGGGAGTTGAGCGCGTACATGCCGAAGGGTTTCAGCCCATGCGTCTGCCCGGTCTGCCAGACGGTATCGAACACGGCGGCGGTGTCCGGGGTTCTGGTGTGGATTTCCCACCCCAGTTCGCCCGCGAAAGACACGCGAACCAGGCGCGCCCACCGGCCCGCGATTTCGGTGGCCTGATGGGTCAGCCAGGGCTGGTGCAGGTCGGCGTCGCATATCCCGGCCAGCAGGTCGCGCGATTTGGGGCCGGCCAGGATTTGTGTCGCATATTCGGCGGTGCGGTCGGTGAGGGTGACGCCCTCGACCCCGTGCAGCGCGTTCGAGAGCAGATCGCGATCGTGCCATTGCGCGGCGGCGGCGGTGATCAGCGTCATCAGGTCGTCGCGGTGGCGGACGACGGACATTTCGGTCACGACTCGTCCGCGCGCATCCGCGAAATAGACCAGCCCGATGCGCCCCACGCGGGGCACGGCGCCGGTAATCTGTCCGGCCAGCCAGTCGGCGGCGTTCGGGCCTTCGATGTTGAAGCGCGAAAAGCCCGGCAGATCGAGGATGCCGCAGGCATCGCGCACGGCCTCGCATTCCTCGCGAATCCGCGGCTCCCACGGGCCGGCGCGGTTCCAGGTCTGGGTGCTTTCTTCGGAGGTGTCGTCGCCGGGTTGGGCGAACCAGTTGGCGCGTTCCCAGCCGTTATAGGCCCCCATCACGCCGCCCAGATCCCTGATGCGGTCATGCACGGGGCTGAGTTTCAGATCACGACCGGCGGGCCATGAATGCCAGGGGAAATGCATGGCGTATTCGTGGCCGTAGACCTCCATCCCCTTGGCGATGCAATAGTCGCGGTCGGTGTAGTCGGTATAGCGGCGCGGATCGGTGGCCCACATGTCCCATTCGGTCGCGCCCTCGGTCACCCATTCGGCCAGCACCTTCCCCGCGCCGCCGCCCTGCGCGATGCCGAAGGTAAAGACACAGGCCTCGAACGCATTGGGCACGCCGGGCATCGGCCCGATCAGCGGCAGCCCGTCGGGGGCATAGGGGATGGGGCCGTTGATCACCTTGTTGACCCCGCCGGTGCCAAGGATCGGCACACGCGCGACGGCGTCTTCGATATGCCATTCCAGCCGTTCCAGATCGTCGGGGTAAAGCTGAAAGCTGAAATCCTCGGGCATGGGGTCGTCGGGTTGCACCCAGTGGGCGCGGCAGTTGCGTTCATACGGGCCGAGGTTCAGGCCGTATTTTTCCTGCCGCAGGTAATAGGAACTGTCCACATCGCGCAGCAGCGGCAGTTTGTGGCCTTGCTGGCGGCTCCAGTCCTCGAGTTCGGGGATTTCATCGGTCAGCAGGTATTGGTGGCTCATCACCATCATCGGTACGGTGCGCCCGCCGAAGGGTTTGAACCATTCGCCCACGCGCTGTGCGTAGTAGCCTGCGGCGTTGACCACGTAATCGCAGCGGATGTCGCCCTTGTCGGTCTTTACGATCCATTCGCCGTTCCGCCGGTCGATGCCGGTGGCGGGGCAGAAACGCAGGATTGTCGCGCCCATGTCGCGCGCGCCTTTGGCAAGCGCCTGCGTAACCTGCGCCGGGTCGATGTCGCCATCGTTGGGATCATAAAGCGCGCCTTGCAGGTCGTGGGTTTCGATGAAGGGATAGCGGGCCTTGATCTCGTCCGTGGACAGGATTTCAAGATCCATGCCCTGATAGCGGCCCATGCCGCGCGCGCGTTCGAATTCCTGCATGCGTTCGTGGGAATGGGCCAGCCGGATCGAGCCCGTCTGGTGGTAGTTCATCGGATAGTCGACCTCGGCCCCGAGACGGGCGTAAAGCTCGGTCGAATAGCGTTGCATGTTCATCACCGACCACGAGGTCGAGAAGGTGGGCACGTTGCCCGCCGCGTGCCATGTGGAGCCTGCGGTGAGTTCGTTCTTTTCCAGCAGGACGCAATCGGTCCAGCCTGCCTTGGCCAGGTGGTAAAGGCATGACGCCCCGACCACGCCGCCGCCGATGATGACTACCCGTGCGGTGGATGGAAAATCCGCCATGTTACCCTCCTTCTCTTTTTACTGATCTCGTTGCGGCAATCCGTCCGCGATGTCGTAATAGTCGCCCTTGTCGGCCACGAAGATGTGCTTTTCGATTTTGAGGCCGGTGGGTTCGTCCAGTGCGCCTAGTGCCACGCTCATGGTGGTTTCGTCATGGGCGGCCCAGAACAGGAACGAGCCGC
This sequence comes from Roseovarius sp. PS-C2, assembly GCF_018862045.1. Taxonomy (NCBI): domain Bacteria; kingdom Pseudomonadati; phylum Pseudomonadota; class Alphaproteobacteria; order Rhodobacterales; family Roseobacteraceae; genus Roseovarius; species Roseovarius sp. PS-C2. Next base: position 195,974 of record NZ_JAHKSQ010000004.1, read on the forward strand.
AGCGCGGGCAGAAGCCGCGTTTGGCGGCTGGCGTGGCCTCGAACCATGAGACGGGGCCGGTGATCGTGATGTTTTCCTTGGGCGCATAGGCCGAGGCCCAGAGATGGCCCGACATCTTGCGGCACTGGCCGCAATGGCAGACGCTGGCCCCTTGCAACGGGGCGTCCACGGTAAAGCCGATACAGCCGCAAAGGCAGTGTCCGGTGTGCATGTGTCAGACCTTTCCTGTAGGGGTGGCGGCCGTGCCGAGCGCGATGCCGTAGACGACGAAGCACGCGGCCATGACGCGGCGCAGCCAGATGTTGAACACCGCCCCGAGCGCGGCGCGGCCCAGCCCCGCACCAAGCGCGGTGAAGCCTGTGTAGCTGAGTGCGGTGATGGTCAGGGCGGTGGGGAAGATCACCCACATCTGATCCCAGATCGGCACGTCGGGCTGGACGAACTGGCTGAAGGCGGCAAGGTATCCGGCGACGCTTTTGGGGTTGATGGTGGCGATGGCGAAGGCGCGCCAGTAGATCGAGCCGGGGGCGGGAGGGTCGGCCCGGACGGGCCGCCGTGCCATGATCCAGCCGCGTATGCCGAGCCAGATCAGCACTCCCGCGCCGATCAGCTTGGCGGCGGTGAAGGCCGTGGGCGAGGCCGCGATCAGCGCGGTGATCCCGGCGGCGGAGAGTGTCAGGAACAGGGTGGCCTGTGTCAGGATTGCTGCGACGCCCCACAGCCCGCGGCGAAAGCCGTGACTCATGCCGTTGCGGATGCAATTCAGGTGATTGGGCCCCGGCGTGGTCACGAAGACCACCCAGAATACTGCGAAAACCGTCCAGGCGTCGAAAGTCATGTCTTGCCTCAATAGACCGGTGGGGCGATCACCCAGATCGCCACGGCGGGGGTGTCATAGGGGTTGATCCACTCGAACGGTTCGGCCCGGACGCGAAAGCTGTCGCCGGGGTGCAGGGTGAACCGGCGCTCGGCGATGATCAGGTCCAGCTTGCCCGAGATCAGATAGCCCACCTCTTGCGTGGGGCGGGTGACGACCTCGCCGATGCGACTGTGGGGTTCGAAGGTGCAGTGGACCATTTCGAAATCGTCGGTGAGGTCAGGGGAGAGGAGTTCTTCGATCAGGCCGGCCTCGCCTCCGATGCGCCGCCGTGCGCCTTGCCGGACCACATGACCGGCCTCGTCCACCGGGCCGGAGGGTTGTCCGAACAGCATGGAAACGGGCACGTCCAACAGGGCGGCCATATGGCGAAGGTCGGTGATCGAGGGGTCGGACATGTCGCGCTCGACCTGGCTGAGCCAGCCGACGGAACGGTTCAGCCGCTCGGCCATTGCGTTGAGCGTCAGCCCCCGCGCCTTGCGCAGGGCGCGCAGGTCGGCACCAAGGGTGCGGGGGCGGGTGATGTCGGTTTGTTGCATCTGTGGCCGGGCGTGAAATTATTGCGTCGAATTTCACGCTGCGGTGATTCCGTGAAAAAATCAAATGAAATTTCACGCCGGTTGCGTTGCAGGGCGGAGACGGGCCGGATATGTGCAAGGGTCTGGCACCGGAGGCCCGTCAATGATCGACCCCTTGCAAATCCTTCTGGGCTGGCTGGCCCTGGTCAACCTGTTGACGTTTCTGGCACTGGCCAAGGATAAGCACGCTGCGAAAAAACGCCGCCGCCGGGTGCCGGAGCGGCGCTTGCTGTGGCTGGCCGCGCTTGGCGGGACGCCGGGGGTATTCGCGGCGATCCACCTGTTTTCGCACAAGACCCGCAAACAGCCGTTCCGCCGGAGGCTGTTCCTGATCCTCGGGGGGCAGATCGTGGGGTTGGGCCTGCTGCTGGCGATGTGATCCGGGCGCGGTCAGAGGCGGCTGAAGGTGGCGCGCAGGATCAGGGCCAGTTGCTCGGCATCGTGGCTGTCAAAGGCGGCGGGCCGGTCGCTGTCAATGTCCAGAACCCCGAGCAGGCTACCCGCACCGTTCCAGACGGGCAGCACGATTTCGGAGCGGGTGGAACTGGAACAGGCGATGTGATCGGTGAAAGCTTCGACATCGTCGACGATCTGCGTTTGCCCCGTGCGGGCCGCCGCGCCGCAAACACCACGATCGAAGGGGATGACAAGACATCCGTGCCCGCCCTGATAGGGGCCTATTTTCAACAGGCCGGGGTCGGTCACGCGGTAGAATCCCGTCCAGTCGAACCTGTCGTCGGCATGGTGCAGTTCGCAGGCGAGGGTGGCCATCAGGGCGACCGGGTCGGTTTCGCCTTCGGTCAGGGCGGCGATGGATTTCGAGACGGTGTCATAGTCGATGCGCATGGGGATAGCCTTGCCATACTGTGCCGCCGCGCGCCAGAGGGTGTGGCCCCGGCGGCGGGGCTGGTGTAGAGGGCCGCCTATGGACAGCGTTTACGACCCGCCGCAAGACCCGCTGAAGGTGCTGCACGAGGATCACGAGATCGTCGTGGTGGACAAGCCCGCCGGATTGCTGAGCGTGCCCGGCAAGGGCGCGCATCTGGCCGATTGCCTGTTGGCGCGGGTGCAGGAGGCGTTTCCCACGGCGCTGCTGGTGCATCGGCTGGATCGCGATACATCGGGCGTGATGGTCTTTGCACAGACTCCGCACGCGCAACGCCACCTGGGGCTGCAATTCGAGAAGCGGCAGACGAAAAAGACATATGTCGCAAGGGTTTGGGGTCATCTGGAGCCGAAATCCGGCACGGTGGACCTGCCGTTGATCGTGGACTGGCCCAACCGCCCGCGCCAGATGGTGTGCCATGAGACCGGCAAGGAGGCGGTGACTGACTGGCGCGTGTTGCGGCATGGGCAGGAGGAAACGCGGGTGCGGCTGATGCCGAAGACCGGGCGCAGCCATCAGTTGAGGGTGCATATGCTGGCGCTCGGGCATCCGATTCTGGGCGATCCGCTCTATGCGACAGGCGCGGCGGTGGCGTTTCCGCGGCTGATGCTGCATTCCGAAGAATTGCGCCTGCGCCACCCGGATGGCGGAGCCGGGATGCGGTTCAGGGCGAAGGCGCCGTTCTGAGGGGTGGCTGACGAAAATCCGGTTCGGTTTCGCATCGGTATTCCGTCGGTATCGTGTCGGTGTCAGAGGTGCAGCGCCAGCTTGCGCCCCTCGTAGAAGGCATAGGGCGCCAGCCGGGGCGCGACGCAGTCGCCGATCTGGTGACAGGCGATCCCGGCGGCGTCCAGATCCTGCGCCAGCATGTCGAAGGCGGTGTTGGTCGTGGCCAGAACCAGCGTGTCGGCGTCGATCATGGTGGTTTCGCCGGTCAGAATCGAAAGCACGACGGCCTGTTGACCCGTCCATTTGTCGATGACGGATTCGGTGTGAAAACGCACCCCGGCGCGGGCCAGTGTCTGGCGCAGCGGCACGTCCGAGGTGGTGCGGCCCAGTTCGGCGGCGATATGGGCATCGGGCGTGACGATGGACACTTCATGGCCGCGCTCGGCAAGGAACCATGCCGTGCCAGAGCCGCGCCAGTGCCCGCCCTCGTCCAGAAGGACGACGCGTTTGCCGGGCACCACCGCGCGGCGCATGATGTCCTCGACCGAGCAGACATTGCCCGCCCCGATCCCGTCGAGCCTGTCGCGTTCGGGCAGCCAGCGCTGGAAACCGGTTTCCGGCGGGAGAGAGCCGGTGGCGACGATCACCTCGTCCGCGCCGTATCCAGCCACGTCCTCGACATCGACGAAAGTGTTCAGGCGCAGATCGACCCCGAGCGCGTCGAACTGCCGTTCGTACCAGTCGAGCAGTTCAAGCACCTGCCCGCGCCGGGGCTGTTCCCCGGCCAGCCGGAATTGTCCGCCGATCTGTGCGCCGGCCTCGCAGATCGTGACGCTGTGACCGCGCGCTGCCGCAACGCGGGCGGCCTCCAGCCCCGCAGGACCCGCGCCGATCACCAGCAGTTTGCGGGAGGTGTCCGCAGGGGCGATGCTGCCCTCGCTGCCCCAGTCGTGTTCGCGCCCTGCGGAGGGGTTGACCAGGCAGGAAATCCAGTAGTCGCGCGACCGGCGGCCCCAGCACATCTGATTGCAGGAGATACAGCCGCGGATGTCGTCATCGCGGTTTTCGGTGACTTTGCGGCCCCAGAACGGATCGGCGATCTGGCCGCGCACGACCGACACAAGGTCGGCCTCTTGAGCGCGCAGCATGGATTCGGCGTTGTCCGGTGTTCTGATCTGGCTTTCGGCGGTGACGACCGCGTGCGACACCTGCGCCTTGAGCCGCCGGGTCAGATCGGCGCTGAGTTTTTCGCCATGCACGAAGGTGGGCATGACGCGATCGTAGTCGATATAGCTGCCCGACCCGCAGGAGATGTAATCGACTTGGCCGGTGGCGTCATAGCCGCACAGGATTTCCGTCATGTCGTCCAGCGACAGGGCGACGGGGTCTTTCTCGGCGTGGCTGGCGGATAGGCCGATGATGAAACCCTCGCCGCAGGCCTGCCGGATGCCGTCGACGATGCGGCGGCCAAAGCGCATTCGGTTCTCCAGACTGCCGCCCCATTCATCCGTGCGCCGGTTCGACCAGGGGCGCCAGAATTGTTCGATGAGCGAATGATAGGCGGCCCAGACTTCGACCCCGTCGAACCCCGCCTCGCGACAGCGTTCGGCGGCGCGGATATAGCCCTGTATCAGGTCTTCGATCTCGCTGGCGCGCAGGGCGTGGCTTCCATCGCTGTCGTGATAGGAGGGCATGCCCGAGGGCGACCAGTTGGGGCGGTAGGACAGATCGGCATCGCCATGCTGGCCGACATGGTAAAGCTGCTGCACCATCACCGCGCCTTCGGCCTTGCACGCCTCGGTGATCCGGCGGAAACCGGGGATGACGGCGTCGTCGCCGGGGCGGAAATTCCCACGGGTCAGAACGGCGGTGTCATGCACGGGCTGCGGTTCGACCACGATCATCCCGGCCCCGCCGCGCGCCCGTTCGAGGTAGTAATGCAGGTGCTGTGTGCCGGGCAGCCCGTTTTCGGACATGTTGGCGGTATGCGCGCCGAACACCACCCGGTTGCGCAGGGTCTTGCCGCGCAGCACAAGCGGCTGGGTCAGGATGCGGGTGGAAGGGGTGCCGGTCTGTTGCATGTGGGGTCTCCGGACGGGGGTGCGCTTGATTTCTGGCGCTCGATTGGGGTGGGCCGCAGAAAACTCTAGCCAAACCGGGGCGCATGAATTGTATAATTGTCCTATTTTGCGGAATAATTGATCACAAGGTTTCATGATGCCCCCATCCCGGCCCGAGGCCCGGCCCTACCTGAGCGCGGCGATTGTCCTGTGTCCCGGTTTCACCCTGACGCCGATGTCGTGTTTTTCGGATGTGTTGCGGCTGGCGGCGGATCAGGGGGACAACAGCCGCAAGGTGTTGTTCCAATGGGAGTATGCCGTGGCGGGCGAGGGCGGGGCGGTGTCGAGTTCGGGGCTGGAGGTGCGCCCGACCATCGCGCTGGACGAGATCATGGGGTTCGACTGTATCGTGGTGTGCGGTGGTTTGCTGCGGGATATGGGGCAGATTCGGCCTGACCTCTACGATCTTCTGCGGCAGGCGCATGAAGGGGGCGCGCTGGTGGTCGGGCTGTGCACCGGGTCTTTCGTGCTGGGCGAGGCGGGGCTGCTGGAGGGCAAAAGCTGTGCGGTGCATCCCAATGTGCTGCATGCGTTCAGCGAAAGGTTTCCGGGCACCACGCCGCTGACGCGCAAGACCTATTGGGAGGAAGGCCGGGTCATCACCTGCCCCGGCGGGGTGTTGTCGCTGGATGTCGCCGCGCATCTGATCCGCACATGGGGCAACATGAGCCGGACGTTCAAGGCGCTGGATTATCTTCTGTTCAACTATGAAAACCCCCGCACATATTTTCCCAAACGCCCCTATCAGGAACGGCTGGAGCGCGCCGCGACCCTGACGCGCGATGCGGTGGGGCTGATGGAGGCCAATATCGAAACGCCGTTATCCGTTACCTCTCTGGCGCGGAGGCTGGCCACAACCCGGACCCGCCTGACCCGCGTGTTTCAGCGCGATATGGGGGAAAACCCGGCCGCGTTCTGGCTGAACATGCGCCTTGATATCGCGAGCCGCCTGTTGGTGGAGCGGTCCCTGTCGGTGACCGAGATCGGGTATGAGCTGGGCTTTTCGGATACCGCGCATTTCTGCCGGCAGTTCCGGCGCCGGTTCGACCGGACGCCGGGCCAGTTCCGCAAGCTGCATCAGGACCGGAGGGACGGCGCGCGCTGAAGCCCGCTTCTAGCTGCGCAAAACGCGGTCGGTCAGGTTGAGCCGGGCGGCAATGATCGGTTTCAGCGTGGCGGCAAGTGCCGGATCATCCGCCTGTATCTGCGCCAGTTCGTCCAGCCGGTTGGTGGCCACCAGTTGCAGCGCGTCCATGCGCGGCGCGCCCTGTGGATCGCGAGGCAGGGCCGGGACAGGCTGGATCAGGTCCGGCTTGGGATCGGGCGCGAGGCCGGCCAGATCGGCGGCGGGCAGGTCGGTTTCCACGAAGGCATAGAGCCCCACGCCCTTGGCGGGCAGGGCATAGGTGCACAGCGCCACGTCGCGCACCTGTGCGTGCTCCAGCAGGGCGGCGCGCAGGGCGGGGCCGTCGCGCTCCATCCGGTCTTCGGTGCCTTCGCCGTCGGACCAGTTCATCACCCGGCGGGTGACGAAATTATAGAGCTTCTTGCCCGTGGCCATCCAGATCCGGGCCGGAAGGGCCTTTTGGTTCAGCATCCGCTGTTCGGACGGCGTGAGCAGATGCGGCGCATAGGCGCGTTTCTGTTTCAGCAAGTGGCGCAGGTCTTCGCGTGCCATGATGCGAAACAGCTTGCCCCGGCGGCGGTGGACGCTGGCCAGTTGGAAGTCGATCACGGCGGCGCGGCCTTCGGGGGTCATCAGCCAGTTCTGCGGCTTGGCGATGTCGTTATGGGTCACGCCTGCACGGCGCATCTGGCGCAACAGACGTTTGGCGTCGCGATACCATGCCGGATCGGTGGGTTTGGCCAGTTGCAGGGGCGTGCCTTTGGTCCAGCTTCGCAACAGGCCGGTCTTGTCGACGCGCACCAGAACCGGGCAGCCTTCGATCCCCTGCACGGCGCGCAGCGCCTTGATTTCGCGCCGGGCAAGACCCCAGGCGATGGGCTTGGCATAAAGCGGCACGGTGTCGAGCTTGCGCAGCACCACCGGGAAATCGGCCACACCCGCAAGCTGCCCTGAAACGGTTTCAGAGAAGATATCGCGCTTGTGCACGGTTTCGGGCAGGAAATCGGCCCGAGAGAGATCGGCAGGTGGTGTCATCGCGCCTGTCTTAGTGGCTTTCGCAGGACGTGGGAAGAGGTGGGGCTAAGCGATCAGCCCGCCGGATGAGGGCGCGGCACTGTTTTGCGACAGGCGGGCCACGGCGCGCAGGTATTTGCGTTGCGCCAGATCGTAGCGCAGACGTGGCCATGCGCCGGTGGGCGGGGCGATATGGCCTGCGCCGGAACCGTCGCCAATGCCGGAGGGACAGACCGAGGCGCAGCGCAGCCCGGTATGCCAATGGCTGTGCAGAAAGGTTTCCACGGGGCGGTCGATCCGGTCGGACAGGGCCAGCAGGTGACCGGCGGCCTCGTGCGTGATCAGCAGGGCGGGCGCTCGTCCCTCGGGCTGTTGCGGAATGGTGAGCGTGGCCGCACCAAGAGTGTCGATCAGGACTGCAGGGCCAGGCGCCGGGACGGTGCGCAGTTCGATCAGGCCAAGGGCAGGCAGGTGCGTCAGCGCGAGGTCGAGCGCATCGTCGAAGGTCTCGGGCGTGATCGGGCCGGGGCCGTCGAGGATCAGCGCGGCGTCCAGCCCGCTGCGTTGCAGTTCCGCCCAGATTTGTCGATGGGTCAGGAAATGAGCGATTTCTCCGGTGCTCAGCGACAGGGGATAGGCAGGGTCGAACAACCGCGCGCCGACCGTCCCTGCCAGATCCTGCGAGGACAGGGCGGCCCCGTCCACCAACGGCCAAAGGTCGCCTTCGATTCCGCAATTATCGAGGGCGTCGCGCGCCCGCGCCCTGGCATCGCGATCACGGTCGGGATGCAGGGCGAAGGCGCGCAGGTCCATTGGCTTATGCGCCCGGTGTCCAGCCCGAGACGGCCTTGACTTCGAGGAAGTCCTCGATGCCCCATTTGCCGCCTTCGCGCCCGTTGCCGGATTGCTTCATCCCGCCGAAGGGCGAGCCCATGCCGCGGCTCTGGCCGTTCATTTCCACCATGCCCGAGCGCAGTTCGACCGCGCAGCGGTTGGCGCGCGCGCCATCCTGTGTCTGCACATAATTGGTCAGGCCATAGGGGGTGTCGTTGGCAATCGCGAGCCCGTCCTCTTCGGTGTCGAAGGGGATGATCGACAGGACCGGGCCGAAGATTTCCTCGCGCGCGATGGTCATGTCGTTGTTCACATCGGCAAACACCGTGGGTTTCACGTAAAAGCCCCGGTTCAGCCCGTCGGGCCGCCCGGTGCCGCCCGCGACCAGCCGCGCGCCTTCGTCGATGCCCTTCTGGATCAGGTCCTGAATCTTGTTGAACTGAACCTCGTTCACCACGGGGCCGATATGCTGGCCTGCCTCGCTGGCCGGGCCGACCTTGACCGATTTGGCCACCTCGGCGGCGGTTTCGACGGCCTGGTCGTAGACCTCGCGCTGCACCAGCATTCGGGTGGGGGCGTTGCAGGACTGTCCCGAGTTGTTCATGCAGTGCAGCACGCCACGCTTGACCGCCTTGTCATCGGCATCGGCGAAGATCAGGTTCGCGCCCTTGCCGCCCAGTTCGAGGCTGACGCGCTTCAGCGTGTCGGCGGCGGCCTTGGAAATGAGCTTGCCCGCGCGCGACGAGCCGGTGAAGCTGACCATGTCGACATCCGGGTGGGTCGAAAGCTGCGTGCCGACGCCCGCACCATCCCCGTTCACCAGGTTGAACACGCCCTTGGGGAACCCGGCCTCGTCCATCATTTCGGCGAACAGGAGCGAGGACAGCGGCGATTCCTCGGAGGGTTTCAGCACCATGGTGCAACCCGCGATCAGCCCGGCGATCACCTTGAGCGTGACCTGGTTCATCGGCCAGTTCCACGGCGTGATCATCGCCACCACGCCGATGGGGTCGTGAATGATGCGATCATTGGGCGCGTGATCGCCGAGCGGTTCGATGAATTCGAAATCGCGGGCGACGGTCAGAAACGCCTTGATATGGCCCATGCCCGCGCCGACCTGCGATTGACGGGCCATGTCGATGGGCGCCCCCATTTCCAGGCTGATAGCCTGCGCCATGTCTTCGGCACGGGATTTGTAGATGTCATACAGCTTTTCGACCAGCGCCAGGCGCTCGTCCTTGGATGTGCGTTTCCATGCGGGGAAGGCGGCCTTGGCGGCGGCGACGGCGGCATCGGTATCGGCCTGTCTACCAAGCGAGATCACCGCGCAGGGCTCTTCTGTGGACGGGTCGATCACATTGTGATCCTGTGAGGCGGCGGGATTGACCCATTCGCCGTTGATGTAGAACTGGCGTTTCTCGATCATGGTTGACCTCCGTGGATTTGCTGGCACCTTGGCAGCCTGGTTCCCGGCCCGCAAGGGCAGGGATTCTCTGGCTTCCGGAATTTGATCAAATTCCGTATTGCAACGGACTTCAAGCGAAAAGGACACGATTATGTCACTGCGTATCAATGACACGATCCCGAATCTGACGGTCGAGACCGATCAGGGCACCATCAACCTGCATGACTGGGTCGGCGACAATTGGGCGATCATCTTCTCGCATCCCAAGGATTTCACCCCGGTTTGCACCACCGAGTTCGGAGCGGTGGCGCAACTGGCCGCTGAATGGGACAAGCGCAACTGCAAGGTGCTGGGCGTATCGGTGGACGGCGTCGAGGACCACAAGAAATGGAAAGGCGATATCGAGACGGTGGGCGGTGCGACCCCCGGTTTCCCGATCGTGGCCGACGAGGGGCTGGAACTGTCCAAGGCGTTCGACATGCTGCCCGCCGAGGCCTACCTTCCCGAAGGCCGCACACCCGCCGACAGCCAGACCGTGCGCTCGGTGTTCATCATCGGGCCGGACAAGAAGCTGAAACTCAGCATGACCTACCCGATGAACGTGGGGCGCAACTTTGCCGAGGTGCTGCGCGCACTGGACGGCTTGCAGACCGCCGCCCGCGAAAACGTGGCGACGCCCGCGAACTGGAACGTGGGTGACGATGTGGTGATCCCCACCGCTGTCAGCGACGAGGACGCCAAGGCCAAATACGGCGCGTTCGAAACCAAGCTGCCCTATCTGCGCATGACCAAGCTGCCGGGGTGAGAGTTTCAGACACATGACAAGATACCGGAGGCGCCACTGTCGAAGTGGCGCCTTTTGTCGATCGGGGCGGGTCTTCGATGGGGAAGCGGAATTTCTGAACCACAGCGTGTCAGCGGTGTCTGGTCGAAGGCGGGTTTATCGAGGCCGCTTTTTGTTGCAAGTTCCTGAGATGTCCTTCGTGAGCCGACGTAACCCCTGACCCAAAGTGATGATCATGAACCTCCGTCCAACCAGAAATTACGCCGACTGGCGGCTTTCCGCAGGTTTCCGGCTTGGGCTGATTCCCGAAGTCGAACAGAAGGTGTTCTGTATAGGTTTCCAACGCAACGGCACGACGTCGACGGGCGATTTTTGCGAACGGCAACTGGGAATGGCGCGCCGTGGCTATCGTATTGCACAGCGGCGCAAATGGTCGCGATGCTGGTATCAGGGAGAACTGGAGCGTATTTTTGCGGATCCCGTATTCCGGACCGGCCAGATGTTCGATGACGGGCCGTGGTGGTTTCCCAAACTGTACGAGGTTCTCTACGAGAGGTTCCCGCAGGCAAAATTCGTCATGTTCGACAGAGACCCGGAAGCCTGGTTTCGCTCGATGGTTGCCCATTCCGGTGGCCGTTCTCCGGGATTCACCGATATACATGCGAGAATTTACCGACGCGAAGACGAGTTGCGCGAACTGAGTGATGGCAATCCTGGAAATGTGCCGACCATCAACGGTTTTTCGCTCGAAGACAAGAAAGAGCACTACATAGGCATTTACAGACAGCATAATGAAGATGCTGCGGAGTTCTTTGCCAGGAGGGCCCCAGACAGGTTTTTCCACACCGATCTGAACGATCCTGAAAAATTCAGGAAGATGGCATGTTTTCTGGGCTTCGAGGACCGGAGCTATGATGAGGTCAGATCAAACGTCATCGCTTCGAAATGAGGTGGCGCTGGTGCGGTGTTTCATCCCGTCAGCCGTCTGGCGCGGTCAATACGGTAGACAAACCTTCTGGACCGTCCTAGACCGACCGCCGAACCGGTCGGGGCTTTTGGATGCAATACCGCAAGGACATCGACGGCCTGCGCGCCGTGGCCGTTTCGGTCATCGTACTTTTCCATTTCGGCGTCTCGTCCCTCTCGGGCGGTTATATTGGCGTCGATGTATTCTTCGTGATCAGCGGATTTCTGATCACCAGGCTGATTCATGAAGACATCAAGCGCGGTCGGTTCAGTTTCGGCGCCTTCTACATGCGCCGTCTGCGGCGGATCGGGCCAAGCCTTCTGGCGACTCTCGCGCTGACGCTTCTGGCGGGCTATTTCATCCTGTCCCCCGCCCATTACGAAGACCTGGGCCTTGCGACGCAGGCGGCGGTGCTGTCGCTGTCGAATATCCTGTTCTGGACCCAGTCGGGCTATTTCGACACCGAAGCGATCTACAAACCGCTGCTTCACACCTGGTCGCTTGCGGTCGAGGAGCAGTTCTATTTTGTCTGGCCGCTCGTGCTTGTGCTGCTTCTGAAGGTGACGAGCCTTGCGCGGACATTGGCGATCCTCGCCGTGGTGAGTGTGATCAGTCTGGCCGCGGCGGAATACATGCTGGGTCGAGATCCGTCCGGTGCGTTCTTTCTGCCGGTGTTTCGCGTGTATGAGTTCGGATTCGGGGCGGCGCTTGCCCTGACAGGGAGGATCGCCCGCCCCGGAGCGGGTGCGCATGTCTCCTCGCTGGCCGGGCTGGTGCTGATCCTGGGTGGAAGCCTGATATTTACCGAGCATCAGCGGTTTCCCGGTCTTGCGGCGTTGATGCCATGCCTTGGTGCGGCGCTTTTGATCTATGCCGGGCCGCAGGCGATCCTGAACCGTGTTCTTACCCTGCGACCGATCCGGTATATCGGGCTTATCAGCTATTCGCTGTATCTCGTGCATTGGCCGATGCTGGTATATTTTGCCTATTATAATGGCATTCCGGACCGCCCGACCGAAATTGCGATGCTCAGCCTGGCGGCTGTGGCCCTTGGCGCTCTGTTCTACCATTTCGTCGAAACCCCGTTCCGGCGGAAAACCCCGGCAGGGTTCCGAATTTCCGGCAAGCAACTGGGCGTATCGGCATTTGTCGGGGCTTTGGCGATCACCCTGACGGGCGGCAAGATTGACGAAAAACATGGATATCCCGACCGCCTTTCGGGCGAGATGCGGGCATTGCAGGAGCGTATCGAGGCCGCCGGAAATGGCCGTCAAGAGGCGATCCGTATGACGACCTGTCATTTCACCCCGGACACCGCTGAACGGTTGGCAGGGGATTTATCGGGTTGTCTGCCCGATCGGGCTGAAAACGCCATTGTCGTTCTGGGCGACAGCCACGCGGCCGATATCTGGGCGGGATTGTCCCGCGCCTATCCGGATCGCGCCGTGGTGCAGTTCACCGGCGCGGGGTGTGATCGTGGGCGTGATCCCGACGAAGCGGGCCTGATCGATCGCGCACATTGCGACAGCGTGCAGGAGATATCGGCGCGCTGGATATCCGACAACAAGGCGGACGTGGCGGCTGTTATCTATTCGCAGCGTGCCGCGTCGATGATGCTGGGAGATCCGGTGACGGACAGTGCCAGCCTTGCGCCCGACCTGCAGCGTCTGGACGCTTTGGAAGCGGGCCTGAGCCGTGTGGCCGCGCAGGGCGTGCCGGTCTTGTTCTGGGGGCCGCGCCCTGAATTTCACCCCTCGCTGGATGTGGCCACCGGTACGTTTCCAACGCTCGAAGCGATTCTTGCCATTTATGGCGAGGCTGACATGACGCCTTATCGGCAGCTTGACGACACTCTTGCCGCGCGTTTTGCGGACAGTCCGGTTACCTACTTTTCAAGCTTCGTTCCGCTTTGCACCCCGGAATGCCCGCTGCTGATAGATGGGGGCGAGCCGGCGATTACCGATTACGCGCATTGGAGTCCGACAGGTGCGCGACTGGCCATTTCGCGGATCGTTACGGGTACGCCGGTGCTAGAGGATTTGCTTGGGTCTCCGGATGTTGCCAGCACATCGCAGTAAGGCTGCGTCCTGACATCAGGCCCGCACGATCCGGGCGGCGTTCAGCATGTCGCGGATGCCTTCGGGGGCCACATTGGCGATTACGTCAAGAATGCTGAGGCCGGGTTCGAAGCCTGTATGACCTTGGTCGTAGGGTGGAAGGGCCGGTTCGAGAAAGTGGAGCGAGAGTCCGGCGGCGGCGAAGCTGTCGGCGTCATAGAGATCGCGCCCGCCGATCATGTTGACATAATCCTGCGCGCCGATGGCACGGCAGGCGGCGATGATCCGCTCTTGTCCGGTGAGGGTATCGTCGAGACCGAGGGACGAGATACGCCGGATCGGGGTGGTCAGCCCGAGCGCGTCAAAGCAGAGATGCAGGGCGAATTCGGTCGCTTCGGTGAAGTCCGCGGGTTGGGCGGAGTGTGCAAGGTGTCGAGCGAAATCCTCGACAAGACGCAGGGCATCTTCGGTGTAGGGGGCCTTTGCGTAGGCTTGCCGAACAGTCCTGGCAAGTTTTTCGCAGTCACGCGCGGCAGTCGGCCCGTAGGCTTTATTGGAAATCAGGTCGATGCGCGGGCGCTTGTTGACCGGGATGGAAAACATGGTCTTGCGCCCGTTGATCAGCAGGTTGTTCCGGTTCATCCAGCCTTGTTGGATGAACTGCACCGTGTCGAGCAGCCAGAATTCGTCGACGGCGGCGGCAAGCTGGAAGTAGCCGATGTAGGGAAACAGGTAGGGCTGCATGATAGCGACCCTTCGGGGGGATTGCGCCGTGTCCGCGCCGGTCATTCGTGGCCTTCGAGAAGTTGGCCGGGCGGCAGGGGCGGACTTGTATGTGCACTGGGGGCCGCCGCCGGGACTGCGTCCCTATTTCCGCAAAACAATCGCTTAAGAGTCAACTTATTCATTTTGCCGCGTTGTGCTCCGGATCAAGCCGTACATTCCACACAGGCATATTCTTGCAGTGAGGCTATCGGATGTAGTGCCAGAAAACCCAAGGACTAGCTCCGCTTGATCGCTGCTATCGCGCAATGCAGGGGTAGTCAACCAGAGCTAGGGGTCTCTTAGGGTTTGCCGTGGTCGCGAGATCGTATCGTCGCCAAAGTAAATAGCAGTAGATTTCACGTTTTAGATACGGCACGGCGATGCGGTTGACACAAATGCGACCATACCTGACAACCAGAAATGTACAGGGAATTGGAATGACTACATGGAATATGACGCAATCGGTGGATATTTCGGTCTTGACGTCTCTCCAGTGACCAATTGGCGCCCTGATGGGATCGGCTTGAATTCAGCAAGAAACGCTTTGGCAGTACTTTTAAGGGCGCGCCAACCATCGTGTGTTTACGTTCCCTCATATTGCTGCTCGGCTATTGTTGATGCAATTCCGAACAATGTTGAAATCCGCTGGTACAACGTTGACGAAAAATTTGAGATAGTGGACGTGCCCGACATATCCCCGGAAACACCGGTCATTTACGTCAACTACTTCGGTTTGAAGGACGAATATTCGGCAACCCTTGTTGCGGGAAATCCAGAAGGTGTCATTCTCGACAACTCACAAGCCTACTACAGTCAACCTGTCCCCAGTGCGGATTGTATTTATAGTCCTCGCAAGTTTCTGCCGGTTCCAGATGGGGGTATTCTGGCGTGCGATGCCCTGATCGAACTTCCTCAGAAGCGAGCTAGGTCTTTGGACCGGGCGCGTCACTTACTGGGCCGGGCAGAAACGCGAGCGGAAGCCTATTTCGAAGATTATCAGCGCGCCGAGGCAGAAATAGCCTGTGAACCTGCGATGCGGATATCTGCGTTGACCGATCAATTGCTAGATCATTTGGATACCAATCGGTTTGCGGTAAAACGGTGCGAAAATTTTCACGCACTTGATACTCAGTTGGGATTTTGCAATCGGATCAAACTGCCACTGACAGATACTTCCGTTCCGATGGTCTATCCTTTCTGGCCATCACGGAAAGGATTGCGTCAGATGTTGATCGAAAACCGTGTTTATGTTGCGTCGTACTGGCCAGAAGTATTGGAGAATACGGAAGCCTCCACTTTAGAGACAGAGATCACCTGCGATATGGTCCCCTTGCCCATTGATCAAAGATACAACCTCTCTGATATGAAGCGAGTCGCTGAACTGTGTCTTGCTTATCTCGATATCGATACACCGAGAGCGTCGCAATGAACACATCGTCGACAGTCATGCCACGGGCATTGCAAAACATTGCTCTTCATGGCGCGCCCCGATCAGGGACGACATGGCTTGCGGAGATTTTCAATAGTGTACTAAACGTCAAGTATTGTCATCAGCCATTATTTTCCTACGCGTTTAAAGGTTTTTTATCGGACTGCAGTGGGCAAACTGAAGTTGCTTGTTTCTTCCGGGCATTGAGTAAAACTCAAGATAGATACGTCATGCAAGTAGAGGAACGTGAGCAGGGGATCGTTCCCGATTTCTCCAAAACTGCGCCAACACACCTAATCTATAAAGAGGTTCGGTATCACCACATTCTGCCCAACTTGTTAGATCAGAATACTGAAGTTAAGGCAGTACTTCTCGTGCGCGACCCGCGCGCGGTTGTCTCCTCATTTCTGGAGGCCCCTCGGGAATTTCGAAGCGATCTTGGTTGGAAGATCGAGGAGGAGTGGCGCACGGCACCAAAGAAGAACCAAAACCGGCCTGAAGAGTTTTTCGGCTTCGAAAAATGGAAAGAAGCCGCAAACATTTTCAACACTGTGAAAGAGCAGCATCCGAGCCGTGTCATGTTGGTACATTATGCTGACCTTCTGCGGTCGACTGAAGATACTGTGCGGGAGCTTTTCAAGTTCTGCGGATTAAAGTTTGACACACAGACACGTGACTTTTTAGCGGGTCGTATCGAAGGTAATTCGAAAGGCGATTATACGGTGTTTCGGAAACGTGTTGCGGCTGACGATAAGTGGCGCACATCTTTACCGGCGGTCATTAGCGATGAAATCTGTGCGGATATCGATAATACTCCGCTTTCACGTTTTCTGGATTGATGTGGTGGGGCCCTTTCATGCGGTCCGTTTTATTGAATATTACAGCCGTCCGACTTCATGGGGCCAACAGCCAGCGATACGTTGGAAAAGCTTTGTCGCTTGCCGCGGTGGTGGTAATGAAGATTTTGCAAGATCCGCCGGGAGGGGGGAACAGAAGCCTTGAGGCTGTCATTCACGACCTGTGATGAATTGATCCGGTGACAGGCGCGGGCGCGCCTTCATGTCGGCATAGAGGCGCGACCAAGCCTCGAAACGCGCGCGTTCTTCGGCGGGCAGTTCCTGATAGGCGGGTTTGTCGTGCGGTTCGCTCAGGGCAAGGTGGGCGCGAAGGTCTTCGAGCGTATCGAACCGGCCGAATGCGGGTTGGCCAGACCGGGCGGTTTCATAGCCCATGGCGGTCATCATCGGGCCAGCCACGGCCTCGATATAGGCGATCTGGTCGTCGTCGAGTTCACGCCGGAATTTCTGCGTGTTGTCCGACATCAGCGGTTTGTCGAGATTGGACCACATGGACGTGCGTTGCGCGTCCGAGCGTGCGCTTGAACTGCGTTCGGAAAAGCGCAGCATTTCTTCGGAAAACGGCAGGTCCAGCATGGTGCAGACACGGCGCAATTGGCCTTCGGGATCTGACAGAATGTCCTCGTAGCGCAGGAACGCGACCGGGGTTTCCGGCCCCAGCTGGGCCAGCGTTTCGAGATATCCCATCTGATCCTGACACCAGCGTTCGGCGGCGCGCAACACGCCGCCGCGCATCACCGGGCCGTTCATCCAGGACACCGCCATGTCGCGCGGGTCACGGACCATGAACAGGATGCGCGACCGGGTGCTTTGGGCAATTATCATCGGCAGGTAGCGAAAGGTCGAGTTTTCCTTGGTCATGACGTGCGGTTTGTCGATGGTGTCCGCTTCGGCCGCGTAGAGTGCCGCAACCATGTCACCCGCGTGGCTGAGCCGGGTAAGGAGTGCCGCGCGTTCATCGGACGGCCAGGCGTCGATCGCCCACTGGCTGACCTTGGCATCGAAAAGGGCAAGAACGGCCTGACGCAGATCGTCCGATCCGGGGGCGTAGCGGCAGGCGCATTCGCTCATGATCCTGAACAGGTGGCTGGCGCCCGGCGCGCAGACCTGCGGGTGCGCATCGAATATCTTGGCGATCATGTTGCTGCCCGAGCGTTCGGAGCAGAACAGGATGACAGGCGCTTTCAGACGGGGCATCAGGGGGCTCCTTCCGGGCGAGCGACAGATTCGGACATCCGGCGGACCTGGGCGACGATGTCTTCGTTCGGGACAAGCCGCATTTCGGGCGCGTTCGACAGGCTGAAGACACGCGCGTAAAGGTCATCGGCATTCGGAGTGGGCCGGTCGGACGGTAGCGGGAGATAGTACTTGCGCAAGGTCATCTGGCCGGGTTCCGGGCCGATCATCACCGGGCTCGGGCACAGGAACGGGGTGTGTGCGCGCGGCGAATGCGGTGTCGTGGTGCCGGGAAAGGGCAGGATGCCGACATCCGCGTCGATCACGAGCGAGTGCATCCGGCGCTCCTGCCATTTGTAGAAGCGGCCCCACCACGGCTTGCGTTCGAGCCGGTCGATGATGGCGGCGGCTGAGAGATCGCTGAGTTTGTAGTTCGACGCGGCGAACTGCGCCCCGTTGGGCAGGGCAGCGGCGAAATTGGCGAGTTTTCGGATTGCGGTTTCCTGCTCGGCATCGCAAATCACGAAACCGCCTTCGCCCACGCCCCAGGGCTTGGTGTGATGCGCCGAGATGATTTCGATCGGGGCATCGGGTTTGCGGGCGCTGTCCGGACGATCCAGCAGGCCCGTAGCGTTATCCACCACAAGCCGCTTGCCGTTTTGCGCGCAAAAGACCGCGATATCGTCCCAGTCGGATTGTTGGGCGAAGATGTTCGTGTAGACCACACCGTCGTAGCTGTCGAGCGACAGGGCACGAAGGGCGTCGAGATCGAACCGGCCTTGCGCATTGCAGTCGATCACGGTGCTGCCGGACAGGGGGCCGACATGGGCCGAGAAGAAATTGAAGGCGCTGGTGACCCAACGAAATCCCGGAGTGCCCGCTTCGAGCGCATGCAGCCCACAGGCGATGTGCAGGGCCGCGGTGCCGTTGCAGACGGCCACGACGCGCCTGTGTTCGGGCAGATCGGCCAGGAGGGCGACCATGCGTTCGAGGAGCGCCGCGACCGGCCCGCCATTGGCGTGATGATTGGCCTTTACCGACAGGGAAAGAAGTTCGGCCAGTCGCCGGTGGTCATAGATCTTGTTTTCGATAAAGGGGATCGGCGCGGTCGGTGTGGGCGCGGGCAATTCATCGCAGGACGCCGGGACCGGGACACCGGCCGCACAGGCCAGTTCCACGAGGCGCCGATCGCGCAGGCCGAACTTTCCTGAATATCTGGACGTGACCGCAGGCATGCTGAGGCCCATCGCCGGGATAGCGGCAGCAAGTTGCCGCCGATAGGTTTGGGTCCAGCGGACGACCATCGAGTCGTCGGGGCTGTAGGCGGCCAGCGTGCCACCCAGATCGACGAAATGAAACCGCTCGAATGTGTCCAGAACCTGAAAGCCCAGCCAACTCGTGAGCGATCCGCCTGCGGCACCGATCACCACGGGCGGGCGGGCATCCGCCTGATGGGTCTTGAGTGCCTTGAACAGACGCGCGCGAATTTTGTCGCGCTTCAGCCTGGCCTCGGTCGCGTCCACCTCGATCACCGTGAGCGAGGACAGGCCGATGCTGTCGAACAAGGCCCGGTTGCTGGCGTTGCCGACAAAGATCACCTGTCGGTCGTGCAGCGCGTCGAGAAAACGCCCGAGGCCGCCGGTGATCGCTGCGACCTTGAACTCGTGCCCGGTAAAACCGTTTTCGGCCACGTTGTCACGATGCGCCTGCGGAACGAAATGCGCGATCAGGTCTTCGCACGACTGCCGGTTCTCATAAGGTGTGCCCTCGATCCGGGCCGATCCGGGCCACGGGGACAGCGAGGCCACGAAATGCATCCCCTGTTCGGGGGACGGCAGGTCGCGCATGCGCGTCAGAAGATCGGCCAGCATTCCACCTTCGGCGAACTTGCTTCCCTTGACTCCGAGGCGCGTGTCGATGTCGTCGCCGGGATGCGTCGTGAACGACTCGCGGTCGATCCCGCTTGCTTCGAGTTGCGCCAGCCGCTCCCAGAAGCCATGGTTGATTTTGCAAAAGGCGAACGAGGCGTCGTTTTTGAGAAGGTCGAGAATGCGCAGAAAGCCGGGTTGATCGTCCTCGATGACGGGGGCCGCGCGAAAACCCTGATCGGTCTGGTCGCGTTGTGGCGTTGTGGCCGTGCCCGCGAACGATGTGGGGACGGTCGCCGGAGCCGCGCCACTGAAGCGGCGTAGCAAACGTTTAAGATCCAACCTGTTCATTCCGCTACACTGCGCTCCGGATTGAATACTGCACAACCAGGCACGTTGCTGCCCATGAAACTATCGGATGCAGCGCCTGAACCAGACCAATGGCCGAACCCGTTTTATTGCTGCTAACGTGCAATGCGGGGGCAGTCAACTTGGACCCCAGGTTCGGCATTTATGCGCATTCCGACGCTGTCGCGTCCAGCGATCAATAGAAACGGTCATAGTCAAGACGATAAAGCATTTCGATACGGCTGCGGGTTGTGGTGTCCAGGGCCTTGGTCGTGATGCGTTCGGGTTCGATGGACTTACCCCGGATTTTTTCCATGAAATCCATTGGGCGATTGCCTTCGGGATAAGATTTCTGGTGATGTCCGAAAGACGCCTTGATGCGACCTCCTGAAGTTTTGTCGAGCCATTCTGTGACAGCATCCATTCCATCTTCGAGTCTGAAGACCATGCAGTCTTCGGAGATGAACCTGTCGGCGGGCAGGAAATGGTTGTCAAAGGAGTTTTCGAAGTAATCGCCCGATTTTTCGAGCTGTGTCAGAAAGCGCTTCAGGCTTTGGCGGCGCGGAAGCCGGCCCAGGCCACGGTTGAAGTTGAAGGCGCTGAGAAAACGTTCGACCGGATCGCGTACAAAGCCAAAGCTGTAGTCGAAAAAGTCGGGTGCGAAGAGTCGGGCGAGCGCGTCTTTCGGCATGTGTTGAGGCGACGATCTGTTCCAATGCGTGCCCTGATGCCCCCACCAGTCCGGGTCGTGCAACGAGAGTGTGATGCCGGTCTCTTCAAGACCGCGTTCGATGCTGGTGCCCCCGCATTTCGGAACATGCGCAAAGTAGTAGATGGAGTCTTCTGTTCGAAACGCCGGCATGGATGATTCGCATTTATTGTTTTCTTGTCGTGAGGGACGACGTAGCAAGATTTAAAACAGTTTTACAGAGCGGCAATCGTATCTAAGGGGCGGGTGGAACTGCGCCGGGATCACGTAGGTTTGGCGAGGCAAGCTATCGGTCCTGTTTTCGCCCATGGCGTTTGAGACGAGACAGAAACCTTTCGAAAACTTGGTTGGGAGATGCGTGCGCCGGTCACGCGCAGGTCTGTTACGCGTCGTCGCCGATCCGGTCCAGGTACTGGCCCTTCGTCTCGCGAAGCCTGTGGGCCTCTGCCGCGGCGCGCCTGCCCATAGGGCCCTCCAGGGCAGACATTATTTCCAACATGGTGTCAGAGCTTTTGCGTGACAACCAAAGCGGCGATTTCTTGAGAAACTGGAAGCCCCGGTATCGCAGCGTGTAGAAGGGCATGGAGTATCCCATCGCCTGACGGGCGACGGTCATCAAGACGATCTGGATACGCTCCCGGCGGCCTTGCTCGGTGTCCCGGTCGCTTTGCATGACTTCATTTCGTTTCCGTTCGAGCTTGGGGTCCTCGGGGATTACCAGGTTGCGCGCCACCTCATCCAGGGCGGTATTGTCGAGCTTTTCGATTTCATGGTCGAGGTCAAACACGTCGCAAGTTGCCGTGTGGTCGTAGCCATGAGAGATAACCCATTGGGTCAGGCCGATTTCGCCGCGCCTGACGGTGCGCTTCTTGTGGTTCGACAGGCGGAAACGGCGCCAGTAGCGAAGAAATGCAGGGTCGCGCAGGATACGGGGCCCCATCGCCAGAGCGTATGAGGCGTAATGGTAGTTTGGGTGGTCGATGGTGTATTCCCACACCAGATCGCGAAACTGTTCGACATCGTCACGCCTGATCCCGTAATTCGAAGTCGCTCCGACAAAATCGCATCCCGCCGCGCGGACGTCGTCGAACCAGCTGCGCGGGGCTTCGACCATCCATGTCGAGTCGTTGAGGATGTAAAGCCGCTCGAGCGTGGGCAGTTGGCTGGCCATTTGCAGAACCGCGTCCCGGTAGCCGCCGAAATCGTAGCCCACATTAGGCCGTTCGATCACCAGTGCACATTGATCCAGCAACGTTGCGCGATCCGTTTCGGACAGCGGCAGGTTCGAAACGACGACGGGGGTGATCCCGTGTTTCGCGATCTGCGCCAGCATGTCGTGGTGCGACCCCAGCAAACCGTCGGGCGCGTAGACAAGGTACACCGCCACCTCACCGGCGATCGGTTTGGCCCCCTGGTGTACGACCTTCTGGCGAGATATCATGCGATCGTAAACCGGGCGCAGAAACAGGTATTCCCAGATCACGCCGGGAAGGGCAGCCAGTTGCCGACCTGCCCGCTTCAGTTCGCGTTTCACTTTCCAGAGTGGAATTTTCTTCATGAGGTCGCCTTGTGTCGCAGGGCCTGCCAGACGCCGCGCAGAAATGCCGCCTGTTTGGCCCGTTTGCGGGCCGATAGCAGCGTCAGAGGTGAAATCAGTTGCGCCACCGCCGATAGCAGGGCCTTGCGCCCCGCGCCGGGCAGGTGGTGTTTGCGTGTGGCATAGACCCGCGAGCGGCCCATGTGAAACGCCTTGAACGCAGCGGATTGTGGGGAGCGTACGGTTGAATTGCCCGCATCGTGCATCACCCGGGCATCGCGCAGGAACATCAGTGTCCCGCACTGCGCGCGCAGGCGCAGGGCCAGGTCATCGTCTTCGTGATAGAGGAAGATCGCGGGGTCGAACCCGCCCACGGCTTCAAAGGCCGCGCGGCGCACGAAAAAGGCCGCGCCGGTCAGTACGGGCACTACGCGGTCGGCCTCGGGCCAGCCCGAGAGGAGCTTTTCGGATTTGGGCAGCAACACGCTGCCGCGTTTGAAATAGGGCCGTCCGTTCGCCTCGCTGATCGCGGGGTTGAAGGCGACGGCGTCGGGATAGGTCTCCGCCGCGGCAACCAGCGCCTCTAGCGCGCCGTCCTCAAGCCGGGCATCGGGGTTGAGAAACAGCAGGAATTCGGTGCCGGCCCTGGCCGCCCCGATGTTGCAGGCAGTGCCGAACCCGCGATTGTCGTCATTGCGGATCAGCTCTGCGCCATGCTGTTCGGCAAGTTTGGCCAAAGCATCCTGATCGGTCGAGGCGTTGTCGACGATCACGCAAAACGTGCCGGGCGGCAGCGACGTCAGCATGCCGGGCAACACCGCGAGGCTGTTATGCGCCACGGTTACAACGGTAACGCGTTCTGATGCGGGGGCGATTGACATCTGGACCTGAAAACAGCCTTTTGGCGAAAACCGGAATTCGGGGAAACCCATAGCAACTGCCACGCATCAGGGGAAGCCCGGACAAAGCGCCGAAACGCGGAAGGACAGCACATGGCCAAGCGAAAACCGTTCGAGATCGCGGGCGTCACCGTGCCGCCCGGAACGCGGCGCACGGTGGATGTGCCGGTCAGTTACCTGTCGGATCATACGCCGGTGCATTTGTCGGTGCATGTGGTTCATGGGCGCAAGCCGGGGCCGGTGATGTTCGTTTCCGCCGCCGTGCATGGCGACGAGGTGATTGGTGCCGAGATCGTGCGCCGGTTGCTGAACGCCAAGGCGCTGACGCCGATGTCGGGGACGTTGCTGGCGGTGCCGATCGTCAACACGTTCGGGTTTCTCAATCACTCGCGCTATCTGCCGGACCGGCGGGATCTGAACAGGTGTTTTCCCGGACATGCAACGGGCTCGATGGCGTCGCGGCTGGCGCATATCTTCATGACCGAGGTGGTGCGGCGCTCCGATCTGGGGATCGACCTGCATTCGGCGGCGATCCGGCGCACGAACCTGCCCCAGTTGCGCCTGACGGCGGGCAATTCCCGGCTGCGGGATCTGGCCGATGTGTTCGCCGCGCCGGTGGTGATGACATCGAACCTGCGCGACGGATCGCTGCGCATGGCGGCCGAAGAGGCGGGTGTGGACGTTCTGCTCTACGAGGGCGGCGAGGGGCTGCGATTTGATGAGTTGCCCGCACAGGCGGGGGTGGCCGGTATCCTGAGGGTAATGAACCACCTCGGCATGATCGCCAAGAAGGGGGTGCCGAAAAAGCGGGCCGAGCCACTCTATTGCAGCGATTCAACATGGTATCGCGCCCCAGCGGGCGGGCTGTTTCGCGGCTATACGGGCATTGGCGAAATGGTCGAGCCGGACACCGTTCTGGGCGCGATTTCCGATCCGTTCGGAGAATTCGAGGCCGAGGTTGTTTGCGATCAGGCGGGCATCGTCATCGGCCGCACCAACATGCCCGTGGTTTACGAGGGTGACGCGTTGTTCCACATCGCCGAACCGGCCAGCGCCGAGGACGTGATGCCGGATATCGGCCTGCATCTGAAAACCGCGCCGATGTTCGACGAGGACGAGATCATCTGATAGCTGCGCCAGGGCGAAGCGGTTTAATTTTCGGGTGCGCCGGAGGTGTCGAAGCGGGCGGAATTGGCCGGTCCGATAAAGATCGACAGGCTGAGCAGTCCGAAGATGAATTCGTAGACTTCCCATTTGCGGGGCAGGTCCACCACCGCGACCAGCAGGCTGGCCACGACCGCGATGATCGTATGGCGCAGCCCCGGAACCGGAACCATCAGCGCATCAGCCAGTTTCGCGATCCAGCGCACACGCGGGTAAAGCGGCGGCAGGACCACCAGATAGAGCAGCAGGACAGTCGTCAGGACACTGCCGAACAGGGTTTTGGCCAGTTGTTCTTCGCCAAAGGCCAGATTGTGTAGGTTGGTTTCCATCTGGCGGTTGTTTTCAAGGAAATACTCCGTGGTCTCCCAGCCGAAAATCCGCTGACCCCAGGAAATTTCCTCGCCCGCGCCGAAAACGAAGATCAGCGCGTAGAAGGCTACCAACAGGCCCGCGCCGATCCGTGCCGCGCGGCCCAGCCGGATCGCACGCCAGAACAGCACGAGGCTTGCCATGAACAAGGCCACGGCCGTGCCGTATTCGATCGGCCCGTCCTCGATTGCAAAGCCCGTACCGAACTGCGTCCCGAAGCCCAGAACCGCGTATGCCAGGGTGAATACCAATGTGGCATTCAAGAAGCCGAAGATCACCTGATCAGCGAGACTGAATCTGCTCATGGTAGATGCCTGTCATGTTCATGTCACAATCTGTGCGTTGCCGTATCCCAGCGCGCGCGGTGAGACAAGACACAGTGATGAGATTTGGCAGGAAACGGCACGTCATCTTGCACGTGGCGCATTGTTCGGGCGTCAAATTGTGCAGGCCGCCGGCCCAAA
Source organism: Roseovarius sp. PS-C2 (assembly GCF_018862045.1). Taxonomy (NCBI): domain Bacteria; kingdom Pseudomonadati; phylum Pseudomonadota; class Alphaproteobacteria; order Rhodobacterales; family Roseobacteraceae; genus Roseovarius; species Roseovarius sp. PS-C2. The sequence continues at coordinate 220,876 of NZ_JAHKSQ010000004.1, forward strand.
TGACAAACCCCCGAAGCAGCTGCCCGGGGGTCGTCTTTGTCGTGTAGCGCCAGTGGGATGATATCACCGCCCGGCGCGTTTGCGTGTCGCGCTACGCTGCGACGCGGGCTTCAGAGAAGACCTTCGCGTTGGGCTTTCTTGCGCGCCAGCTTGCGGGCGCGGCGAATCGCCTCGGCCTTTTCGCGGGCTTTCTTTTCCGACGGTTTCTCGAAATGCTGCCGAAGCTTCATTTCGCGGAAAACGCCTTCGCGTTGCAGCTTTTTCTTCAGGGCACGAAGCGCCTGATCGACGTTGTTGTCGCGAACACTAACCTGCATGTGGTGTCACCACCTTTCCAAGTTGAAGTTGCATTAGAGTGCAGGAAACCGGCATATAGCAAAGCCCCATTCTTTTGTCTAGGGTGGGGCGCAACGAACGGAGGCAAGCGATGACAGAGCCAGATATCAAGGCCCGGTTGCTGGATGCGGCCAAGATGCACGTCCCTTTTGACGGCTGGACCGAGGTCGCGTTTCAGGCCGCGATGGCCGACACCGGGGTCGCGGAAGGCGTGGCGCGGGCCGTGTGTCCGCGCGGGGCTGTCGATTTGGCGCTGGCCTATCACGACGAGGGCGATCAGGTGATGCTGGAGCGTCTGAGCGCCACCGATCTTGGCGACATGCGCTTTCGCGACAGGATCGCCGCCGCCGTGCGGTTCCGGCTGGAGGCCGTGGAGGACAAGGAACTGGTGCGCCGTGGCATGACGCTGTTCGCGCTGCCGACCCATGCCGCCGATGGGGCCAGGGCGGTTTGGGGCACCTGCGATCGTATCTGGACGGCTTTGGGCGACAGTTCGGACGACGTGAACTGGTACACCAAGCGGGCTACGCTTTCAGGGGTATACAGCGCGACGCTTCTCTATTGGCTGGGCGATGACAGCCCGGATCATCAGGCGACGTGGGACTTTCTGGATCGCCGCATCGACGACGTGATGTCGTTCGAGAAGTTCAAGGCGCAGGTGCGCGACAACAAGCTGCTGAGCGGCCTTATGGCCGGGCCTTTGAAGGTTCTGGATAACATCCGCGCCCCGCAACACCCCGGATCGCGGCCCGACATGCCGGGCCGCTGGACCGGACAAATCTGAGGAGACAGGCATGAGCCAGACAATGAACGCCGTGGAAATCACTCAGCCCGGCGGCCCCGAAGTGCTGAGGCTGAGAACCCGCCCCGTGCCGACGCCGCGTGTCGGCGAGGTCGTGATCAAGGTGGCGTATGCCGGGGTCAATCGCCCGGATGCCCTGCAGCGCGCGGGGCTTTACGCACCGCCCCCCACCGCCAGCGATTTGCCGGGGCTGGAAGCTGCCGGAGAACTCGCCGCTGTGGGCGAAGGCGTCAGCGGCTGGTCGGTGGGCGATCAGGTCTGTGCGTTACTGCCCGGCGGGGGGTATGCCGAATATGTCGCCACGCCCGCCGCGCATTGCCTGCCCGTGCCCAAGGGTATGGGCCTGCGCGAGGCCGCCTGCCTGCCCGAGACATTCTATACCGTCTGGTCCAACGTCTTTCAGCGCGGCGCGCTTAAAGGGGGCGAGCGATTCCTGGTGCATGGCGGGTCGTCCGGCATCGGCACCACCGCGATCCAACTGGCCCATGCGTTCGGCGCGCGGGTGTTCACCACCGCCGGATCGGATGAAAAATGCGCCAAATGCCTTGAGTTGGGGGCCGAACGCGCGATCAACTACCGCGACGAGGATTTCGTCGAGGTGATCCGCGCCGAGGGCGGGGCCGACCTGATCCTCGACATGGTGGGCGGCGATTACCTGCCGCGCAATGTCAAATCCCTGGCCGATGACGGGCGGCTGGTGCAGATCGCCTTTCTGCAAGGGCCCAAGGTCGAATTGAACTTTGCGCAGGTGATGATGCGGCGGCTGACGATCACCGGCTCTACCCTGCGGCCGCAAAGCGATCAGGCCAAGGCCGCAATCGCCGAGGAGTTGCGCACGCATGTCTGGCCCTTGCTGGAGGTGGGCAAGATCGCCCCGGTGATGGATTCCGAATACGAACTGCCCAATGCCGCGCTGGCCCATGCCCATATGGAAGAGAGCGCGCATATCGGGAAAATCGTCCTGAAAGTGGCCTGATCCCGTGGGGGCGGTGCATCTGGTGGTGTTGGCCCTGACGCTGTTGAGCGTCGGGCTGAGCGGATACGCGATCTGGCGTGATTCCGGGCTGGAATGGTCCTTTGCCATGCCCGAACCGCCCGCGCCCGAAGGTGCACCGCGTTTCGAAACGGTGTTCGAATATTCCGTCGATCAGGGCATTGCCCATTCCCCGGCCATCGTGGTGCAGGACGAAGGGCCCGAGATTGTCTGGTTTCAGGGGTCGTCCGAGGCGCAGCCCGATGTTGCGATCCATCGCGTTGGGCTGACACGCGATGATGCCGGGCAATGGCGGGCAGGACCGCCGGAACCTTACATCACCAGCGGCGCCCTTGGGGATGGTTTCGTGCCCCGCCAACTGGTCGTGACGCTTGGCAACACCATAGAGAACGAGGGCGCGGAACAGTCGCTTTACGCGACGGTCGTGTCGGTGGGCGGTTGGGCAATGGCGTCGATTGCGGATGTGCGTATGCAGGACGGTCGCCCGGTGAGGGCCCGCAAGCTGAGTCTGTCGCCCTTTCTGAACCGGTCCTTTCTGGTGAAATCGCCGATGGTCGAATATGCCGACGGGTCCTTTGCGCTGCCCGCCTATTTCGAGATGGGCAGCACCTATGGCGCGCTGGTGCGGTTCGATGCAGAGGGGCGTGTGCGCGATCAACGCCGGATGACCGGGCAGGGCATCAAGCCGATCCAGCCGATGATCGTGCCGCTGGATGCCAGCCGCGCGGTGGCGTTCCTGCGCGATTTCAACGACAGTGGGCGGCTCTATGTCAGCCGAACGGAAGATGGCGGGCGAAGCTGGAGCAAGGCCGGGGCCACCGACATCGCCCATCCTAACGCACCTGTGGCGGCGCTGCCGGTGGCGGGGGGTCGTATCCTGATGGCGATGAACGGCACCGGAGACGATGCCAATCAGTTGCACCTTGCCCTGTCCGAAGACGAGGGCGAAAGCTGGCGGATGATCCACACGCTTGAAAAGACACCCGGCGAGGCGCGCTATCCGATGCTGCGCCGCCTGCCGGACGGGGACATCCTGCTGGCCTATTCGCAGGGCACGAAAACTGGCCTGCGGGCCGTGGTGATGAACGAATCATGGGTGGCAGCGCAATGAGCGGTGTTCTGGCTGCAGGCGGATTGGGCGTTCTGGTGGCCTGGGTGGTGTTCGCGCTGGCCGGGTGGTTCGTGGCCGCGCCGTTGTCGGTCTGGCTGGGCGGGGTTGTCGGCGCTCTGGCGGTGTTGCTGCTGCGGGACACTCTGCCCATGCGTGGCCTGGTGGCGTTGCTGGCGCCCTTCGGCGTGATGCTGCCCGCATTGGCGCTGCGGCATATGGCGGCCAGGCTGGGCCTGCCCGTGATGCCTTTTGGGACGGTGGACCTGCTGGTGTTCCTTGTGGCTTATATCGTCTTTCTGGCCAGCGCCATGGGCGCGCTGCCGGTGGATATCTATCGGCTGGGTTACGCCCCGTTTCCGGTGGCGATGATGGTGCTCGCGGTATGTGCTTATGGGCTGATCACCGGAAACTGGTTTCTGCCACTGGTGGTGGTGTTGGGGCAGGCCCTGTGGATCGCGGGTTGGGGCAGCAGCAACTGGTTCGATTACGTCACCCATGTGCTGCTGGTGCCGGTGGCGGCCGTGGCACTGATGCTGCGGCTGTTTTGAGTCGTGGAAGGCGCTGCGCCATTGAGTATTTGAGGAAAAGTGAAGGTGCGGGGGTTAGCGGATCGGCGCGAACAGGGCGTCTTTCATCGTGCAATCGCGCACCGTATCGCGACCGCAGGGAACGGGCTTCAGGTCTTTCGACAGGCACAGGCGGGCCTCCTGAATGCGGCCCTCGCGGCAGGTGATGGTCAGCATGTCGCGCTCCCACTCCGGATTGGCCTTGAGGAAGGCCTCTTCGACCACGCTGGCAGGCAGTTTGACCGGGTCCTTGAGCTTGCGAAAGACCTCCGGGCGGTTGACGGCCTCATAGGCCCTGCGTGACAGGGCGTAATAGGCCGGCGCCGACAGGCCCGAGCAACTGCCGTGCTTTTTCCACTGATACCAGGCCAGCCCGGACGTGCCCATGATGTCGGCCATCCCGGCGGTCATGGCGCGTGACGGCGGGCGTTCGGCGGTTTGGCAATGCGAGGGCCAGCCGCGATGATATTGCGGCCAGAGCCCGTGCAATACCCAGCCATGAGCGGCAGAGGCATCGCATTGCGGCGATCCGCGCGCATCGCCTTCGAGCGCGCACCATGTGGGCGACCAACTGAGCGACAGAACGTAGTAGTCGAACGCACCGGGGCGGCCACCCTCGGCGCGGGCCATGCCGGCCAGAAGCAGGAACACAAACAGCGCACGCATTCTTTGGTCTTTCAATTTCTCGCCGCGCCTACTATATAGCCGCCAAGTTCCCCGACAACGGAAACCCGCACCCGCAAAGGTGCCGCCGAATTCCGGCGACGGGGAAGATATGCGTGAAGGAGGTCCGTGGGACATGGCAAAACCGCTTATGGCAAAGGCCACCGCCGTCTGGCTGGTGGACAACACGACGCTCAGTTTCAAGCAGATTGCCGATTTCTGCGGTCTGCACGAGCTGGAGATTCAGGGGATCGCCGATGGCGATGTGGCCGCCGGTGTGAAAGGGTTCGATCCGATCGCCAACAACCAGTTGACGCAGGATGAGATCGACGCCGCCGAGAAAGACCCGCTGCACAAGCTGACGCTGAAGTTCAACCCCGCCGCCGTGGGCGAGGAAAAGCGCCGCGGCCCGCGCTATACGCCGCTGTCCAAGCGTCAGGACCGCCCGAACGCGATCCTGTGGCTGGTCAAGTTCCACCCGGAATTGGCCGACAGCCAGATCGCCAAGCTGGTGGGCACCACCAAGCCGACGATCCAGACGATCCGCGAGCGCACCCATTGGAACATCGCCAACATGCAGCCCGTCGATCCGGTGGCGCTTGGCCTGTGCAAACAGTCCGAACTGGACGCCGCCGTGCAGAAAGCCGCCTCCAAGAAAGCCAAGGAAGGCGAAGCGATGAGCGATGACGATCGCCGCAGGCTGCTGAGCACCGAGCAGAGCCTTGGCGGCGATACCGAGCCGCGCATCCCGACCGCCATCGAGGGGCTTGAAACCTTCAGCCTCGGCGGGGACAGCGAAGAAAAAGAGCCGGAAATCGACGCCGACAGCTTCTTCAACCTGCCTTCGGACAGTGATGAGGACGACGAGGACGAACAGCCCTGATACTGGCCGTTCGGCAGAAATACGAAACCCGGTCGCTCCTGGTGGCCGGGTTTTTTCGTGGGGTGGAACGCGGTGGCGCGTCGATCAGAGCGTCTTGCGGGCGTTGAGCGCGGCGCTGATCGTGCCATCGTCGAGATAGTCCAGTTCGCCGCCGATGGGCACGCCCTGCGCCAGCGACGTCAGGGTCACGCGACCCTCGAGCTGATCGGCGATATAATGCGCGGTGGTCAGGCCGTCCACGGTGGCGTTCAGGGCAAGGATGACCTCGGAAATCCCTTCGGCCTCGACCCGGTTCACCAGTTGCGGAATGCGCAGGTCTTCGGGGCCGACCTGATCCAGCGCGCTAAGCGTGCCGCCCAGAACGTGATAGCGCCCCTTGAACGCCTGCCCGCGCTCCATCGCCCAGAGGTCGGCCACGTCCTCGACCACGCAAAGCTGACCGTTGGCGCGTTTTTCGGCCGTGCAGATATCGCAGATATCCGTTGTGCCCACATTGCCACAGTTGAGGCATTCGCGCGCCGTCGCGGCGACCTTCTGCATCAGGTCGGCCAGCGGGATCAGTTGCAGATCGCGCTTGGCGATCAGATGCAGCACCGTGCGCCGTGCCGAGCGCGGCCCGAGGCCGGGCAGCTTGGCCATCAACTCGATCAGGGAATCGATATCGCGGTTCGAGGACATTGAATCAGCCGTTGCGCAGGGTGGTCAGGGCAGGAGCGAGGGGATCAGAACGGCAGGTCCATGTCTTTGGGCAGGCCCATGCCTTCGGTGATCTTGCCCATTTCTTCTTTGGCTTTCTCGCTGGCCTTGGTCTGGGCGTCCTTGATCGCGGCAAGGATCAGGTCCTCGACCACCTCCTTGTCGTCGGAGTTGAAGATCGACGGGTCGATGTCCAGCCCCTTGAGCTCGCCCTTGGCGGTGCAGGTGGCCTTGACCAGACCGGCGCCGGATTCGCCCTGCACGATCATCTGGTGCATCTCTTCCTGCAGGCTGGCCATCTTCTGCTGCATTTCCTGGGCGGCCTTCATCATCTTGGCCATGTCGCCCATCTGGCCCAATCCCTTGAACATCTCGGTTATCTCCTTGCGTCGCGCGGCCTCAGGGGCCGGTCGTGTTGCGTTACATATCGGGGCGGCACGGGCGGAAGGCAAGCCGGTCGTACCGCGGTGTCTGTCACTCTTCCTCGAAGGGGTCCCATTCGTCTTCGACTTCGGGCAGGGCCTCGGCACCGGCGTCGGCGGCGATATCGTCTTCGGTGCGGATCGAAGTGATGGTGGCCTTGGGAAAGGCCGTCAGCACGGCCTGCACCAGCGGGTGTTCCGTGGCCTCGGCCCTGAGCGCGTTTTCGGCAGCATCGCGGATTTCGGAAATCGTGTCGGCGCCGCCCTCGTTCACGAGGGTGACACCCCAGCGAATGCCGGTCCAGCGCTGAAGCGCCGCGCCGAGGCGCTGTGACAGGTCCTGCGGGGCATTGGGGGTGGGCTGGAACTCGATCCGGCCGGGGCGGTAGGAGGCCAGCCGCACATGAGTTTCGACCTCGACCAGCAGTTTGACATCGCGTTGCGTGCGGATCAGTTCGACCACGTGCTCGAAGGTCGGATAGTGCATCAGGGCTGTGTCTTGCGCCAGCGCCAGCGCCTGACCGTTGCCCGAGGCACTGGGGCCCGACGGGCCGGGATGTGTGGGCGCGGGGCCGGTGGGACCGCCCTGGGCCTGCGTGCCATGGCCCTGCGCGCCGCCGGACACGCCGCCACCGCCACCGCCGCCCGGACCGGGGGCAGGGGGCGCAGGGGTGTCGCGCAGTTTGCGCACCAGTTCTTCGGGGCTCGGCAGGTCGGCCACGTGGGTCAGGCGGATCACCGCCATTTCGGCGGCCATCATGGCGTTGGGGGCCTCGGCCACCTCGTCCAGCGCCTTGAGCAGCATTTGCCACATGCGCGTCAGCACCCGCATCGGCAGGGCCTCGGCCATCTGCTGGCCGCGGGTGCGCTCGTCCGGGCCGATGGTGGGGTCTTCGGCGGCTTCGGGCGTGATCTTGACCACCGAAATCCAATGTGTGACCTCGGCCAGATCGCGCAGCACCGCCATCGGGTCGGCCCCTTCGGCATATTGCCCGCTGAGTTCGGTCAGCGCGCCCGCCGCGTCGCCCTTCATGATCAGGTCGAACAGGTCCAGCACGCGGCCCCGGTCGGCCAGCCCCAGCATGGCGCGCACCTGCTCGGCCCCGGTTTCACCGGCGCCGTGCGAAATCGCCTGATCCAACAGCGACGTGGCGTCGCGGGCCGAGCCTTCGGCGGCGCGGGTGATCAGCGCCAGCGCGTCGTCGCTGATCTGTGCGCTTTCGGCATCGGCGATCCTGCGCAGCAGCGCGATCATCACCTCGGGTTCGATCCGGCGCAGGTCGAAACGCTGGCAGCGCGACAGGACCGTCACCGGCACCTTGCGGATTTCGGTGGTGGCGAAGATGAATTTCACATGCTCGGGCGGCTCTTCCAGCGTCTTGAGCAGCGCGTTGAACGCGCTGGTCGAGAGCATGTGAACCTCGTCGATGATGTAGATCTTGTAGCGGGCCGAGGCGGCGCGATAGTGAACGGATTCAATGATTTCGCGGATATCGCCCACACCGGTGCGGCTGGCGGCGTCCATCTCCAGAACATCGACATGCCGGCCCTCCATGATGGCCTGACAGTGTTCGCATACGCCGCAAGGCTCGGTCGTGGGACCGCCAGTGCCATCCGGGCCGATGCAGTTCATGCCCTTGGCGATGATCCGCGCGGTGGTGGTTTTGCCGGTGCCGCGGATGCCGGTCATGATGAAGGCCTGCGCGATCCTGTCGGCCTTGAACGCGTTCTTGAGCGTGCGCACCATGGCGTCCTGCCCGACCAGATCGGCAAAGGTTTCGGGCCGGTATTTCCGGGCAAGAACCTGATAGGGTTTGGCGGGGGTGTCGCTCATGTCGGGCCTTGTTGGATTCGCGGGTCAGTGGCCAACCTAAAGCCGGGGGCGGGGGCCGTCCACCTTGCTTTTGAATGCCGATGGGGCAAGGATATGCCCGGTGCAGCGCAGCGCAGGGGGATCACATGCGGTTGAGAGGAATCCGGCGCAGCCGGAATATCGAGGATCGTCGCCGCATGGGCGGCAGGGCCGGGGCCGGGATCGGAGGGGTCGGCCTGTTGATCGTGCTGGCGGTGGGCTATTTCGCGGGTATCGACGTGACGCCACTGTTGCAGGGCATGCCGCAGCAGCAGAGCGCGCCGCGCGAGTTGAGCCCCGAGGAAGAGCGCGCCGCCGAGTTTTCCGCGCAAGTCCTCGCAACGACAGAAGAAGTCTGGGGCCAGATATTTCCGCGACAAGTGGGGCGGGATTATACGCCGCCGGTAATGGTGCTCTATTCCGGCGTGACCCAGAGCCCCTGTGGCGGGGCCAGCGGGGCGACGGGGCCGTTTTACTGCCCGGCGGATCGCAAGGCCTATCTGGACACCGAGTTTTTCAGCACCCTGTCGCGGGAACTGGGCGCGCGCGGCGATTTCGCGGCGGCCTATGTGATCGCGCATGAGGTGGCCCATCACGTCCAGAACGAGTTGGGCATTCTGGGGCAGGTCAACGAGCGCCGTCAGGCGGTGGGCCAGGCACAGGCCAACGCCCTGACCGTGCGGCTGGAATTGCAGGCCGATTGCCTGTCGGGGGTCTGGGCACGGGCGGTGGACGGGCTGCTGGAGCCGGGCGATTTGAAAGAGGCGCTAAACGCGGCACGGATGATCGGCGACGACCATCTGCAACGCCGCGCGGGCCGGGTGCCGCAACCGCATACCTTTACCCACGGCACCAGCGAACAGCGCGCCCGCTGGTTCACTGCCGGGTATGAGACCGGCGATATCAACAGCTGCAATACCTTCCAGGCGCGCAACCTGTAAGGCGCTGAAATTATGTCGGGATTCGTCATTCATGCCTTATCTGTCTCGGACGGCATCCTGGCCATCGCGCCGATGCCGGGGCGGGGCGGGCACTATGTCGAGGACATGGCGCATCTGCATGACTGGCGGCCCGCGCTGGTGATGACCATGCTGTCGCATCCCGAACTGCGCGCCACGGGGCATCAGGATATCGGGGCCGATTTGCAGGACATGGGCACGCGCTGGATGCATGTGCCGGTGCCGGACATGGGCGTGCCGGGCCCCGAGGCCGAGGAGGCGTGGCACATGGCCAGCAATGCGGCGCTGTCGGCCTTGCAGGGCAAGGGGCGGGTGCTGATCCATTGCATGGGAGGCTGCGGGCGTTCGGGCATGGCGGCGCTGCGGTTGATGATCGAGGCCGGAGAGGCGCCGGGGGCGGCGTTGGAGCGGCTGCGGGCGGTGCGGCCCTGCGCGGTGGAGACGCCGGAACAGCTCGACTGGGCGAATCGGGGTTAAGGCACTGTGTTACAAGGAAAACCCCGTTCGGCATCGCATCGGTAAAACGTCGGTATCGCGTCGGTGCGGCGCACCGCCGTGCCGGGGGTAACAGGGCGTGCGCAGGTCGAAACATACGAAATGGACGCGGGTTTTGTACAAAACCAATACGGCATTCCCCCGGATCGCCCGCGATCCGGTTCGCGCCCGGCCCCGCCCACCAGGGCGGGCGCTAATTGGTCCACCGTTCAAACGCGTTGCGGCACTGGCGCTTTGACGCGAGGCCTGTGCAAATGTCACTGCGCCCACCCTCGGGACCGGGCATGAACCTGTGGTTGTCTTCTGTGGCCATTGGTGTGCATTTTGCTTTCACGGCCGCTTTCCCTGCGGCCAAATGGGTCACATCGGGCCCGTCCACATCCTGTCCCTCCCGTCAAAACCCGTCCGATCTTGTCAGAGAGGCCATGAGGCGGAGGTAACATGCGCCCGAGGCGCCGTGTTTCTGTGGGGATGTGGTGAGAGGCTGGACAACGACCCAAGCGGGGCTCGTTACGGCTGCTTCCTTCCGGACCTGACCGGGTTGGCGAGGTGCTTGCCCGCGCCAACCTCTCAACCTGTTACCTAGGGATGTTGCGGCGGATTCGCAAGGGGGCCTGGACGTTACCGCCCGAGCGGCAGGCGCAGGCGCTTGAAGCCGGTTTCGGTGTCGCCCAGATCGGTGGCCCCCAGATCGGCGATTTCCTGCGGATAGGCGCGCAGGCCGGGGCCGGTCAGGTGCAGGGCGCTGGCGCCGGGCACCGGGGCAAAGGACCATGTGGGCGTGACGCGGCCCGTCACCGGTGCGCCCTTGCGGATGAAGGCCGCCAGGATGTCACGCACCGGTGTTTCGCCTTGCAGAACGATATCCGGCTCGGGCAGGGCCGGGTAGGAGCCGCCGCCGAAGGCGCGGTAGCTGTTGGTGGCGATCAGGAAACGGTCACTGTCGGTGACGGGGGCCCCGTCATGTTCGAGATCGACGATGCGCGATGCGCCGGGATTGGCGATGCTGCCGTCGGGGGCATAGCGCGGCGGTTGCGTCAGGTCGATCCGGTAGCGGATACCGTCGATCACGTCGAAGGCATGGCCCGGCATCAGGCTGTTGCAAAGCATCTGGTCGGCGCGGTCGGGAACGACCAGGCGAAAGCAACTGGCGGCGCGTTCCAGCCAGTCGCGCAGGCGCGCCCCGTCGATCCGCGCCCCAACCAGCGTATTGGGAAAGGAATAGAGATCGGCGGCATGGCGCAGGCGCAGCGGCCCGGCGGGCACGTCCGTATAATATTGGGGCCCGGCGCGTCCGCCGGTCTTGAACGGGGCGGTGGCCGACAGAACCGGCAGCCCTTCGTCCGCGGTGCCGCGCACGGCCTGTTCCAGCGCCTGCGTCTTGGCGCGGTTGATCAGTTGCAGCATGGGATCGGTGCGGGTCATCGCCAGGTAGCTGTGCAGGGGCGCCTTCGTGCTGTTGAGCGGCTGGGCGACCAGTTTCAGCGTGTGGTGATGCGCGTCGTCCAGCACGGAGCACAGGGCCGGGTCGGGCGGGACGCGCGGCCCGGCGGTGCCGGGGGCGACGGGGCGGGCCTCGGCGCGGTGGCCCGCGACGCGCCAGCCCTCGGGGCCCCGCGCCAGGGTCAGGTCCAGAACCCCCAGGTGAGACCCGCCAAAGCCCGCCATGACGACCGGTGTTCCATAAAGCGCGCCGGCTTGCGCATCGCTGCCCGGTATCGGCGCGCCGTGCGGGGCGGGAAACACCCGATGGCTGTGGCCGGCCAGTATGGCGTCGATCCCCGGCACGGTGGCCAGCGACAGGGCGGCATTTTCCTGATCGGGCCGGTCGGGGCCGGTTTCGATGCCCGTATGGGCCAGCGCGACGATCAGATCGGCCCCGGCGGCGCGCGCGATGGGCACGATCCGGCGCGCGGTGTCGGTGATTCCCTGGCTGTCCAGCCGGTCGCAAAGATGGGTGCGGTCCCAGATGGTGATCTGCGGCGGCACCAGCCCGATCACCGCGATCCGAAGGTCATGGGCGTTGCCCGCTCTGTCCTCGAGGCGGCGCTCCAGCATCTGGAATCTCGCAAAGGCCGGTTTGCCCGAGGCGCGGTCGGTGACATTGGCGCAGGTCACCGGAAACCGGGCCTGAGCCAGCGTGCGGCGCAGGGTCTCCAGACCGAAATTGAACTCGTGATTGCCCAGGCCTACCACATCGTAGCCAAGCTGGTTCATGGCGGTGATCACCGGGTTGTCGCCTTTCCATCCGTTGGCGGGGATGGCCGTCAGGTCGCTCATCGGCGTGCCCTGCAGGAAGTCGCCGTTGTCGAACAGCAGGCAGTTGCGCGTTTCGCGCCTGGCCCGCGCGATCAGGGTGGCGACGCGGGCGAGGCCGTGGGGCTGGTCGCTTTGGTTGGTGTAGTAATTGAACGGGAGGAGATTGCCGTGAATGTCGGTCGTTTCCAGCAACCGCAGGTCGATCTGCACGCTTCCGGTTTCGGGACGTCCCGCGGTGGAAACGTGGGGGCGTGTGTCTTCCACGGGCGAGTGTTCTCCGATCATGACCTGAAGCGAACCGTCTGCCGCGCTCCGAGACATGAGCGCGCATAAAAAAGAAACACTTGTAAACCCGTTCAATTTTAAGGGTATACCGAAAGTTGTTCAATCACTCATTGCGCGAGGGCGGGTCCGTCGGAAAGATGCCGCCGAGATCTGGGTGCTTGCCCGCGCGGGCCCGGCATGGCACCAGTTGCGCAAAAAGGGGGGAACGGTGCGATGCGGCATGCGGAAACGGTGACATTCGGAGGCTCGGCGCTGGATCGGGCGCATGAGCTGCGCGGCGACGACGCGGCGCTGGGCGCGGCCATCGCCGCAGGGCGGGCCGACACGCTGGTTCTGTGGCGCGGCAAACCGCTGGTGCAGGGCGATGCGCTGGATCGCCTGATGCGCCTGCCGATGGACCATCCGGTTCTGGCGCAATCCGATCTGCCGCCGATCCTGCTGGGCCGCGAAGACGGGCGGCTGATTTTCGTGCACGATATCTCGGGCTGGCGGCCCGAGGGGCTGGACGAGGACGAACTGGGCCGGTTCCTGGACCTCAGCGAACAACGCCACCCGGAGCTGCCCGGAGAGGCCGCTTTTGTCGAGCTGCGCCGCATCATGACCCGCCTGGCGCCGCGCGATGCCGAACTGGCGGCGACGGCGCGGGCGATGGCGGGCTGGCATGTCTCGCACCGGTATTGCGCCCGTTGCGGGGCCGAAAGCGCGATGGAGCGCGAGGGCTGGCAGCGCCAGTGCCCGTCCTGCGGCGCGGTGCATTTCCCGCGCACCGACCCGGTGGTGATCATGCTGATCACGCGGGGCAACCGGGTGCTGATGGGCCGCTCGCATGGCTGGCCCGAGGGCATGTATTCGTTGCTGGCGGGGTTCGTCGAACCCGGCGAAACCATCGAGGCGGCGGTGCGCCGCGAGGTGGACGAGGAAACCGGCGTGCAGGTCGGCGAGGTCGGCTATCTGGCCAGCCAGCCCTGGCCCTTCCCCGCCTCGCTGATGATCGGCTGCCGTGGCGAGGCGCTGAGCGACGAGATCACCATCGACCCGGTGGAGATCGAAGATGCGCTGTGGCTGACGCGCGAAGAGATCATGCAGGCCTTCGCCGGGGAGCATCCGTTTCTCGCCGCCGCCCGGAAAGGTGCAATTGCACATTTTTTGCTGCGCAACTGGCTTGCGGATACGTTGGATTAAGGCGAAAGTGCCGACTGGTCAGTACAGGTGCGTTCCATGAAGTTCAGCAGTCACGAGGATATCGAAGCCCCGATCGAGGAGGTTTTTGGCGACGTCACGGATTTTCAGGCGTTCGAGCGGCAGGCCCTGCGCCGTGGCGCAGAGGTGCAGCGGGTCGATGACCTGATACAGCCGGGCCCCGGCATGATGTGGGACGCGGCGTTCGATCTGCGCGGCAAGCGGCGCGACGTCAGGATCGAACTGACCCGGCTTGATCCGCCCAACGGGCTGCTGGCCGAATCCCGCTCGCCGGGCATGGAGGGGCGGTTCGAGGTGGATCTCGTGGCGTTGTCGCGCGGCCGCACGCGGCTGAGCGTCACCCTGAGCCTCGAACCCAAGACCCTGTCCGCGCGCCTGCTGGTGCAGTCGATGAAACTGGCGCGCAAATCCCTGACGCGCCGTTTTCGCAAACGGGTGGCCGCCTTTGCGACCGAACTGGAAAACCGTCACAAGAAGGCCACCCTGGCCTGATCCGGCCAGCCCGCGCGCGGATCAGTGGCGGCGCGGGTCGGCGGGGTAGACGCCCAGCATGGTGATGTCGGACGTGAAATAATCCAGCTCGTCCAGCGCGCGTTTCACCCCCGGATCGTCGGGATGGCCTTCGATATCGGCGTAGAACTGCGTTGCGGTGAACGATCCGTCGACCATGTAGCTTTCCAGCTTGGTCATGTTCACGCCATTGGTGGCGAACCCGCCCATCGCCTTGTAGAGCGCGGCGGGAATGTTGCGCACCTGAAAGACGAAGCTGGTCATCATGCCGTCATCGCCCCGGCGTGACAGGTCGGGCTGGCGGGCCATGACCAGAAAGCGCGTGGTGTTGTTGCCCTGATCCTCGATATGGCGGGCCAGAACGTCGAGGCCGTAGATTTCCCCGGCCAGTTCGCTGGCCAGCGCGGCAAGGCCGGGCTCATTCACCTCGGCCACGTGTTTGGCCGAACCGGCGGTATCCGCGCCGGTGACGCGGCGAATGTCGTGTTTTGCAAGGAAATCACGGCACTGCCCCAGAAGCATGGTGTGGCTCATGGCGCGGTCCACATCCTCCAGCCGGGTGCCGGGCAGGGCCAGCAGGTTGATATGCACCCGCACGAAGGCCTCGGAGATGATGTGCAGGCCCGATTCCGGCAACAGGTGGTGAATATCGGCCACGCGCCCAAAGGTTGAGTTCTCGACCGGCAGCATGGCCAGTTCCGCATCGCCGTCGCGGACGGCCTCGATGGCGTCCTCGAAGGTGCGGCAGGGCAGCGCCTCCATCTCGGGGTAGGTTTCGTGGCAGGCCTGGTGCGAATAGGCGCCGGGCTCACCCTGGAAGGCAATGCGCTTGGTCATAGGGGGTATTTCCTGTCAAAAGTCCGCAGGTCGGGCGTTTGGTCGCGCAAACTACACCTTGCGTCGAACAAGGGGAAGCGGATAGATACCGCGCGACGGATACTAACGGGAAACGGGCTAATGTTCGATACGATGACATTCACCAAGATCCTTGGCGGCTTTTGCGGCGCGCTTCTGGTCTTTCTTCTGGGCGGCTGGGCTGCCGAGTCGCTTTATCACACGGGCGGCGGTCACGGCGACGGCCACGAACAGGCCTATGTGATCGACACCGGCGAGGACGAAGGTGGCGAAGAGGCGGTCGAGGAAGGCCCGAGCTTTGCCGAACTCTATGCCTCGGCGGATGCGGGTAATGGCGAACGCGTCTTCAACAAGTGTAAGGCCTGCCACAAGATCGAAGACGGCGCCAACGGCACCGGCCCGCACCTGCATGGGGTGGTTGGCCGTGCAGTCGATAGCGTGGACGGTTTCGGATATTCCGGCGCGCTCGAACAGGTGGCCGAAGTCTGGACGCCCGAAGAACTGTTCCACTTCCTGGAAAATCCCGGTGGTTTCGCGCCGGGCACCGCGATGAGCTTTGCCGGTCTGAAAAAGGAAGAGGACCGCGTGAACGTGATCGCCTATCTGGACATGACCGATGGCGGCATGACCGAAGTTGAAGCCCCGGCCGCCGCCGAGGAAGAAGCCGCAGCCGAGCCCGCGGCGGAAGAAGAGGCCGCAACGGAAACCGCTGCTGCCGAGGAAACCGCCGAGGAGCCCGCTGCCGAGGAACCGGCGGCGGAAGACACCGCTGCCCCGGAAGAGGCCGCTGAAGAGCCCGCCGCCGAAGAGGCCGCCCCCGCAGAGGAAGACACCGCCGCTGCCGAAGGCGACGCATCGGGCTTTGCCGCGATGGTCGCTGCCGCGAACCCCGAGGACGGCGCAAGCACATGGCGCCGCTGCCAGGCCTGCCACAAGCTGGAAGAAGGCAAGAATGGCGTCGGCCCGCATCTCTACGGTATCGTCGGGCGTGACGTCGCCAGCGTCGAAGGCTTCCGCTATTCCAAGGCGCTCGAAGAACTGGAAGGCGCATGGACCGTCGATGAGCTGAACGCGTGGCTGGAAGACCCCAAGGGTTACGCACCCGGCAACAAGATGAGCTATGCCGGCCTGCGCAAGGAAGAGGACCGCGCCGCGCTGATCGCCTACATGCAGGCGGCCGCGCAATAAATCCGCGCCGTTCCCGAATGTCAGGGCCGCTTTCCGGGCAACCGGAGGGCGGCCTTACGCTTTTGTGAGGTCCGAATCGCGGCCCGATCCGTTTCGGCGCTTGAACATGGGTCGGCCCCTCCATTAGCTTGCCCCAGGCGGCAAACGCGCCAGACCGCATGGCGCGGGAAAAGGAGACTGCGATGATCCGACAGCGCAACAGGGCCGTGGCCCGGACCAGCCCCCTGAGCATCCCGCGCCGGGCGATGGCGGTCCTGATGGGGTTGGCCATCGCGGCGGTGATCGCCCATGCGGCGCTGGCCGGCGAGGGCGAAGGCGAGGTGATCCGCTCGCACGGGTATTCCTATTACGGCGATCTGAGCTATCCGGCCGATTACGAGCATTTCAACTACGTGAACCCGGACGCGCCCAAGGGCGGCGAGATTTCGATCTATGCGCCGGGCACGTTCGATTCGATGAACCCCTATTCGCGCAAGGGCCGCGCCGGGCGGCTGTCGTGGATGGTCTACGAAAGCCTGCTGGGCGATATGCCCTCGGGCGGCGGGGCCTCGCCCGCAGACGCCTATGGCGAGATGTACGGCCTGCTGGCCGAAAGCCTCGAATATGACGAGGGCAAGACCTGGGTCATCTTCCACATGCGCCCCGAGGCGCGGTTTTCCGACGGTACGCCGGTCACCGCCCATGACGTGGTGTTTTCGCACAACCTGTTCCTGGAACAGGGCTTGCCCTCCTATGCGCAGGCCGTCAGCCGCCGGGTGACCGGGGCCGAGGCGCTGGACGATCATACGGTCAAGTTCACCTTCGCCACCGGCATTTCGCGCCGCTCGCTGATCGACCAGGTGGGCAGCACGCCGGTGTTTCCGCGCAAGTGGTACGAGGACACCGGCGCACGGCTGGACGAATCGCGGCTCGAGGCCGCGCCGGGATCGGGCCCCTATCAGGTGGCCAGCTACGACGTGAACCGCCGCATCGTTTACAAGCGCAACCCCGATTATTGGGGCCGGGATCTGCCGATCAATCAGGGACGGCACAATTTCGATACCATCCGGATCGAGTATTTCGCCGACGACAACGCCGCCTTCGAGGCGTTCAAGGCGGGTGAATATACCTTCCGCTGGGAAGGCAATTCCAAGACATGGGCCACGGGCTATGACTTCCCGGCGGCCAACAAGGGGCAGGTCCGGCTGGAGGAACTGCCTGACGGCACCCCGCCCGAACCCAACGGCATCGTCTTCAACCTTGGCCGCGAGGTGTTGCAGGACAAACGCGTGCGCCAGGCGATCGCGCTGGCCTACAATTTCGAATGGACCAACGAATCGCTGCAATACGGGCTGTTCAAACAGCGCCATTCCTTCGTGCAGGACACCCCGCTGGAGGCCAAAGGCGTGCCCGAAGGGGCCGAACTGGAGCTGCTGAAATCGCTTGGCGACGTGGTGCCGCCCGACATGCTGAGCGAACCGGCGGTGATGGCGCATTCCTCAGCGGCCGACCGCCTGAACGACCGGCGCAACCTGCGCCGCGCCATGAAGCTGCTGGACGAGGCGGGCTGGACCGTGGGCGATGACGGCAAACGCCGCAACGCACAGGGCGAGTTGCTGAGCATCGACTTTCCGATCCCGTCCTCGGGATCGGCCACGCTGGGCGCGGTGGTGGACAGTTTCGTCAGCAACCTGAAACTGATGGGCATCGACGCGAGTTTCGAAAAGGTGGACCCGTCGCAATACACCCTGCGCAGCCGGGATCGCGATTACGATCTGGTGTTCGACGGCTATACCAGTTTCCTCGGGGCGGGCACGGGCCTGATGCAGCGCTACGGCTCGACCGAGGCCGAGTTCAGCCTGTTCAACCCCGCCGGGCTGGCCAGCCCGATGGTGGACGCGATCATCGACGCGGCGCTGAACGCCGAAACCAGCGAAGAGGAAAATACCGCGCTGATCGCGCTCGACCGCGCGCTGCGGCACGAATTCTTCATGGTGCCGGTCTGGTATAACGACAGCTACTGGGTGGCCTACTGGGACATGTACGAGCACCCCGAAACCCTGCCGCCCTATGCGCTGGGCGTGCTGGATTTCTGGTGGTTCAACGCCGACAAGGCCGAGGCGCTG
Source organism: Roseovarius sp. PS-C2 (assembly GCF_018862045.1). NCBI lineage: Bacteria > Pseudomonadati > Pseudomonadota > Alphaproteobacteria > Rhodobacterales > Roseobacteraceae > Roseovarius > Roseovarius sp. PS-C2. The sequence continues at coordinate 239,057 of NZ_JAHKSQ010000004.1, forward strand.
AAAGCCTCGGGCGCGCTGAGGTAAACCGTCGATGGGCGCCTATATCCTGCGCAGGCTGCTGCTGATCGTTCCCACGCTTCTGGGGATCATGGTGATCAATTTCGCCCTGGTGCAATTCGTGCCGGGCGGCCCGGTGGAGCAGGTGATCGCCAACATGCAGGGGCAGGGCGACGTGTTCGACAGCTTTGCCGGATCGGGCAGCGATGCCGGGCAGGACATGACGGGCGGCGGCGGCAACGAGAAATACCTTGGCGCCCGCGGCCTGCCGCCGGAACTGATCGAGGACCTGGAACGCCAGTTCGGGCTGGACAAACCGCCGCTGGAGCGGTTCCTGAACATGATGTGGAATTACATGCGCTTCGATTTCGGAGAAAGCTATTTCCGCAAGATCGACGTGACCGACCTGGTGCTGGAAAAGATGCCGGTCAGTATCAGCCTTGGCCTGTGGTCCACGGTGATCGCCTATCTGATCTCGATCCCGCTGGGCATCCGCAAGGCGGTGCAGGACGGATCGGGCTTCGACACCTGGACCAGCGGGGTCATCATCGTGGCCTATGCGATCCCCGCCTTCCTGTTCGCGATCATGCTGCTGGTCCTGTTCGCCGGGGGCAGTTACTGGCAGTTTTTCCCGCTGCGCGGGCTGACCTCGGACAACTGGGAGCAACTGAGCCTGTTCGGCAAGATCGTGGACTATTTCTGGCACATCACGCTGCCGGTGGTGGCCTCGACCATTTCGGCCTTTGCGACGCTGACGCTGCTGACCAAGAACTCGTTCCTCGACGAGATCAAGAAACACTATGTCATGACCGCCCGCGCAAAGGGCCTGAGCGAGCGGCGCGTGCTCTATGGCCATGTGTTCCGCAATGCCATGCTGATCGTGATCGCGGGCTTTCCGGCGGTGTTCATCGGGGTGTTCTTTGGCGGCTCGGTCCTGATCGAGACGATCTTTTCGCTCGACGGTCTGGGGCGGCTCGGCTTCGAGGCCGCCGTGGGGCGCGATTACCCGGTGATGTTCGGCACGCTGTTCCTGTTCGGGCTGATCGGGCTGGTGGTGAACATCCTGAGCGACCTGATGTATGTGCTGGTCGATCCGCGGATCGACTTCGAGAAGCGGGAGGGCTGAGGCGATGTGCGTGGTCCCGATCCGCAGGCGCAGGCAGGGGGCGCTGCCCCCGTCGCCGCAGGCGGCGACTCCCCCGGAGTATTTCGGGAAAGATGAAAGCGGGGGAGAGAAGGCATGACGCTGTCGCCCCTCAACCAGCGCCGCTGGCGCAATTTCAAGCGCAACAGGCGTGCCTTCTGGTCGCTGGTGATCTTTTCGATCATCTTCGTGATCACGCTGCTGGCCGAGTTCGTGGCCAATGACAAGCCGATCCTCGTGCAGTACCGGGGCGGGTATTACACGCCGATCTTCAATTTCTACCCCGAAACGGAGTTCGGCGGCGATTTCGCGACCGAGGCGATCTATCGCGATATCGAGGTGCAGTGCCTGATCGCCTCGGGGGGGATGGATGTCTGTTTCGACGATCCCGAAGGGGTGATTGCGGATGCCGAGGACGGGATGATCGAAGGCGAGGCGGTGTCGCCGGGCTGGATGATTTGGCCGCCGATTCCCTATAGCTACGACACGACGGTGGACCGCCCCGGCGCGGCCCCGCTGCCGCCCAACGAACAGAACTGGCTGGGCACCGACGACACCAAGCGCGACGTGCTGGCGCGGGTGATCTACGGGTTCCGCCTGTCGGTGCTGTTCACGCTGATCGTGACCGGCCTGTCCAGCCTCATCGGGATATTCGCGGGCGCGATCCAGGGCTATTTCGGCGGCTGGCTGGATCTGGTGTTCCAGCGGGTGATCGAGATCTGGGCCTCGACCCCGCAGATCTACGTGATCATCATCCTGTTCGCGATCCTGCCGCGCAGTTTCTGGTTGCTGGTGGCGATCACGGTGCTGTTCGGCTGGATGGCCCTGGTGGGCGTGGTGCGCGCCGAGTTCTTGCGCGCGCGCAACCTGGAATATGTGCGCGCGGCCAAGGCGCTGGGCGTCAGCAATCTGACGATCATGTTCCGCCACATGCTGCCCAACGCCATGGTGGCGACGCTGACCATGCTGCCCTTTGTCATCACCGGCACGATTTCGCTGCTGGCGGGGCTGGATTTCCTGGGCTTCGGCCTGCCGTCGAGCGCGCCCAGCCTTGGCGAACTGACGCTTCAGGCCAAGCAGAACCTTCAGGCCCCGTGGCTGGCCTTCACCGCGTTCTTCGCCTTTGCCATCATGCTGTCGCTGCTCGTCTTCATCTTCGAGGGCGTGCGCGACGCGTTTGATCCAAGAAAGACCTTCGAATGAGTGTGCTGACGGTCAAGGACCTGACGGTGGGGTTCCGGCAGGACGGGCAGGTCGTGCAGGCGGTGCATGGCGTGTCGTTCAGCGTGGACCGGGGCGAGACCGTGGCGCTGGTGGGGGAAAGCGGCTCGGGCAAGTCGGTGACGGCGCTCAGCACCGTATCGCTGCTGGGGCCATCGGCGCAGGTGGCGGGCAGCGTCACCTATGACGGGCAGGAAATGATCGGCGCACCGGACAAGCGGCTGCGGCAGGTGCGGGGCAACGACATCAGCTTCATCTTTCAGGAGCCGATGACATCGCTCAACCCGCTGCACACGCTGGAAAAGCAGATCACCGAATCTCTGGAACTGCATCAAGGCCTGACCGGCGAAGAGGCGCGCGCGCGGATCGTCGAATTGCTGGAGCGCGTCGGCATCCGCGAGGCCGAAAGCCGGCTGACGGCCTATCCGCACCAGTTGTCGGGCGGGCAGCGCCAGCGGGTGATGATCGCGATGGCATTGGCCAACAAGCCCGACATCCTGATCGCGGACGAACCCACCACGGCGCTGGACGTGACCATTCAGGCGCAGATCCTCGAGCTTCTGGACGAGCTGAAGCGCGAGGAGGGGATGGGCCTGTTGTTCATCACCCACGATCTGAACGTGGTGCAGCGCATCGCCGACAAGGTCTGCGTGATGAAGGATGGCCGCATTGTCGAGGCCGGACCGACCGCCGGGATTTTCGCCGATCCGCAGCACGAGTATACCCGCAAGCTTCTGGCCGCGCGCCCCTCGGGGCAGCCCGAGCCGGTGCCGTCGGGCGCGCGCGAACTGGTGAAAACCGATGGCCTGCGCGTCTGGTTCCCGATCCAGAAAGGGTTCATGCGCAGGACCGTGGGCCATGTGAAGGCGGTGAACGACGCCAGTATCGCCGTGCGCGCCGGGGAAACGCTGGGCATCGTGGGCGAAAGCGGCTCGGGCAAGACGACGCTGGCGCTGGCGATCATGCGGCTGATCCAGTCCGAGGGCGGGATCGCCTTTGACGGTGAGGATGTGCATGGCTGGTCCACCCGCGCGCTGCGCCGTCGCCGGGCCGACATGCAGATCGTGTTTCAGGACCCGTTCGGCAGCCTGTCGCCGCGCATGACCTGCGAACAGATCATCGCCGAGGGCCTTGGCGTGCATGGCAACCCGGACGGGCGCAAGGCGCGCGATCTGGTCGCCGAGGTGATGGAAGAGGTCGATCTGAACCCGGCGACGATGGATCGTTATCCGCACGAGTTTTCCGGCGGGCAGCGTCAGCGCATCGCCATTGCCCGCGCCATGATCCTGCGGCCCAAGATGGTGGTGCTGGACGAACCCACCAGCGCGCTGGACATGACGGTGCAGGTGCAGATCGTGGACCTGTTGCGCCGCTTGCAGGTGAAATACGGGCTGGCCTATCTGTTCATCAGCCACGATCTGGCCGTGGTGCGCGCCATGAGCCACCGGGTGGCGGTGATGAAACAGGGCGATATCGTCGAATACGGCAGCGCCGGGGATGTGTTCGAACGCCCGCAGACCGAATACGCAAGGACGTTGTTACAGGCTGCGCTGGACCTTTCGGCCTGACTGGGCGTGGTCAGGGCTCCGGTTTCTGAAACGGGTCCGATCCGGTCAGGAGGCGGTCGAACAGGGCGCAGCCATGATCGGGCTGCCGGAAATGCTGCCAAGCGAAGATGGCAAAGAAATCCGGCGCCATTTTCAGGATCAGGTCATTGATGGAATCGTCGGTGACGGGTTGGGTGTGGCTCCGGGTGGCCAGAAACCGCTGGCGCATCGCTTCGGGAAGAAATTCGACCTGCATGGCATAGGCCATGTATTCATTCGCAGCCAGGCCGCCGCTGTCCTGTCCCAGTTTCTGAAAGATCAGGGCATGGGTCATTTCATGCACGATCAGGCTGTCATGCAGAATGTCGGGGGGCAGGCGGGCAAAGGCGGACGAGGGCGGAACCCGCTGGCGCAGGGCGTCGGTGTCCAGCACCCCGATCACATCCTCGCGGCAGTCATAGAGGCCAAGACAGCGATCATGCTGCGGCGGCAGGGTGTCGGTTACGGTGATCCGCAGCGGGGCGGTTTGCGGCAGGTGGCAGGCCTGCAATTGCGGGCGGGCGATACGCGCAACGTCGCAGACATGTTGCGCGCTGTCTGCGGTGGGGGCGGTCACGGTGATGTCGCCCCCGGCGCAGGTCAGCACCGTGTCGGGGCGCGCGGGCGCGACCGACAGGAACAGCAGCGTGACAGCCAGCCAAAGGCGCATTCCGTCCTCCCGTGAATGGGGACAGTATGCAGGCCGCTAACCGTTCGCGCCAGTTTTCAGGTCGATGACAACCGCCGCGTGGTCGCTGGCATGGGGGCGGTGGTGGCCAGTCTGCGGCAGGTGCGTGCCGGTGTGGCGCGCGGCCTCCAGCCCCATCCCCTGACGGTGGATCTCGGGGATCGCATCGGGGCAGGCGCGCGCCAGCGCCGGGCTGGCCAGCATCTTGTCGGGGCGTCCGTACTGGCCCGACCACGCATCGTGATAGGACCAGCGCTCGCCGCGCGGCAGGCGTTCCATCAGGTTGACGGAGAACGGCGGCAGGATGGGGGCCGTGGCGGGGGGCTGTGCCGGGTGCCACGGGTCGTTCACATCGCCAAGGATCAACCACATCGCCCCCGCGGGCGCGTCAAAGCGGCGGTCGATCAGGCGGCGGGTGGCTTGTGCTTCGAGCGCGCGGACGGGAAAGGCGGCGTCGGCATCCGGGTAGGGGGCCTTGAAATGCACCGCGAACAGGGTCAGCCCCGGCAGGTCGATGCGCAGGCAATCGCGGCGGAACACGGGCGTATCGGCCCCCTGTCCAGGCAGGGGGCGCAGGCCCAGATCGCCGGGCCTCAGGCTGGCATGGCTGGCCACCTCCAGCGGCGCGATCCGGCTGAGCAGCGCCAGGTCCAGACCGCGCCCGTCATTGCCCGGCAGGCAGGCGCGGTGCGGATAGGGGGGCACCCCGGCGGGGATCAGGAAACGGTCATGGAAATGATCCAGCGTGGCGCGGTCGAAGACCTCTTGCAGGATCACCACATCGGCGCGCAAATCGGCGATCACCTGCGCGGTCAGGGCGCGGTCCTGCCAGTCCAGTGCAGGATTGTCGGCTTCGGGCGTGTCATCGTCGCGTGCGCCGCCCAGATGCCCGCCCCGCAGGCGCAGGTTCTGAACATTGAAACTGGCGATGCGCATTTGCATCGGCCCTAGATGGCCGAGCTGTGGCCCGCCGTGCTGAGTTCGTAGGCGTCAAAGCTGCGGGCGATCATGCGCGTGAGCGGGCGGGCCTCGTGCGGGACGAACATGCCGCCCTCGTCCACCTGCAACAGGCCGGGGAACTGCGCCGCGCTGTCGTCCAGCATCTTGCGCACAGCCTGCGGCGTGATGCCGAAGGTCGCGCACATCTCGGCGCTGTCGATGCGGAATTCGCACATCAACTGCTCGATCATCCGGCTGCGCAGGCGGTCTTCGTCGCTGAAGGCATGGCCGCGCGTGGTGGAGAACCGGCCGTCGCGGATGGCGGCGGTATGCGCTCCGGTGGCCGGGGCGTTCTGCGCATAGCCTTGCGGGAATTTCGAGATCGAGGACGCGCCCACACCGATCAGCACCTCGGCGGTGTCATCGGTATAGCCCTGGAAATTGCGGCGTAGCTGGCCGGATTTTTGCGCCACGGTCAGCCCGTCGGTCTGGGTGGCGAAGTGGTCGATGCCGATCTCGGCGTAATTGTCCCACATGAACAGTCGCCGCGCGGTATCGAACAGGTCCAGCCGTTCCTCGGGGGTGGGCAGGGCATCGGAGGGCAGCAATTGCTGCCGCTTGGCCATCCACGGAACATGCGCATACCCATAAAGCGCGACCCGGTCGGGATTGAGCGACAACAGCTTTTGCACGCTTTCGGTGATGCGCTCCCTGGTCTGGTGCGGCAGGCCATAGAGGATATCGGCGTTCAGGCTGGCCACGCCACGGGCGCGAATCTCGTCGGCGGCCCATTTGGTGATGTCATAGCCCTGCAGCCGCCCGATCGACTGCTGGATTTCCTCGTTGAAATCCTGCACCCCGATCGAGGCGCGGTTCATCCCCGCCGCCGCCAGCGCATCCAGCCGTGCGGCGTCGATCTCGTTGGGGTCGATTTCAACCGAGAATTCGGTTTCGTCGGTGAACGGCGCGATGTCCTTGATCGCTCCGGCCAGTTCTTCCATCATGCCGGGCTGCAACAGCGTGGGCGTTCCCCCGCCCCAGTGCAGGCGCGACAGGCGCACGCCCTCGGGCAGGTGTTGCCCCAGCATCGCCAGTTCGGACTTGAGCGTTTCCAGATAGGCGATCACCGGCGCGTCGCTTTGGGTGCCTTGCGTGCGGCAGGCGCAGAACCAGCACAGCCGACGGCAGAAAGGGACGTGAACATAGAGCGAGACTTTCGCGCCCTGCGGGATCTCCTCGATCCAGCGGGTGAAGTCCCCGGCGCCGATGTCGCGCCCGAAATGCGGGGCCGTCGGATAGCTGGTGTAACGCGGAACCTTCGCGTCAAACAGCCCCAGTGCGGCGAGTTGTGCTTTCGTAACCATGACGACTGCGTTAAGGTACGCGCCGACAGCAAGCCTTGATTCAGATCAATCCTCCCCCCAAAGTGATCCTGCCATGCTCAACGAAGATACATACGACATAGCCCGCGATTGCGGCGAGTGCCCGATTCGGCATCGCGCGGTCTGTGCGCGATGCGAGGCGGATGAACTGGAACAACTGGACCAGATCAAATATTACCGCAATTTCGAGGCCGGTCAGACGGTCACATGGGCCGGGGACAAGATGGATTTCGTGGGCTCGGTCGTGTCCGGGATCGCCACCCTGACCCAGACGATGGAAGACGGGCGCACCCAGATGGTCGGCCTTCTGCTGCCCAGCGATTTCGTCGGCCGTCCCGGTCGGCGCACCGCCGCCTATGACGTGGTGGCGACCACCGATCTGGTGATGTGCTGTTTCCGCAAGCAGCCGTTCGAGGATATGATGAACCGCACGCCGCATATCGCGCAGCGGCTGCTGGAAATGACCCTCGATGAACTGGACGCGGCGCGCGAATGGATGCTGGTCCTGGGGCGCAAGACCGCGCGGGAAAAGATCGCCAGCCTGCTGTCGATCATCGGACGGCGCGACGCCGCGCTGCACATGGTGGGCCGGGAAGGGCCGATGGTGTTCGACCTGCCCCTGACGCGCGAAGCGATGGCCGATTACCTGGGGCTGACGCTGGAAACGGTCAGCCGCCAGATTTCGGCGCTGAAAAAGGACGGCGTGATCGTTCTGGAAGGCAAGCGCCACGTCACCATCCCCGATTTCAACCGCCTGCTGGACGAGGCGGGGGACGACAGCGACGGCGGCTTGCTGGCCTGAGCCCTTCGCCTGGCCGTCCCTGTCGTCATCGCGGCCTCACGGAATCAAGCAGAATAAAAAAGGCGCGCCCGAATCGGGGCGCGCCTTGCAATGGTCCGGTCTGCGGCTCAATGCGCCATGAACACCGGCAGTTTCGCCTGTTCCAGCATGTAACGGGTCGCGCCGCCGAACACCGCCTCGCGGAAGCGCGAGTGCCCATAGGCCCCCATCACCACCATGTCGGCATCCATGTCCGCGGCATGGCGCATCATCACGTCCGACACGCGCGGCAGGGTCTTGGACAGCACGTCGATCTCGACCTTGACGTCATGGCGCGCCAGATATTGCGACAGCATCCCGCCGGGGTCCGACCGGTTCGGCCCGTGTGTCGGCGGGTCGATCACCACCACATGCGCGACATCGGCCTGTATGAGCATCGGCAAGGCGGCCCGCACGGCGATCAGCGCCTCGGGGCTTTCGTTCCAGCCGATCATGATACGCTGGGGCGCTGGGGCCGGTTTGGCGTTGTCGGGCACGATCAGGGCAGGCGTGTGGGCTTCGAACAGGGCTGATTCGGTGACCGGCTCCAATTCGGCGCCATGCCCGTCGCCATAGGGCTGTGCCAGAACGACGAGGTCCGAGAACCGCGCCCGCGAGGCCACGTGCCGGCCCAGGTCGGCCAGTTGCGCCACCCCGGTTTCCGAGGCCCAGCGCAGGCCGGACCCGTCCAGCATTTTGGCGACGCGCTTTTCGATGGCCTCCGATTCTTCATGGGCGCGGGTGATCGTCTCCTGCAACACGACCGCGCTTGCCCCGGCATAGTAATACCCCGTCTGGCTGCGATCGACACCGAGGCACAGCACGTCCAGATGGGCGTCATGGGCTTTGGCCATTTCCATGGCGTGATTCAACACGCCCTCGGCCAGGTTTTCATCCGTGATAACGGAAAACAGGCTGTTGTAAGTCATTTCGCGGTTTCCTCAAGGCTAAGGTCTCTGGTTAGAATAGGGGCGATACTGATCGTTGTTCTTTGATACGCATCAACAAATGCGACATCGGGTCTTGATGCAGATCAAGGCGTTTTCTGCTGTATCTTATCATTAACGCATCAGTCTAAACGCGCCCGTGCGACAAGTTCGAATCGCGCGGATAAAGACGAAGGGACGCAAAATGACGAACTATTTCAAGCTGATCGTGCTTGGAGTGATCGCGCTTTTGGCGCTGATCGCTGCGAATTACGCGCGCGATCTGGCCTATCTGGTCAACGCGCTGACAGTCGCGCTGGCTGCGATGGGCCTTTTCATCTGGACGCTTCGCAAGACCGACGAACCCGTTCCGAACGTGGATCTTTCCGGGCAATACATGGACGGCGTAGTGCGCGCCGGCGTGATCGCCACCGCGCTTTGGGGCGTCGTCGGCTTTCTGGCCGGGACGTTCATCGCCTTTCAGCTCGCCTTTCCGCAGCTCAATTTCGACTGGGCGCAGGGTTACATGAATTTCGGGCGCTTGCGTCCCCTTCACACCTCGGCGGTGATTTTCGCCTTTGGCGGCAACGCCCTGATCGCCACGTCGTTCTACGTCGTGCAGCGCACCAGCGCCGCGCGGCTCTGGGGCGGCAACCTGGCCTGGTTCGTCTTCTGGGGCTATCAGCTCATGATCGTTCTGGCCGCCACCGGCTATGTGCTGGGCGCGACGCAGTCGAAAGAATACGCCGAACCGGAATGGTATGTCGACTGGTGGCTGACCATCGTCTGGGTGGCGTACCTGGCCGTGTTCCTCGGCACCATCGTCAAGCGCAAAGAGCGTCACATCTACGTCGCCAACTGGTTCTACCTGTCCTTCATCATCACCGTGGCGATGCTGCATATCGTGAACAACCTGAGCATCCCGGTCTCGATCTTCGGGTCGAAATCGGTTCAGGTCTTCTCGGGGGTGCAGGACGCCATGACGCAATGGTGGTACGGCCACAACGCCGTGGGCTTCTTCCTGACCGCCGGGTTCCTCGGCATGATGTATTACTTCGTGCCCAAGCAGGCCGAACGCCCGGTCTATTCCTACAAGCTGTCGATCATCCACTTCTGGGCGCTGATCTTCATCTACATCTGGGCCGGTCCGCACCACCTGCACTACACGGCGCTGCCTGACTGGGCCTCGACGCTGGGCATGGTGTTCTCGATCGTGCTGTGGATGCCCTCCTGGGGCGGCATGATCAACGGCCTGATGACGCTGTCGGGCGCATGGGACAAGCTGCGCACCGATCCGATCATCCGTATGATGGTGATCTCGGTCGGCTTCTACGGCATGTCCACCTTCGAGGGTCCGATGATGTCGATCCGTGCGGTGAACTCGCTGTCGCACTACACCGACTGGACCATCGGCCACGTGCACTCGGGCGCCTTGGGCTGGAACGGCATGATCACCTTCGGCGCGCTCTACTTCCTGGTGCCGCGCCTGTGGAACCGTGAACGCCTGTACTCGCTCTCGATGGTCAGCTGGCACTTCTGGCTCGCCACCATCGGCATCATCCTCTACGCCGCATCCATGTGGGTGACCGGCATCATGGAGGGCCTGATGTGGCGCGAAGTGGACGCCAACGGCTTCCTCGTCAACGCCTTTGCCGATACCGTTGCCGCCAAGTTCCCGATGTATGTGGTGCGTGGTCTGGGTGGGGTCCTGTATATCACCGGCGCAATCATCATGTGCTACAACCTGTTCATGACCGTCAAACGGAGCCCGGCTGTCGAAGCCACCAACTCCGTTGTCCCGGCCGAATAAGAAAGGGACCGACCAATGGCAATTCTCGACAAACACAAGATCCTCGAGAAGAACATCACGCTTCTCACGATCTTTGCCTTCCTGGTGGTCACCATCGGCGGCATCGTACAGATCGCACCGCTGTTCTGGCTGGAAAACACCATCGAGGACGTAGAGGGCATGCGCCCCTACACCCCGCTGGAACTGACGGGCCGGGACATCTATGTGCGCGAAGGCTGCTATGTCTGCCACAGCCAGATGATCCGCCCCATGCGGGACGAGGTCGAACGCTACGGCCATTACAGCCTTGCGGCTGAATCGCAGTACGACCATCCGTTCCAGTGGGGCTCCAAGCGGACCGGGCCCGACCTGGCCCGCGTCGGCGGCCGCTACTCGGACGAGTGGCATGTCGATCACCTGCGCGATCCGCAAAGCGTGGTGCCGGAATCGGTGATGCCGAAATACGGCTATCTCGAAGACCGGCTGATCGAGCCGGAGCATGTCGGCGATCTTCTCAGCACCCACGCGCTTGTCGGTGTGCCCTATACCGACGAGATGATCGAGAACGCACAGGCCGACTTCCTGGTGCAGACCGATCCGTTCGGCGATTACGACGGCCTGATGGAGCGCTATGGCGACAACGTCAACGTGCGCAACTTCGACCGTCAGCCGGGGATTTCCGAGATGGATGCGCTGGTTGCCTATCTGCAAATGCTGGGCACGCTGGTCGATTTCTCGACCTTCACGCCCGTGGCCAGCCGGTAAGGGAGGATTGTCATGGAAACCTATTCCCTTCTCCGCGAATTTGCCGATAGCTGGATGCTGTTGTTCCTCTTCGCGTTCTTCGTCGGTGTGGTGATCTGGGTCTTCCGGCCCGGCTCCACCAAGACCTACGAAGATCCCTCGGGCATCCCCTTCCGGCACGAAGACAAACCCGCCCGCAAGGGCGAGGGCAACGCCAAGGAGGCGTGAACGACATGGCTAAGCAACCCAAGAAGAAACAAGAGGTCGAAACGACCGGCCACGAATGGGACGGGATCGAAGAGTATAACAATCCCCTTCCGCGCTGGTGGCTGTGGGTGTTCTACGCCACCATCGTCTGGGCCATCTGGTACACCATCGCCTATCCGGCGTGGCCGATGATCTCGGGCGCGACCGAAGGCTACAAGGGCTGGTCCACCCGCGCCAACGTGGCGCAGGAACTGGCCGAGGCCGAAGCCGCCAATGCCGAGATCAACGACAAGCTCGCCTCGGTGGAGCTGGCCTCGATCGCGGACGATCCCGAACTGGCGGGCTATGCCCGTTCGGCAGGGGCCGCCGTGTTCAAGACCTTCTGCGCCCAGTGCCACGGCTCGGGGGCGGCCGGCGCCAAGGGCTATCCCAACCTGCAGGACGACGCATGGCTTTGGGGCGGCACGATGGACGACATCCATTACACCGTGTCCCACGGCATCCGGAACGAGGATGACGCCGACGCGCGCTACTCGGAAATGCCCGCCTTCGGCGAATTGCTGGAGCCCGAGCAGATCGAGCAGGTCGTGAACTACGTCATGTCCCTGTCGCCCACCTACGAGCCGCAGGATGCGTCTCTGGTGACCGAGGGCGAGACCGTGTTCCTCGATCAGTGCGCGGCCTGTCACGGCGATGACGGCACCGGCGACATCTATCAGGGTGCGCCCAACCTGACCGACGCGATCTGGCTCTATGGCGGGGATTACGAAACGCTCATGGAAACGGTGACCAACTCGCGTTTCGGCGTGATGCCCCCGATGGGCGGGGCCGATCTGTCCGAGGCCGAGATTCGCGCCGTGGCCACTTACGTTCACCAGCTGGGTGGTGGCGAATGATCGCCCGCCCCGCATAAAGAATACCCGCAGGCGGCATGCCGTCTGCGGGTTTCGGCACCGGCTCTTCCGTCCTGTTCGCGCGTTTCCTGGAAGACCGGTGCCGTTCTTTTTTCCGAAAATCGCACCCCATGTCAACGCTGTGCCGCAGTCCGCGCAGCGTCGTGTCGTGTTCAATCGCGGCGGCGGGCCACGGTATGGGCCTCGATCTCGGCATCGCGGCGGTTGTCGAACCGCTCGCCTTGAGCCCAATGCGCCGGGGGATCCCAGCGGTCACGATCATCAGTGCGGGTGGCGGTCATGAAAGATTTTGCAAAGACACTCAGCATGGCGTTTCCTTTCCAATTGCTGTTTCTGCCTTTAATATGCCGTTACGATCTCCGTCCTGCGACTCAGGAACAATTCAAACCTGTAAGGTGACCTAACATGATAAGCTGGCTCGCCATGCCACCGCTGACCGCCCTGCGGGCGTTTGCGGCCCTGGCCGACACCGGATCGGCCAGCGCGGCGGGGGAGGCGCTCAATGTCAGCCATGCCGCGATCAGTCAGCAGATCAAGGCGCTGGAGGCACATATGGGCGTCGCGCTGGTGGACAGGTCGGGCCGCGAACTGTCGCTCACGCGCGAGGGGCGCGATCTGGCAGACGCGCTCAGCGCCGGGTTCGGCAGCATCGCCCGCACCGTTGAGTCCCTCACCGGGGCCGATGCCGACCGCCCGCTGCAAATCACCACGACCCCCAGTTTCGCCGCCCATTGGCTGATGCCCCGCCTGTCGGACTTCCGACAGGCGCATCCCGACATCGACATCATGATCGACCCCACGCCGCAGGTCACCCGACTGGAACCCGGCGGTCTGGATATCGCGATCCGCTATGGCACCGGCCACTGGCCGGGGCTCGACGCGCACCTGCTGTTCCGCTCTCCCATCGTGGCCGTCGCCGCGCCCGATCTGGTGCGCGACAGGCAGGTCAGCGAACCGGCGGACCTGATCGGCCTGCCGTGGCTTCAGGAATACGGCACCAACGAAGCCAGCGACTGGCTGCGCAAACGCGGTGTCTGCAAGGACCGCGAGGGCGGGTTGACGCAGGTGCCCGGAAACCTGTTGCTGGACGGGCTGCGCAACGGCTATGGCGTGGCTGTGACCGTTCATGACTGGGTGTGCCAGGATATCGCGGCGGGCCGCCTGCTGGAGCTTTTTCGCGACGAAGGCGAGGCAGGCTACTATATCGTGACCCGCCCCGGCCCCCTGCGGCCCAATGCGCGCGCCTTTGCCGCGTGGCTGCGGCGGCAGGCCGCGCTTGCAACCGGGATGAAATAGATCACTTTGAGAATCAGAATTTGATGCAGGTCAAGGCTGGACCGCCCGCCACCTGAAACAAGACACTGGTACTATAACGCGCATCCCGGAGTGATTCCGTTGTCCGACACCCAACCAGACGCCCCCAGCCTGTACGCCGCCAGGGAACCTGTCTTTCCCAAGAAGGTGTACGGCAAGTTCCGCAACCTGAAATGGCTGATCATGATCTTCACCCTCGGTGTCTATTACCTGACGCCGTGGCTTCGCTGGGACAGGGGGCCGAACCTGCCCGATCAGGCGGTTCTGGTCGATCTGGCGAACCGCCGGTTCTTCTTCTTCTGGATCGAGATCTGGCCGCATGAATTCTATTTCATTGCCGGGTTGCTGGTCATGGCGGGGCTGGGGCTGTTCCTGTTCACCTCGGCGCTTGGCCGGGTGTGGTGCGGCTATGCCTGCCCGCAAACCGTCTGGACCGATCTGTTCATCCTCGTCGAACGCTGGGTCGAAGGCGACCGCAACGCGCGCCTGCGCCTGCACCGCCAGAAGAAGCTGGATTTCCGCAAGGCCCGCCTGCGCATGACCAAATGGATCGCCTGGCTGCTGATCGCGGTGGCCACCGGCGGGGCTTGGGTGTTCTACTTTACCGATGCGCCGACGCTTCTGGTCGATCTCTTCACCCTCAATGCGCACCCGGTTGCCTATACCACCATCGCCGTTCTGACCGGCACGACCTTCTTTTTCGGCGGGTTTGCCCGCGAACAGATCTGCATCTACGCCTGCCCGTGGCCCCGGATTCAGGCCGCCATGATGGACGAGGACACCTTGGTTGTCGGCTATCGCGAATGGCGCGGGGAGCCGCGCAAGAATTCCGACGAGGTCAAGGCCGGGGAAACGCAGGGCGACTGCATCGACTGCATGGCCTGCGTCAACGTCTGCCCCGTGGGCATCGACATCCGCGACGGTCAGCAGCTTGAATGCATCACCTGCGCGCTGTGCATCGACGCCTGCGACGACATCATGGAAAAGATCGGCAAGCCGCGTGGCCTGATCGACTACATGGCGCTGACCGACGAACAGAACGAACGCGCCGGGAACGCGCCCAAGCCGATCATCAGGCACATCCTGCGCCCGCGCACGATCCTCTATACCGCTTTGTGGTCGCTGGTGGGCTTCGGCCTGCTGTTCGCCCTGTTCATCCGGCCCGACATCGACATGACGGTGGCCCCGGTGCGCAACCCCACCTTCGTGACGATGTCGGATGGCACCATCCGCAACGTCTATGAGGTGCGCCTGCGCAACAAACATGGCGAAGACCGCCCGTTCCGCATGACCGTCAGCGGCGATCCCGCAATCCGCATTCAGCTTGAGGGTACGCCTTACGGGGCCGTGACGGTGCCTGCGGACTCGACCATGCTGCAACGCGTCTACCTGATGGCGCCCCCCAGTTCCGAACCGGCCCATTCCGAACGTACCGAGGTGCGCCTGTGGGTCGAGGATACATCGAACGGCGAACGCGCCTATCAGGACACGATCTTTAACGGCAGGGAAAACTGATGACGGAACGCAAGATCACCGGCAAGCATGTGCTGTTCGGCTTTACCGCGGCCTTCGGGATCATCATCGCGGTCAATCTCCTGCTGGCCTACTCGGCGATCAAGACCTTTCCGGGACTCGAAGTGGCCAATTCCTACGTGGCCAGCCAGACCTTCAACGAGCGCAAGGCCGCGCAGGAATCGCTGGGCTGGACGGTCGAGGCGCATCACCACGATGGCCGCCTGACCCTGTCGATCACCGACGACACCGGACAGCCGGTCGCGGTCAAGATGCTGGATGCCACCGTCGGGCGTGCCACCCATGTGGCCGATGACGTGGCCCCCGATTTCCAGTTCGACGGATCGGCCTATGTGGCCGATGTGCCGCTTGGCGACGGCAACTGGAACATCCGCATGACCGCCATCGCCTTTGACGGCACCGAGTTCCAGCAGCGGGTCGTACTGATCAAGGATTAAGGCCAATGACAGCCTCCATGCGCCCAACCCCTTCGGCCTGCCCGGCCTGCGCCGCCGCCCCCGCGGCAGAGCAACTGGCCGACATGCAGCCCCACGACCCGGCCCAGATCGCCCTGTCGCTGCCGACGATCCACTGCTCGGCCTGCATCACCAAGATCGAAAAGGCGCTGGAGGCCCACCCGCAGGTCAAATCCGCCCGCGTGAACCTGACCCTGAAACGCGCCAGCATCGAGGCCGGGCCGGAGGTCACCGCGAGCGAGATGAAAGAGCTGGTCGAAGGTCTGGGATACGAGGCGCACGAGCTCGATCCCGGCACCCTGAGCGCCACCGCCACCGACCGCGCCGGGCGCGACCTGCTGATGCGTCTGGCGGTTGCGGGGTTCGCCAGCATGAACGTGATGCTGCTGTCCGTGTCGGTCTGGTCCGGCGCGGCGGACGCCACGCGCGACCTGTTCCACTGGATTTCGGCGGCCATCGCCCTGCCGACCATCGCCTTTTCCGGTCAGCCGTTTTTCCGCAACGCCTGGGCGGCGCTGTCGAACAGGCAACTCAATATGGACGTGCCGATCACGCTGGCCATCCTGCTGGCCGTGGTCACCTCGCTCTGGGAAACCTCGCTTTCGGGCGAACACGCCTATTTCGACGCCGCACTTGCGCTCACCTTCTTCCTGCTGGCGGGCCGCTACCTCGATCACCGCACGCGCGCCATTGCCCGCTCCGCCGCCGAGGAACTGACCGCGCTCGAAGTGCCCCGCGCCACCCGCCTGACCGATACGGGCGAGGAGGAAACCGTCAATGTGGCGCAACTCTCCGTGGGCGACCTGATCCTGGTGCGCCCCGGCGGGCGCATGCCGGTGGACGGGGAAATCACCCAGGGCACCTCGGAAATCGACCGCTCCCTGCTGACGGGTGAAACCCTGCCGGTTTTCGCCAGCGAAGGGCAGGGCGTCTCAGCAGGCGAGGTCAACCTGACTGGGCCCCTCACCATCCGCGCTACCGCCGTCGGGGCCGATACCTCGCTGCACCGGATGGCCGATCTGGTGGCCATCGCCGAATCCGGGCGCTCGCGCTATACCTCGCTGGCCGACAAGGCCGCGAAGCTCTATGCGCCCGGCGTGCATATCCTCTCGGCGCTCGCCTTCGTCGGCTGGTATCTCTACACGTTCGACGTGCGCACCGCGCTTAATATCGCCGCCGCCGTGCTGATTATCACCTGCCCCTGTGCGCTCGGCCTCGCCGTGCCCGCCGTGACCACGGCCGCCAGCGGGCGGCTGTTCCGCAAGGGCATGCTGATCAAGCACGAAACCGCGCTGGAGCGTCTGGCGCAGGTCGATACCGTGGTCTTCGACAAGACCGGCACGCTGACCGCAGGCACGCCCGAACTGACCAACCTTGCAGACCTGCCGCGCCGCGACGTGGAACTGGCGCTGGCGCTGGCGCAGGGCTCGTCGCACCCGCTGGCGCAGGCCATCACCCGCGCCGCCCGCGAGGCCGGGTTCGCCCCCGCCCATGTCAGCGACGTGACCGAGGTGCCGGGATACGGCACCAGGGGCTCACTCAACGGGCAGGAGGTGCGCCTTGGCCGCGCAAGCTGGACCGGCGCGGAGGGCCGGACCGAGACCGCCACCTTCCTCAGCCGGGGCACTGGCGTGCCCGTGCCTTTCACCTTTGCCGACCGCCTCCGCGATGGCGCGGCCGAGGCCGTTCAGGCGCTCAGGGACGCGGGCAAAACCGTCTACCTCATGTCCGGCGACACGACGCAGGCGGTCGAGGCGCTGGCCGATCGGCTCGGGATCGAGCGCTGGCTGGCCGAGGCCCTGCCGGCGGATAAATCCAGCCGCATTCAGGCCCTCGCCGAACATGGCGCAAAGGTGCTGATGGTGGGCGACGGGCTCAACGACACCGCCGCGCTGGCGGCGGCCCATGTCTCGATCTCGCCCGCGTCGGCGCTCGATGCGGCGCGGGTGGCCTCGGATATCGTTCTTCTGGGCGGCGATCTGACGCCCATCGCCTCGGCCTGCACCACGGCGCGCGCCGCTACCCGCCGCATCCGCGAAAACTTCCGCATCGCCACGATCTACAACGTGATCGCCGTGCCGCTGGCGGTGGCGGGGCTGGCCACGCCGCTGATCGCGGCCTTGGCCATGTCGGCCAGTTCGATTACGGTGTCGCTCAACGCCCTGCGCCTGAGGTGACCCCATGACCATCCTTGCCTACCTGATCCCGATTTCCCTGTTTCTGGGGGGGATCGGGCTGGTGTTTTTCGTCTATACGGTGAAATCCAACCAGTATGACGACCCCGAGGGCGACGCCCGCCGCATCCTCAGCGACGAATACGACGACCACCCCAAGCCGTAACCGCCCACGCGCGACATTTGCGACCCAGGCCAAAAGTGGCAACGGCAGGTTCGCGCCCGACCCCGAGGGTGGGCGCGCTGACGTCTTCGCTGGCGTTGCGTCAAAAGACAAATGTCAGATGCTTTTGAAACGGTGAAGCAATTCGCGCCCGCCCTGGGGGGCGGGGTCGGGCGCGAACCGGATCGCAGGCGATCCGGGGGAGTATGGTCAATGTCGCGGTCCGCTGAATGCCGGCCCCTCTACGTCACTCCAGCTCCGTCTCCACCTCGGCGCTGCGCTCCAGCGTGCGATGCACCGGGCATTTGTCGGCGATCTCCAGCAGCTTCGCGCGCTGATCGTCATCCAGATCGCCCTCCAGCCGGATCACCCGCCTGAAGCGGTCGGCCTTGGCATTGCCCTGCGCGGCAGCGTCCTGCGCGTGCACCTTGTCATGGCTCACATCTACGCTGACATGATCCAGAGGCCAGCCCTTGCGCCGGGCATACATGCGGATCGTCATCGAGGTGCAGGCCCCCAGCCCTGCCGACAGGAACCCGTAGGGCGACATGCCCCTGTCGGTGCCGCCATAGGCCTGCGGCTCGTCGGCCAGCATGTGATGCTTCGGCCCCGCGTTGATATCCTGCAGGAACCCCTCGGTATCGGCCTCGCTGACGCGCACGATACCCTCGGGCGCGCCGGGCGGCGGGGCAGGGGGGCGCAGTTCCAGATACCGCGTGGCCCATGCGGCGATGACCCCGGCGGCATATTCCGCATCGCCGGGTTTGCTGATCAGGTGGTCGGCATCGGCCAGCGTGACAAAGCTCTTGGGATGTTTCGCCGCGCGAAAGATTTGGGCGGCGTTGTCGATGCCCACGATGGAGTCGCGCGGCGCATGCAGGATCAGCAGCGCCCGGTGCAGGGATTTGATTTCGTCCGTCAGGTTTTCGGCGGCCACGCTTTCGACGAAACGCCGCCCGATGGTCACGGTATGCCCGCCCAGAGTGACCTCGGCGCGCCCCTCGTCCCTGATCCGGCTCAGCGCGTCGTCGAAATTATGCGTCACATGCTCGGGGTCGTAGGGTGCGCCGATGGTCACCACCGCACGCGCGCTTTCGATCCTGCGCGCCGCCGCCAGCATCGCCGCCCCGCCCAGGGAATGCCCGATCAACAGCTTCGGCGCCATGTCGCGCGTCTCCAGCGCCTGCGCGGCCAGCACCAGATCGTCCACATTGGACACGAAGGTGGTGTTGGCGAACTCGCCTTCCGAATGGCCCAGCCCGGTGAAATCGAACCGCAGCACGGCAATACCCGCCCCCGCCAGCCGTGCCGCGATGCGCCGTGCGGCGGGGATGTCCTTGGAACAGGTGAAACAATGCGCAAACAGCGCCGTGGCCAGATGCGGCCCCTCCGGCAAATCCAGCCGCGCCGACAGGGTGTCGCCATCATGGCCGGTAAAGGTAAAGCGTTCGGTGGGCATGGGACTTCCTTTCGCAGCCGGGTCACCCTCAAAGGGTAGGCAACTGCGCCCGCGCTTTCCAGAGAAGACACGGTGCCGTAACGCCAAGGTGATGGTCATGAAACGCGCGAATTTGCGGTGAATTGCACGGAAACAGGCAGGCCGGGCCAGAGGCTTTGTTAACGAAGCGCTGCAATCCTTTCCCGACAGGAGCAATGGGAACCGGTATGCAACTGCGCCTTGCAACCCGCAACGATGTCAGGCTGTTCACTGCGGTGGTGGTCGTGGCGATGGTGTGCGGTTCGGTGCTGTTGAATTACATGGTGACGCCAACGCGGATACTGCGCGAAACCCTGATTTCCAGCGCGCTCATCGCGGGGATGCTGTCGGCGCCGGTGGCCTATTTCGTCGGCTCACGCATGCGCGACGTGCACGATCTCAATCGCCGCCTGCGTCACGCGCTCAGCTTCGATCCCCTCACCGGTGCCCATACCCGCAGCAATTTCCATTCCCGCGTCGCGCGGCTGTTGCGCGGGCCGATGGCGCTGATCGTCGTCGATATCGACCATTTCAAGGCGATCAATGACAGGTTCGGCCATCAGGCGGGCGATACGGCCCTGCAACAATTCGTGGCGGCCCTGATGGACAATTGCCGCACCGGCGATATCGTCGCCCGCTTCGGCGGCGAGGAATTCGTGATCCTGCTGCCGGACACGAAAACCGCCGATGGCCGTATCGCGGCCAACCGCCTGTGCAACCGGGTGCGCGAACGCCCCATCGTGGTCGAAGGGACGCCATTGCAGGTCACCGCCAGTTTCGGGGTGGCCGGGCTCGGCGATCCGGCAGGGATCGAACGCGCCATTCACGCCGCCGACCGCGCGCTCTACCGCGCCAAGGCCGAGGGGCGCAATCGTGTCTGCCTCTTCGATGCGGACAAGGATATGGGGGCGGACCCGCCCGAGACCCGGTCATGAGGGCTGTTTCAAGTTCAATATAAATCTGTGATGTATTGCATGTTAATAATTCGTTTTCATTATTAACCGGTCACGCCTAGCTTCCCCCTATCGCAAGAGATGGAGAGCGACATGGCACATGAAACCTTTTCCCGGCGCAGCGATCTGCACCGAATTCCGGCTGGCCTGTGGTGGATGCTGACCACCGCTGCTCTGGTGATCGTCGCGCTTGTCAGCCTCGCAGAGGGGCCGGCGCAGACCGGGGCGGACCCGTCCACCACACCTCCCCCGTTCGAAGACTGGCACGGCAACGTGCGCCGCTCGGGCGGCGGACAATGACGCATCGCAAGGGGCGGGGGCTCAGCCCTCGCCCATCAGCCGCGCATCGAACGGATAGCTGGTCAGGTTCTCGTACCCGTCCTCGGTGATCAGCACCTGATCCTCCAGCTTGATCGAGAAATCGCCCCCCTCTTCCCCCACCAGGGCCTCGACACACAGCACCATGCCGGGTTGCAGCACATATTCGAACGCCCCGTCGACCGCCTGATCGGGATAGGCCACCAGGGGCCACTCGTCGCACAACCCGACCCCATGCATCAGACAGCCGTATTTCAGGGCCTGGAACTTCGCGTCCAGAACATGAGTGCCCGCCGTCAGTTCCGGCACGCTCACGCCGGGTTTCAACATCTCCATGTTGGTCATGATATGCTCATGCGCGTGGCGCATCGCATACACCATGTCCGGGCGCGGGGCCGCATCGCCGATCCACCACGTCCGGCTGATATCGCAGCAAATTCCGTAACTGCCCACCAGATCGGTATCGAACGCCACGATCTCGTTATCCTGCACGATGCGCGGCCCGCATTCCTGAAACCACGGGTTAGTGCGCGGCCCGCTGGCCAAAAGCCGGGTTTCGATCCACTCACCGCCGCGCCGGATGTTCTCGGCGTGCAGCACCGCCCAGATGTCGTCCTCGCTGACGCCGCCCCCCGGCACCCGCCCACGGGCGAACCGTTCCATCTCGGCCACCGATTTCTCGCAGGCATGCATCGCACAGCGCATCGCGCGGATCTCGTCGGCGCATTTGACGGCGCGGGCCTTCTCGGTGACCTCCTCGCCCTCCATCACCACCAACCCCTGCGCCTCCAGCGCGCGCAGCCCGTGCACCATCACCTTGTCCACCGCCAAGTGCCGATGCCCCGGAGCATGCTCTTCCAGCAGGATACGCACCGCATTGGCAAACGCATCGGCGGCCACATCCACCTTGTCGCCCCGGTCGAAATAAAACAGATCAGCGCCCGAGCGCACCTCGGCCACATGCGGATTGAACCCGCTCAGGAACGGCGCGTTCCTGTAATCCCACATCACCATATGCCCGTCGGCACACAGCAACACCGCACGAAACGGGTTGTGCAAGTTCCACAACTGCATGTTGGTGCTGTCGGTGGCATAGCGGATATTGAGCGGGTCGAACATCAACAGCCCGCCATAGCCCCGCGCCACCACATGATCGGTCAGCCGCTGCCAGCGATACCGGCGCATCTCCTGTAGGTCGGGCAAGTCCAGCCCCACCTGCGCCCACTCCGAAAACGCCAGTTGCGTCGGGCCTATCTCGATCCGGTCGGCATCGTTGGGGGTATTGTCCCCAAGGCGCGCGCCGCGGCTCGGGTCGATCTTGCGAATGTCATGATACCGCATGTCCATCATGCACGTCCTCCCCTGCCGCTCAGGCTGCCCCGCCCGAACGCCCGCGGCTTTGCGGAAAACGACCCGCCCGCATGTCGCATTCCTGCCGCGCCGCCGCTGTCACAGAAGATTTGAAAAACCGTCACAGGAGTTTTGAGCCCCGCCGGTTACGTGCGCGCATGCAATCCAACCCGGAGACCAATATGCGCATCCTGACCCCCGCCGCGCTGGCCCTCACGCTGGCCGCCGCGATCCCCGCCACCGCCGCCGAACAACTGGGCTATGGCCCCCGCCCGGCTTACCTGATCGACCGCATGGCCGATGGCCCGCTGAAAACCCGACTGGCCGCCTGCCTCGGGCAAACCCCCGAACGCAGCGATTTTTCCATCGGCCACCGCGGCGCGCCGCTGATGTTCCCCGAACATACCGTCGAATCCAACCGCGCCGCCGCACGGATGGGGGCGGGCATCCTGGAATGCGACGTGACCTTCACCAAGGATCACGAACTGGTCTGCCGCCACGCCCAGAACGACCTGCACACCACCACCGACATCCTCGGCAGCGAGCTGGCCGACACCTGCGTGACTCCCTTCACGCCCGCCAATGGCGATACCCCGGCACAGGCCGAATGCCGCACCTCGGAAATCACGCTGGCCGAATACCGCAGCCTGACGGGCAAGATGGACGCCGCCGACAAAACCGCCACCACGGCCGATGACTACATGAACGGCACCGCAAACTGGCGCACCGATCTGTACGCCACGCAGGGCGGCACGCTGATGACCCATGCGGAATCGATCGACCTGTTCAAATCGCTCGGCGCAAAATTCACACCGGAACTGAAAAGCCCGGCGGTAGAAATGCCCCATGACGGGTTCACACAACAGGACTACGCCCAGAAACTGATCGACGACTACAAGGCCGCAGGAATCCCCGCCTCGGACGTCTGGGCGCAATCTTTCAACCTCGACGATGTGCTCTACTGGATCGAGGCCGAGCCCGAATTCGGCAAACAGGCGGTCTATCTCGTCGAATGGCATGACGGGTTCGACGAACAGGACCCCGAAACATGGAAACAGGATTTCGCCGCGCTCAAGGCGCAGGGCGTGAATTACCTCGCACCGTCGCTGAACATGCTGGTGACACCGAAAGACGGCGATTACGCCGCCTCCGCCTATGCCAAAGCCGCGCGCGAGGCCGGGCTGACCCTGATCGCTTGGACGCTGGAACGCTCCGGCCCGCTGACCTCGGGCGGGGGCTGGTATTTCCAGTCGGTCGCCGAAGTCACCGACAGCGACGCGGATTACTTCAACATCCTGCGCGCCCTGCACGAAGAGGCCGGCGTCGCCGGCGTGTTCAGCGACTGGCCCGCAACCGTGACCTATTACGCCAACTGCGTCGGCCTCGACTGACCCTCGACGGGTTTTCCGAAAACGGTGCGCGCCCTCTGGGCGCGCGCTTTGCGTTTGTATTGGGGGCTCTGCCCCCAACCCCCCGGGATATTTTGAGCAAGAAGAAGAGGAATGAGACCCCCGCGCCCGCCCGTCCCGCGCAGCCAGTTTGACCGGAAAAACGTTCAAACCGTCATTTCTTCTTGCCGGAAATATCCTGGGGGGAGGCCGCAGGCCGGGGGGCAAAGCCCCCTCTCATCGGGGCCGGACCGTGCGCGCGGCCCCGATCACAGCAACCCCTCCTTCAACATCCGGAACTCGCGCATCCGCTCGGCATGGCGCTGTTCGAGAAAGTCTTCGCGGGCGCGCTCCACGGTTTCCAGTGCGCGCAAATCCTTCAGGCTGACCAATGCGGCCACCTCGTGCCCATGGCGGGTGAGGACGATGCGCTCACCCGTGACAAGGTGGTGGGTCAGGCAGGTGCTGAAACCGGTGCGGAACCGGCTGACAGGGAGTTCGATGGGCATGCGGGCCTCGTGTTCGGGAAACAGGGCCAGCATGTGATGCAAGGGTTAACTCAGGACAAGCAGGGCGCGCGATGGCGCCTTTGCGTCCATCATGGATGCAAAATTCCCCGCAGGCCCCGATTTTCGTACAAAACCCGCCTACGCTTTGTACGTTTCGTACGAAACTCAGCCGCCGCGCACCGTGTCGATCATCAGTTGCACGTTGTCGGGGTCCGCGT
Organism: Roseovarius sp. PS-C2; assembly: GCF_018862045.1. NCBI lineage: Bacteria > Pseudomonadati > Pseudomonadota > Alphaproteobacteria > Rhodobacterales > Roseobacteraceae > Roseovarius > Roseovarius sp. PS-C2. The sequence goes on from NZ_JAHKSQ010000004.1 coordinate 263,266, forward strand.
CCGGTGTGATCCCGTGGCCGAGGTTGAAGATATGCGGCCCATTGCGGAAGGCATCGACGATCCGGCGGGTTTCGCGCACCAGTGCCTCGCCGCCGCTCACCATGTGTTTCGACGCCAGGTTCCCCTGCACGCAACCCGAGGGCTGCACATGTTCGGCCCCCCATTCCGGCGTCACCGAATCATCCAGCGCGACGCAATCCGCCCCGGTTTTTTCGTGGAATCCTATGTATTTATCGCCCGCTTCCCGAGGAAAGGCGATGACCGGAATGCCGGGATGACGCGCCTTGAGCTCGGAAATGATGCGTTTCGCGGGGGCGGTCGCGTACTTGTCGAAATCTTCACCTTTCAGCGATCCCGCCCAGCTGTCGAACAGCTTGACGCATTCCGCCCCGGCTTCGATCTGGGCCGAGAGGTACTCGACGGTCGCTTCGGTCAGCCGCTCCAGCAGCGCCTCGAAAAGCGCCTTGTTTTCAGTCTTGAGCGCATGCGCGGGCCCCTGATCCGGGGTGCCGCGCCCGGCGATCATGTAGGTGGCCACCGTCCAGGGTGCCCCGGCGAATCCGATCAGCGTGGTTTCGGCTGGCAGGGCCTGCGACAGATTGCGCACGGTCTGGTAAATCGGGTTCAGCGTTTCGTGGATCTCGCTGGCCGGTTTCAGCGCGTCGAACCCGGCCTGCCCGGTGATCGTCGACAGGCGCGGCCCCTCGCCGGTGACGAACCACAGATCGGCCCCCAGGGCCTGCGGCACCAGCAGGATATCGGCAAACAGGATCGCCGCGTCGAACCCGTATCGGCGGATCGGTTGCAGGGTGACTTCGGTGGCCAAGTCACTGTTATAGCACAAGGAAAGGAAATCGCCCGCCTCGGCGCGGGTGGCGCGGTATTCCGGCAGATAGCGCCCGGCCTGCCGCATCATCCAGATCGGCGGGGTCTCAAGGGTTTCGCCCGCAAGGGCCCTCAGGATCGTCTTTTGCGCGGCCATGTCATCCTCCGTTTGGCACGGTGGTCACCCCCCGGCGACACAATGTCAAGCACCCTGCGCTTGTCAGTCGCGGGCAGGGGGGCTAGACCAGCGCCATGACACGCGATTTGCCAACCCCCGACACCCCGATGAAGCTGGGCACGCGCGGCTCGCCGCTGGCGCTGGCGCAGGCTCATGAGACCCGCGACAGGCTGTCCGCCGCCTTCGACCTGCCGCCAGAGGCGTTCGAGATCGTGGTGATCAAGACCACCGGCGACCGGATCATCGACCGCCCGCTGAAAGAGATCGGCGGCAAGGGTCTGTTCACCCGCGAGATCGAGGATGCGATGCTCCGGGGGGATATCGACATCGCGATCCACTCGATGAAGGACATGCCGGTCCTGCAGCCCGAGGGGCTGGTGCTGGACACCTACCTGCCGCGCGAGGATGTGCGCGATGCGTTCGTTTCGCCCCATGTGGGCGGGTTGTCGGACCTGCCCGAGGGGGCGAAGGTCGGCACCTCGTCCCTGCGGCGCAAGGCGCAGGTGCTGGTAGCCTATCCGCATCTGCAGGTGGTCGAATTCCGCGGCAATGTGCAGACCCGCCTGAAGAAGCTCGACGATGGCGTCGCCGCCTGCACCTTCCTTGCGATGGCCGGGCTGAACCGTCTGGGCCGCTCGGACGTGGCCACCGCCGCCATCGCCCCCGAGGAAATGCTGCCCGCCGTCGCGCAGGGCGCCATCGGGATCGAACGGCGTGTGGATGATACCCGTGCTGCGGACATGCTGGCAGCCATTCACGACACGCCCACGGGGCAACGGCTGGCCGCCGAACGCGCCTTTCTTGCGGCGCTGGATGGCTCTTGCGAAACGCCGATTGCCGGTCTGGCCGAGCTCGATGGTGGCACGCTGCGCCTGCGCGGCGAGGTGCTGCGCCCCGATGGCAGCGAGGCGATCAGCGACGATCAGATCGCCCCGGTCGAAGACGGCGCCGAGCTGGGCCGCGCCATGGCGGTGAAGCTGCTGGAGCAGGCCGGCGAAGGGTTCTTCGACTGGCGCGAGTGATCCGCGCAGCGAACTGTCAGGCCGATTGGATCAAGCGTCCGGCAACACCTTGCCGGGGTTCATGATCCCGTTCGGATCAAGCGCCCGCTTGATCGCGCGCATCGCCTGCATCGCCGCCGGGTTCTTGTGCCGCTGCATCGCCGGTTTCTTCGACAGGCCCACGCCGTGCTCTGCCGAGAAACTGCCGCCAAGGTCCATGGCGGTATCGTCCACCGCCTGCTTGACCGCCTTGTGCACCTCCGGGTCCTGGGATTCGGGCCAGCCCGCGAAATGCAGGTTCCCGTCGCCCAGATGGGCCACGCAGAGCGGTATCAGGCCGGGGTCCAGATCCCTGGCGCGGGCGATGATGCGGTCTAGGAAAACCTGCATCTTGTCCACGGGCACGCAGATATCGTTGTCGATCACGTTCGCGCGCAGCCGCGCCACTTCGGCCGAGGCTTCGCGCCGCGCCCACATTTCCTGCCGTTGCGTGTCGCTTTGGGCCACGACGGCATCCAGAATCGCTCCGTCCTCGAACAACTGCCCCAGCACCTCTTCCAGATGCGCGGCGACAGGCACCGTGCCATCCGGCCCCGGTTGCGCATCGCGCGGCGCAAGCGCGCCGACCTCGACAAGGATGTTGATGTCATGGCGGTCATCGAAGGGCGCGCGGGCCTCGGGGAAGCGGTCCAGATAGGCGTCCATGAACACGCCGGGCATGAATTCGAACGCCTCCACCGCACCGCCGGTTTCCTGTTGCAGCCGGTTCAAAAGCACCAACGCCCGATCCAGCGACGGCACCGCGACCATCGCCGTGGCATAGGCCCGCGGTTTGGGGTACAGCTTCAGAACGGCGGCGGTGATGATGCCAAGCGTGCCCTCGGCCCCGATCAGCAGGTCGCGCAGGTCATAGCCCGAATTGTCCTTGTGCAACTCGCTCATCAGGTCGACGATCTCGCCCGTGGGCAGAACCGCCTCGATCCCGAGGCACAGATGCCGGGTGCTGCCATAGCGCAGCACGTTCGACCCGCCCGCATTCGTCGACAGCGCACCGCCGATCATGGCCGACCCGCGCGCACCGAAGAACAGCGGGAAAATCAGGTCATGTTCCTCGGCGGCCTCGTGGATGCGCGACAGGATCGCGCCCGCCTCGACAATGGCGATGCGGGCCTCGGGGCGCACCTCGCGGATGGCCGACATCCGATCCAGCGACACCATGATCGCCCCATCCGCGCGCGTCCCCTCGACCAGCCCGGTATTGCCCGAAACCGGCACGATGGGCGTGCCCAGCCGGTTGGCCAGCCTGACCACCTCTGAAACCTCTTCGGTCGTCGCCGGGCGGACAACCGCCAGCGGGGTCCAGTGCGCCTGTCTGGTCCAGTCCTCGCTCCAGCGGGCGGCCTCCGCGCCGGTGGCCACATGCGCCGAACCGACAATATCGGCCAGCAGATTCAGGGTGTCGTCGGAATGTGTATCGGTCATGCCCGCCAAGATGCGCCAGCCACCCGGAGGACGCAAGATGTCACTGGACAATGCAATGGGGCGGTCTAACTTTGTATGACACCCCTATGGGAAAGGACGCCCTCATGATCCGCATGTTCCGCCTTCACCTTGCTGCCGCGATCTGTGCGCTGGCCGGTGTCCTGGCCTCTCCGGTCATGGCCGCGCCGGGGGTGTGGAGCTTTGACTCGATCGACGGCGGCACGTTGTCCTTTGAGGATTGGCAGGGCAGGCCGGTTCTGGTGGTGAACACCGCCTCGCGCTGTGGCTACACCCCGCAATATGACGGGTTGCAGGCGCTCTATGACCGGTATCGCGAGCGCGGGTTGGTGGTGCTGGCCGTGCCGTCGCAGGACTTCAAGCAGGAACTGTCCACGGATCAGGAGGTCGCCGACTTCTGCGAGGTGAATTTCGATCTCGACCTGCCGATGACCACCATCACCCATGTGCGCGGCGATGACGCGCATCCCTTCTACAAATGGGTCGCCCGGACCGAAGGGTTCACGCCGGGATGGAACTTCAACAAGATCCTGATCGGCCCCGACGGCGCGGTGGTGAAAACCTATGGCTCCGTCGTGCGCCCGCAATCGGCCCAACTCACCCGCGCAATCGAAGCCCTTTTGCCCGATAGCTGACCCGACAGGAGCCATCCCGCCGAAAAACCGGTTTTTTCGCCTTGACGCAAGGCGCGGCCTGTCATACCTAGCGCCTCGTTCTGGCGGAGTAGCTCAGTTGGTTAGAGCAGCGGAATCATAATCCGCGTGTCGGGGGTTCAAGTCCCTCCTCCGCTACCAACAATCCCAAACAGCGAAAAAGAAAAACAAGGGCTTTAGTGTCTTTGGATGTGGCGCGCCGCTACCTTTGCGACGGATTTGCAGTAGCTTTGGCACACCAAGTTTGAATCTTGGACGCTCAGCTTGCCGCGACGTTGGAGGTGCTGACGGATTAATGCCAAGGGATAGTCACAAGAATGCACTATTTGAACCGGATACGACATTTTGGGAGAACCTGTTATCTGTATTCCTTTGTGCTGGAGTAAAACTGACAATGAAACTTTCGACTGCCGCTGCGGCGCTAACTTCGTTGTGTTTGGCATGTGGGCCAGCAAAGGCGGAGTCCGCCAAACGATTGGCGGACCTCCTGACAAGAGACAATTTCTCCCCAGATGGTCTCCTTGCATCCAAAACGATTGCGTCGTTCGAAGGCTGCGTCCTGCACCTGACAGTGGACAAGCTGGATGCTTGCTCACGCGGTGCCAGTTTTGAAATGAGGGAAGAAATCCTCGATGTCAGAATGCTAAACTCCGGGAGCGAGGACGTCCGCGTCAGGAAGGTAGGCGAAGGGTATACCGCGCTTTCAGAAGTAAGCCTGAGCTATTCATATAAATGGCTATACGGAAAATTTCTGAAGAGAGCGAACGACACCAGTTCACGAATCTTCGAAGAGGAATATGCAAGATACCCTGCCGATGTAGACGCCCGTCTGCGTTCATTGAGCAAAAGATATCGAGAAGAGATTGAGCCTGAGTATTATTCGAAATCCATGGAAACCACGACATTCTGCTCCGGCGTGGAAATCAATCAACCTTTAGACGATTATTCGTTCTCATTTTATCTTCCGCCTGAAAACGCCGAGGAGTTTATCGACCTGCTCGAAAACCACGCGTCAAACTGCGAAAGCGATGTAAATAGCTAGTCAATCCGGAAATCTGAGCGGTCCCGACCGTCTTCCTATTCGGTGTGTTCCAAGCGCGCGCCACGCATAACCGGCCATTGTTCGGTGTCCCATTCGTTCGCCGGGGCCCCGTCTCCTCCGCTACCAACAATCCCTTATTTGCGTATGACTCTCAACGGTCAAGCCGATGTGCTTTGGTCAAGACACATACGCATTGCCAATTCTCCCGAGCCTTCGGGCGCAATCGGTGTCCTTTTCCTGACACATCGGAAAGCGGCAGCCCCAACTACATTTCAGGGCGATTTATGATATACTGTTCCTATAGCGCAAACCTGAAGTGAAAGGAGACCGTCATGAAGGTCCGGGTAATGATTGCGCTGTTTTCCGTCGCCCTTGCGCCGCTTGCGGCCGCACATGAAAGCGCGACAGGTGTCGTCAAACAACGCATGGAACAAATGGAGCGTTTCGAGGAGTTGATCGAACGCGTGTTCGCAATGATGCACGGGGAACTGTCCTATGACGCCCGTTCCGTCCAAAGCGCTGCGCAGGAAATACGCGCTGGGGCGGGCAGGCATATGACCGATCTGTTCCCGCGCGGCTCGGATGGACCGCCGAGCGAGGCCAAAGCCGGGATTTGGCAGGATTTCGAGACTTTCGAACATTATGCATGGATGCTCGAACGCTGGTCTGGTGAACTTGCGGTGCAGGCCGGCAGGTCCTCGCAAGGCAGGCTGCCGAAAGATTGGGAACAGGCTGAAATGGGCCCCGGCATGATGCGAGAGGGCGGTCTGATGGGCAGGGGCGGCATGATGAACCAAAGCGGCGCGGTGTTCGCGGCGTGGCACGTCGCGGCGACATGCAACGCCTGTCACGCGGATTTCCGCGAGGAGGAGTGATCGGGGTTGGCCCCTACGGGTGCCGCGAAAACTCCGTGCCGCCCACGTCTTCGGGGGCGATGGCGACGGTTTTGACGATGGCGTGGCAGGTCACGCCCGGCTCCAGCCCCATCGCCCTGGCCGAGCGTTGCGTCACCCGCGCCAGAACCCGGCCCGCCGGTGTGGCCAGCGAGACGATGGCCCCCGGCCCCGCGCCGGGGCGGATCTGTTCGATGGTTCCGGGCAGGATGTTCAGCGCCGACAGGCCCTCGGGCCTCTTGCGGGACAGCACCACCTCCTGCGCCGCGATGCGGATGCGGATCGGCTGGCCGATGGCATGGGGCACGCGCGGCAAAAACAGCGGCACGCCCCCCGCATCCAGCTCCGACAGCCCGTCCTCGTGATGCGCCGCCACCGTAGCGGCCAGCACCGCACCTGCGGCCCGCGCGCCAAGCGGGGTCAGCATCGGATCGCCCAGAACCTCGGCGGCGGGGCCCTGACCGGCCACGCGCCCGTCCTGCAGGGCCACGACGGTGGTGGCCAGCCGGGCCACCTCGGCGGCGGAATGGCTGACATAAAGGATTGGCACCGACACCTCGTCGCGCAGCCGCTCGAAATAGGGCAGAATCTCGGCCTTGCGGTCCTCGTCCAGCGCCGCCAGCGGCTCGTCCGCCAGAATGATCGACGGATCGCTCAACAGCGCCCGGCCAATGGCGACGCGCTGCTTTTCGCCCCCCGACAGCGCGCCGGGACGGCGCTCCAGCAACGCCCCGATGCCCAGCATATCGACCACCTGATCGAAACTGCTGCGGCCCGTCTTGCGAAACCACCGCCCGTATTTCAGGTTCTGCCGCACGCTCAGATGCGGAAACAGCCGCCCCTCCTGAAACACGTAGCCAAGCCCCCGGCGATGCGGCGGCAGGTTCACGCCCTGCGCGCGGTCCAGCAGGGTTTGCCCGTCCACGGCGATCCGCCCCTCGTCGGGTGTCAGCAGCCCGGCCACCGCGTTGATCACCGTCGTCTTGCCCGAGCCCGAGCGCCCATACAGCACGGTCAGCCCCGGCGGCGCCTCGAACGCGACATCGAGTGCGAACCGCCCCAGATCGTGTTTGATCCGCACCGACAGCGTCATGTGCCCGCCACCCGGTTCGCGGCGCGGCGCGCCAGCCACTCGGAGATCAGCAAGGCCGCCATCGCCACCACCACCGACACGATGACCAGCCGCATGGCCGATCCCTCGCCGCCCGGCACCTGCAAGAAGGCATAGATGGCCGAGGGAACGGTGCGCGTTTCGCCGGGGATGTTCGACACGAAGGTGATCGTCGCGCCGAATTCGCCCATGGCCTTGGCAAAGCCCAGAATACTGCCCGCGATGATCCCCGGCAGGATCAGCGGCAGCGTGACGGTCGTGAACACCCAGGCGCGCGATGCGCCCAATGTGGCGGCGGCCTGTTCCAGCTTGGGGTCCACCGCCTCGATCGACAGGCGGATCGCCCGCACCATCAGCGGAAAGCCCATGACCCCCGCCGCCAGCGCCGCCCCCGTCCAGCGAAAGGCCAGGACGATGCCGAAGTCCTGCAACAGCCCGCCCACCGGCCCCTTGGTGCCGAAGGTCAGCAACAGCAGGTAGCCCGTCACCACCGGCGGCAGGATCAGCGGCAGGTGCACGAGCCCGTTCAACACCTGCTTGCCCGGAAAGGACCACCGCGCCAGCGCATGCGCCACGAGAATTCCAACCGGCAGCGCGGCCAGCGTCGCCCAGAACGACACGCGCAGCGACAGCGCCACAGCCTCCCATTCCTGTGGTCCCAGCCAGCCCATCGTTTCCGTTTATTCCGTCACGACGACAAAACCCTGCCGCTCGAAGGCCGCGCGCGCAACCGGTCCGCGCAGGTAGTCCAGAAATTCCGCCTCGACCCCGGTATCGCGGCCCGCGATATCGGCTGCGGGATAGACGATGGGCGGGTGGCTGTCCTTGGGAAAGGTCGCGACAACGGTCACCTTGTCATCGGCCACGGCATCGGTGGCATAGACAATCCCGTAGGGCGCTTCGCCCAGGGACACCAGCGCCAGCGCGGCGCGCACATTGTCGGCCTGCACCACTTGCGGCGCGATGCCCTGCCACAGGCCCAGATGTTCCAGCGCGGCCTTGCCGTAAATCCCCGCCGGTACCGCATCGACCAGCGCCATCGCCAACTTGCCGCCCGCCAGAAGGGCGGGCAGGTCCATCTCGGGGCCGATCTCGACCTTGCCGGCATCCGTGCCATGCGCGATCAGGACGATGGAATTGGCCAGCAGGTCGAACCGCGTGCCCGGCTCCAGCAACCCGTCCTCTTCAAGCGCATCCATCCAGCCGGGATTGGCCGAAACGAACACATCCGCCGGGGCGCCCTGCTGAATCTGACGCGCCAGCGCCGAGGACCCGGCCAGCGACACCGACATGTCATGGCCGGTCTCGGATTCGAACCGTTCTTCGATTTCGGCCATGGCGTTGGTCATGCTGGCGGCGGCGAAAACCGTGATTTCCTCGGCCAGAACAGTGACCGGGGTGCAGATCGAAAAGGCCAGCGTCCAACCCGCAAGGCGGCGCGCCGATGTGAACAGACCCATGCGATTCTCTCCGCAGTTTCGTTATATCTCATCGGGAATAACGGTCTGGAGGATCATAAGGCAAGCGCTATTTCCCATCGGGAATATCGCGCAGCATCGCCTGCAACCTTGCAATGTGATCGGCCCCGGCCTTCCGGGCGGCATCCTCCAGCCCGCGAAACTCGGCCAGAACGGCCTGTCCGGTCTCGGTCACCTCCGCACCGCCGCCCCTGGCGCCGCCCCGCGTGCTTTCGACCAGCGGTTCGCGGAACATGGCGTTCATCGTTTCCACCAACTGCCACGCGCGCTTGTAGCTCATGCCCATCTCGCGCCCGGCGGCGGCGATCGATCCGGTCCGCGCGATCCGTTCCAGCAATTCGGCCTTGCCGGGCCCCAGCATCCCGCCGGGGGCGAAATGCAGGCGCAGGCGGAAACGGGGGGCAGAAGGCTGATCGGTCATGCGCGTGATCTTGCGCTGAAACACCGGACAGGACAAGCCACGGCTACCCGCCGCCCCGCAGGTCCGAAGGCGTTATCCCGTATACCTGCCGTACCGCACGGCTCAGCGCGGCAGGGCTGTCATAACCGCTTCGCAGGGCGATCTCGGCCACGCTCAGCCCGGTCGTCTCCAGCATCCGCCGCGCCGCCGCCAGCCGCAAATGGCGATAAACCATGCCGGGCGGCGCACCCAGCCGGGCGCGAAACCGCCGGTCCAGCGTGCGCGGCTGGCACGACAGCGCCCGCGCCAGCGCGGCAAGGGGCAGGGGGGCTTCGACATGCTCGCGCATCAGGGCCAGCGCCCGCTGCACCAGCGGATCGCTGACCGCCTGCCGCTCGCGCCCGGCGTCCAGCGGTGGATCGCCCTGAATGAACAGCGCCTCGGCATCCAGCCGCACCGACAGGCCCAGATGATCCGCGATCAGCCCCATCGTCATGTCCATCGCCGACATCGCCCCGGCGCAGCTCCACCACGGGCCGTCGCGGATGACACGGGCGCGTTCGGCCTCCACCTCCAGAAACCGCTCGGTGAACGCATCCAGAAGATCCCAGTGCAGCGTCGCCCGCCGCCCCGCCAACAGCCCCGCCGAGGCCAGCAACCAAGGCCCCGCATCCAGCCCCACGACCGTGCCCGCCCCGGCCACCGCCGCCCGCAAGGCGCGGCGCGTGGCGGGGGTGTCATGGCGGCGATGATCGTAGCCCGCCAGCACGAACAGGTAGTCTACCCGCCCAATCTGTGCCAGCGCCGCATCGGGCAGCACCTGCAACCCGCTCGACGACAGGGCAGGCGCACCCTCCATCGTCACGATCTGCCAGTCGAACGCCTCCCGCCGCACCAGGGTGTTGGCCGCGCGCAGAGGCTCAAGGCAATTGGCAAGGCACAGGTTGGAAAACGCATCGAACACCAACAGGGCGATACGCACCGGGGATTGCGCGGGTTTGGTCCATTTCTGCATGATATTTGTCTTTTACGGCAAAATGCGCAGTCCCGCCATCGCGATACGCTTCCCCGGACACACCGTTTCAGGGAGGCCCCGATGCCGCTAGCCATGACCCGAGAGGTTTTCATCACCTGCGCCGTCACCGGCTCGGGCGCAACGCAGGACCGCAGCCCGCACGTCCCCCGCTCGCCGCGCCAGATCGCCGACAGCGCCATCGCCGCCGCGAGGGCCGGGGCGGCCATCGTGCATTGCCATGTGCGCGACCCCGATACCGGCGCCCCCTCGCGCGATCCGCGCCTGTTTCGAGAACTCACCGACCTGATCCGCGCCTCAGATACCGACGTGGTGCTGAACCTGACGGCGGGCATGGGCGGCGACATCACATTCGGCGGGGTGGAACAGCCCCTGCCGCTCGACCCCGCAGGCACCGACATGGCCGGTGCCACCGAACGCGTCGCCCATATCGCCGAATGCCTGCCGGAAATCTGCACGCTCGATTGCGGCACCATGAATTTCGCCGAATCCGATTACGTCATGACCAACACGCCGGGCATGTTGCAGGCGATGGGCCGCATGATGACCGACCTCGGCGTCAAACCCGAGATCGAGGCCTTCGACACCGGCCACCTGTGGTATGCAAGGCAACTGGTGGCCGACGGCATCCTCGCCCCCGACGCGCTGGTGCAACTGTGCATGGGCGTGCCCTGGGGCGCGCCGGACGACCTGAACACCTTCATGGCGATGGTCAACAACGTGCCGCCCGACTGGACGTTCTCGGCCTTTTCGCTGGGGCGCAACCAGATGCCCTATGTCGCGGCCTCGGTGCTGGCGGGCGGGCATGTGCGCGTGGGGCTCGAAGACAACCTGATGCTGGATCGCGGCGTTCTGGCCGAAAACTGGCAACTGGTCGAACGCGCGGCGGCGATCGTCGAAAACCTCGGCGCGCGGGTCATCGGACCGCAAGAGGTGCGTAAGAAACTGAACCTGACCAAACAGGCCCCCAGGGGCTGAGTGCGGATGCCCCGACCCGCCTTCGCCCGATTGGACGTTGCTCATGGCCGGGCCATCGCGCAGTCTGGCGTGACACCCTGAAAGGAAGGCTCCCCCATGATCCGCCCCGCCATCGCCCTTGCCGCGCTGACCCTGCTGATGGCCTGCGCCACGACGCCCACGCCGTCCTACCGCAACACCGATCAGCCGCTTTCGGTCACCACCCGCCACGATGCCGCGCGTCTGGCCGGGGAATGGCGGGTGCGCGCCGCAACCCCCGGTGATGCCTCCCTGAGCGCCGTCACCTACCGCCCCGGCGGGCAAGAGGCCTTCGCCCTGACCCGCCGCATCTGCAACGAGTCCGGCGCATGCGAACCCCGGCGCAGCACCTACCCCGCCAGACCGCTGGGGCCCAACCGCTGGGCGCTGCGCGCCGCGGACGGGGCCGAGTGGCAGATCTGGGTGGTCTGGGTCGATGCCGATTACCGCACCGCCGCCATCGGCACGCCCGACGGGCGCTTCGGCTGGGTGCTGGACCGCGCTACCTCGGGCGGTGACGACAGGATCACCGCCGCCCGCGAGATACTCGACTTCAACGGATACCAGACCGGCGCCCTCATCCCGCGCTGACAGGAGACGGACAATGACCAGAACGGCAGCGATCATCGGCGGCGGCGTCATCGGCGGCGGATGGGCGGCGCGCTTCCTGCTCAACGGCTGGAACGTGCAGGTGTTCGACCCCGACCCGCAGGCCGGGCGCAAGATCGGCGAGGTTCTGGATAACGCCCGCCGCGCCCTGCCCATGCTCTACGATTGCGCCCTGCCGGACGAAGGCGCGCTGACCTTTCACGCGACCATCGCCGAAGCGGTGAACGATGCCGACTGGGTGCAGGAAAGCGTCAGCGAACGGCTCGACCTCAAACACCGGGTCTTTGCCGAGGTTCAGGCCGCCAACCCGGCGGCACTGATCGGCTCGTCCACTTCGGGCTTCATGCCCTCCGAACTGCAACAGGGCGCGGCAGACCCCGCGCGCATCATGGTCACACACCCGTTCAACCCGGTCTACCTTCTGCCGCTGGTCGAACTCGTGCCCTCACCGGCCACCGACCCGGAGGCGGTGGATACCTGCAAGGCCATGCTCACCTCGCTTGGGATGTGCCCGCTGCTCGTGCGCAAGGAAATCGAGGCCCATATCGCCGACCGCCTGCTCGAATCCGTCTGGCGCGAGGCTCTCTGGCTGGTCAATGACGACATCGCCACCACCGAGGAAATCGACAACGCCATCCGCTACGCCTTCGGCTTGCGCTGGGGGCAGATGGGGCTGTTCGAAACCTACCGCATTGCCGGGGGCGAGGACGGCATGCGCCATTTCATCGCCCAGTTCGGCCCGACCCTGCACTGGCCCTGGTCGAAACTGACCGACGTGCCCGACCTGTCCGATACGCTGATCGACAAGATCGCCGCGCAGTCCGATGCGCAATCCGGCCACCTGTCGATCCGCCAGCTCGAACGCAAACGTGACGGCAACCTCATCGCCATGATGCGCGCCCTGCGCCAGCAAGACAACGCCACGGGCCGCCTGATCAATGCTCACCAACAGGCCCTGCGCGCGCCCCTGTCCGACAGCGCTCCGCTGATCAGCCAGGATCGCGTGATCCCGGTGGACTGGACCGACCTGAACGGCCACATGAACGAAGGCCGCTACGGCCAGATATTCTCCGACGCCGCCGACGCGGTCCTGGCGCATGTCGGTGCGGGCGAGGATTACATCGCCTCGGGCCTCAGCTATTTCACCGTCGAGACCACGACGAAATACCTGGCCGAAACCCATTCCGGGGAACGGGTGCGCGTACAGACCCGCATCACCGAGGGGCAGGGCAAGAAACTGCGCTGCGCCCACGAACTGATCCGCGCCAGCGATGGTGAGGTTCTGGCCAGTTGCGACCAGCTGATGATCCATGTCAGCCTGCAAACCCGCCGCAGCTGCGCGCCGGACCCCTCCGTGGCCGACCGCGTCGCTTCCCTTGCCGCCCTTCACGCCAGCGGCTGACCGTCCACCCAAAAAGATTCCATGCCTCCGGCGGGGATATTTTCAGCAAGAAGAAAAGGGGGGCTATTCCTCCCCCCTTCCGAAAAAGGTCGAACCTTTCTCCTTGCACGGTCATCGGCGTCCCCGCCTGTACCGCATCCACCACGTTACGGGGCGTTGGTTAAAAAGCGGTTAGCGGGCTTTCTTCTTGCCCCAAATATCCCCGCCGGAGGCATCCGACATATCAGCCCCGGACAGCCGGAGCGGTCTGCAAGAGCCGGATATCCAGGCAAAGACGAGGCCCCAGCGGCAATCGCCGGGGCCTCGTCCCGAAGGTCCGTGAGCGGGTCACTTCGTTATGATTTCCGGCCCCATGAAGGTGTTGGGCAGGAAGGTCGAGATCGCGGGGATGTAGGTCACCATGATCAGGAACACGAACAGCACCGCGAGGAAGGGCAGGGCGGCGCGCACCACACCCATCATCGGCATGCCCGCCACGCCCGAGGTCACGAACAGGTTCAGGCCCACAGGCGGGGTGATCATGCCGATTTCCATGTTCACCACCATGATGATGCCTAGGTGGATCGGGTCGATCCCCAGTTCGATGGCGATCGGGAACACCAGCGGTGCCACGATCACCAGAAGCCCCGAGGGCTCCATGAACTGCCCGCCGATCAGCAGGATCACGTTGACCACGATCAGGAACATCACCGGCCCGAACCCGGCGCTCAGCATGGCGCTGGCGATCTGTTGCGGGATCTGTTCGTCGGTCAGGACGTGTTTCAGGATCAGCGCGTTGGCGATCACGAACAGCAGCGTCACCGTCAGCTTGCCCGCCTCGAACAGCGTGTGGCGCGTGTCGGCGTGGAAGAATGCGGTGATCAGCGCCTGCGGTTTACGCAGCAGCGACAGGTTGCGCCCTTCGCCCTCGGTCGCCAGCGGCCCCATGTCCTTGTAGACGAAGCTGGCGATGAAGAAGGCATAGACCGCCGCCACCGCCGCCGCTTCGGTCGGGGTGAAGATGCCGCCATAGATGCCGCCCAGGATGATGACGATCAGGAACAGCCCCCAGGCCGCATCTCGCCCCGAGGCGAAGATCTCGCCCCAGCCCTGCCACTCGCCCTTGGGCATGTTGCGCAGCCGCGCCATGATATAGATCGCGGTCATCAGCATGAAGCCCGCCATCAGCCCCGGAATCACACCGGCCAGGAACATCCGGCCCACCGATACCTCGACCGCGGCGGCATAGACCACCATCACGATCGACGGCGGGATCAGGATGCCCAGTGTCCCGGCATTGGCGATGACGCCGGCGGCGAAGTCACGGGTATAGCCCACCTGGCGCATACCCGCGATCACGATCGTCCCGATGGCCACCACCGTGGCCGGGCTCGAGCCCGACAGCGCGGCGAACAGCATGCAGGCGAAGACCCCGGCAATGGCCAGCCCGCCATGCAGGTGCCCCACGCAGGCTATGGAAAACCGGATGATCCGCTGCGCCACGCCGCCCGTCGTCATGAAGGACGAGGCGAGGATGAAGAACGGGATCGCCAGCAGGGTGAAATGCCCCTCGAAGGCTTCGAACAGCGTCTGCGCGATGGACGCCATCGAGCTTTCCGAGAACCACAGCAGGAACAGGGTGGAGCTCAGCCCCAGCGAAACGGCGATGGGCACGCCGATCAACAGCAGCCCGACCACCATGAAGAACAAAAGAACCACTTCCATCAGTCATGCTCCCCCTGTTGGGCGCGGACGTTGTCCAGTTCGTCCTCGACCTCGTGACTGGCGACCAGACGGTCCACGTCGCCCTTCAGGATGCCCACCGCCGCCTGCACGAAGCGGATCACCAGCAGCAGCATCGACACGGGCAGGACCACATAGGGAATGGCCTTGGGAATCTTCTCGTAGCTTTCGCCGTAATTGATCAGTTCTTCCAGGAACCGGAACGGCGCGATCATCGGGATGTCCTGCACCTCGTACCAGCCCTGTCCGCGCGCCTCCCAGTCGAACCCGGTGGGGAACCAGCGGCCCGTGGTGGGCGGCAGTTCGGCAAAGACCGACCAGTAATCCCAGGCGCCCTTGAGCAGCAGCAGCGAAAACACCAGGCAGCACGCCACCGAAATCAGCGCCAGACTGCGCCGCATCGGCGCGGACACCATGTTGAGGATCGCATCCACCCCCAGATGGGCGTGTTTCTTCACCGCATAGGAGGCGCCCAGCAGAACCAGCCAGCCGAACATGAACACGGTGACCTCGAGCGCCCAGAGAATGTTTGAATTGAACAGGTAACGGGCGACGACATTGGCGAAGGTCACCATCGTCATCAGGCCAAGCAGCACGGCGATCACCGTCTCCTCGATCCTGTCCGTCAGGCTGTGCCCGATCTGCATTGTTCCCCCTCCCGGCTGTGGTTGCAAAAAGGGCGGGCCATGCGGTTATGGCCCGCCCCGGTGGCTGCGACTGCGCGCAGCCCGGTCTTACATGCTGGCGTTGATGGCCTGGGCGGCGTCGATGTTTTCCTGGCCCACGTCGTCCTTGAACTGGTCCCAGACGGGTTTCATCGCATCGACCCACATGGTGCGCTGTTCGTCGGTCAGCTGGCGCACTTCGCCACCGGCGTCGATGACCGCCTGCTTGGCCTCCTGGTTCACCTTGGCCGACTCGCTGTTGCGCGCCTCGGTCACTTCACCGAGGATGGTCAGGAACTGCTCGCGCACCTCGGCGTCCAGCCCTTCCAGCCAGTCGATATTGGTCACCACCAGATAGTCGATCACACCGTGGTTGGTTTCGGTGATGCCGTCCTGCACCTCGAAGAACTTCTTGCCGTAGATGTTCGACCAGGTGTTTTCCTGCCCGTCCACGACACCCTGCTGCAGCGCGCCGTAAACTTCGGAAAACGCCATTTTCTGCGGGCTGCCGCCGATGGCTTCCATCTGCGCCACCAGAACGTCCGAGGACTGCACGCGGAATTTCAGGCCGTTGGCGTCCGACGGCTCCAGCAGCGGCTTGTTGGCCGACATCTGCTTCATGCCGTTATGCCAGTAGGCCAGCCCCTGCAGGCCGCGGCGCTGCATCGAGTCAAGCATCGCCTGACCGTTGTCCGAAGCCTGGAACGCGTCCACGGCGTCGATGTCCTTGAACATGAAGGGCAGGTCGAACAGGCGGAACTGCTTGGTGAACTTCTCGAATTTCGACAGCGACGGCGCGGCCAGCTGCACGTCGCCCTGCAGCATCGCTTCCAGCACCTTGTTGTCGTTGTAAAGCGTCGAGTTCGGATAGACTTCCATGCACATCGTGCCGTTCATCTCGTCGTTCACGCGCTGTTCCAGCAGCGACGCGGCGATCCCCTTGGGGTGCTTGTCGGTGTTGGTGACGTGGCTGAACTTGACGACGATCTCGCCATCGTCGCAGGCCGCGCTTGCGGCGCCGGCGGTGATGGACAGGGCCACGGCCGTGGCGGCGGCGGTCAGGAATTTCATGTCTGTCTCCTCCCATGTATTGAGACGGTTGCAATCGGCGCCCGTTACGGCGCGACGCGCGCATCGTTTCGCATGGCGGATATTCGCTCAAGACATAACGCACAAAAAATGGCGCGTTTTGAAACTTTGTGTAAAATCAATAGCTTGACGTGTTCGACGGGAGGTGGGGGGAATGCTGCATGGCAGCATTGTGCGGGAACTCGCACAATGGGGCACCACGTTGTGCGAAAATCCGCACAACGAGTCGGGCGGCCCGGCCATGCGCAGCAGCCTTTGGCCGCTGTCTCGCGCAAAGAGCAGGCCAAATCCGCGGTAAGCGCCCCCATCCTCACCCCCGCCGGTAATCCTCGGGCTTGATGCCATAGCGCGCCAGCTTGTCGTAAAAGGTCTTGCGCGGCAGTTTCAGCGCCTTGGCGGCTTCCGAGGCGCGCCCGTTCTGCCGCCCGAGCGCCGCCACCAGCAGCGAGCGTTCCACTCGCGCCATCTGTTCGGCCAGCCCCAGTTCGGCGGCGGCCTGGCTTTCCTCGGGCATACCCAGAACGAACCGCATCGCCGCGCTCATCAGTGAGCGGGCGTTTCCCGGCCAGTCCTGCGCCATCAGCGCGGCCAGGTGATCGGGCGAGATTTCGGGCACCGGCAGCCCCGCCTGTTCGGCGGATTGCGCGACGTATTGGCGAAACAGCACCGGGATATCCTCGGGGCGTTCGGACAGCGCCGGGATGCGCACCGGCATCACGTCCAGCCGGTAATACAGTTCGGCATGCATCCGCCCGGCCTGCAATTCGGCGGCCAGATCGGCGGTGGCCCCTGCGATCACGCGGGCCTCTGGACCCTGTTCGATCCGGTCCAGCAGCGCATACTGCGCCGGACGGGGCAGGGCGGCGATCTCGTCCAGAAACAGGCTCCCGCCCCTGGCGGCGCTCAGCGCCTCGTCCAGCGCCCCGACCTCCAGAGCGGCGGCGGGGCGCTTGACGAACGGCCCCCCGGCAAAGGGCGACATCAGGTGCAGCACCTCGGCCACGTTCGACACCCCCGCGCCGGGCGGGCCTGTCACCAGCACTTCGGCCCCGGTCGGGGCCACGGCCCGGATGCGCGTCCGCAGGTCCTGCACCAGCTTCGAGGTCCCGTGCAGCATCCGCGCCGCCGGATCGCCGGTTTCAAGCTGCGCCTTCAGGTGGCGGTTTTCCAGCACCAGCGCGCGGGTTTGCAAGGCGCGCTGCAACACCGGCAGCAGATCGTCCGCCGCGCAGGGCTTCTCCAGGAAATCGAACGCCCCTTGCCCCATCGCCTCGACCGCCATCGGGATATCGCCCTCGCCGGTCAGCAGGATCACCGGCAATTCGCCATCCACCGCCTGCGCATGGCCCAGCAGGTGAAACCCGTCGCGCCCCGGCATCCGGATATCCGACAGGATCACGCCCGCGAACCCGGCGGTGATGTGATCCTTGGCCTCGATGAACGACCCGGCGGCGATCACCTGCAGGTCGGCCAGTTCCAGCGTCTGAATCAGCGCCTCGCGCACCGCCGCGTCGTCATCGACGACCAGCACCGTCTCGGGTGTCGCGCTCATGCCGCGGCCTCCTTGTCGGGCCAGCGTTCCAGTTCCACCCGGAACACCGCGCCGCCCCCCGGCGCGTTGCGGCCCTTGATCTCGCCGCCGAAACTCTGCACCAGCCCGTAGGAAATGGACAGCCCCAGCCCCATCCCTTCCGAGGCCCCGACCTCCTTGGTGGAATAGAACGGATCGAAAATCTTTTCCGGCTCGTCGATGCCCGGCCCGGTATCCGCCACTTCCAATGCCACCGGATCGCCGCGGTGTATGGCAATCGTGATCCGCTTTTGCGGGCTTTCGGCCATCGCGTCGGCGGCGTTCGAGATCAGGTTGACCAGCACCTGCCCCAGCCGCACCTCGCCGCCCTGCACATGCACCGCCGCCTCGGGGCGCTGCCAGTCCACCGTGATCCCGTCGCGCGTCAGCCGCGCCTCGGTCAGTTCCAGCGCCTGATCCACCACCGCCACGATATCGACCCGGCCAACGGGTTCGTTCTCCTGCTTGGCGAAGGCGCGCAGGTTGCGGATGATCCGCGCCGCCCGCGCCGCCAGATCGCCGATCCGGCTCAGGTTCTCGCCCGCCTTGTCGGCCTTGCCGCGCGCAAGGAAGGTCGCGCCGTTTTCCGCGAATTGCCGGATCGCCATCAGCGGCTGGTTCAGCTCATGGCTGATCCCGGCCGAAATCTGCCCCAGTGCGCTCAGCTTGCCCGCCTGCACCAGATCGTCCTGCGCCTTCTTCAGCGCCGCCTCGGCCTCCAGCCGCTCGGATACTTCGCGGCGCAGCGCAAGGTTCGCGCCCGACAATTCGGCGGTGCGCTCGGCCACGCGATGCTCCAGCCGCTCGTTGGCGCGGGTCAGGATGCGCCGCCGTTCGGTGGCCAGAAACAACAGCCCGCCAAAGGCCAGACAGATCACCGCGAACACGCTGGTCTGCAACCCCGCGACCCACCGCGCCTGCCGCACATCCAGCAGCGCATGCCCGATCATCCCGATCACCGGCAGGTCCTGCGCCATGTGCAGCGCGCGGGCGGGCAGGTAATCGCCCCAATCCATTTCCCAGACATCATGTCCCGAAACCGTATCGGCGTCGAAGGCGGGCATGTTCGCCCCGCCTCCGGGCTGCAGTCCCGTGCCCTCGGGCCCCGTCTGCCAGAACAGGATTTCCGAGCGGTTCGACACGAAAACCTCGCCCCGTGCATCGGTGAAGAACACCGGAGGCTGCCCGCCGATCCAGTCCCATTCCAGTTCCGCGATCTCGATCAGCACCACCAATACGCCGCGCACGCCCTCACCGGGGCCAAAGGCCGGGGCGGCATAGACATAGGCGCGCTGCCCGACCGGCCCGTAACGGCCATAGCCCTGTCCAAGCGCCCCGTTCAGCGCCCGCTCGAAATAGGCGCTTTCGCGCAAGCTGTCCGGCACATCGCCCGCCCGCGCCAGAACCCGCCCGTCGGGCGCGGCATAGAACAGGCCCATCGCCCCGGTCTTATCGGCGGCATCCAGCAACAGCCTGTGCGCGGCCCCGCCTTGTGTGCCATCCTCGCTCAGCGCGACCAGCGTGGGATGTCCGGCCATCAGCACGGCCAGTTCCTGATAGCGGCGCAACTGCCCGGTGAACCGGTCGGCGGCCAGCGCCAGATCGGAGGTCGCCTGTTTCTCCAACTGATCCAGCGCCTGCCCATAGCCATAGCGCCAGATCCCGGCGGCACAGAGGCCCACCGCCAGCACGAACAACGCGATCACCGCGATCCGAGTGCGTGTTTCAGAGGTCATATCGGTGTTTTAGTCCGCCGTACCCGAAAGAGGCAACATCGCTCGAACGCTTCCCGGATAGCGCCCGTCATGTCCTTGTCCCAAGCGCGAAACAGCGCCGAAGGCGCCGCGCATCGCCAGACCGCGTGCACGGGCTGGCGATTGGGTGGTGTGCGCGCCCCGATCGGGACTTTTTCGGATTTGGCGGGGATAAAGCGTCCAAGCGCGAAGGCAGGGTCGCCATCCCGCGGTCTGGCGCTGCGCGGCTTGTCAAATGTAGCTCCGGTCCCGCATGGGCAACCTTGGAAAAGCGCGCGATCGTTCCCCGGTCCGTCCCCGGTCCCCCCTTGACCAGCGCCGCCTTACCCAAACGCCACCGCGCGGCCCAGCGTGACGCCCTCGGGGCTGATCGCGGTGTCGAACGCCAGCGCCTCGACCCCCGCCGCGCGCGCCGCGCCGAACGCCGCCGCATAGGCCGGGTCGATATCCTCCGCCAGCCGGAACACCCGCGCATCCGTGCGCTGGATCAGGTAGAGCATCACCGCGCGATGCCCCGCCCGCGCCATCGCCGCCAGTTCCGCCAGATGTTTCGCGCCGCGCGCCGTCACGCTGTCGGGAAACTCGGCCATGCCCGCCTCGCGCATCAGCGTCACCGATTTCACCTCGACATAGGCGTCGCGCCGCCCCGCGCCCTGCAACAGGAAATCGATCCGGCTGTTCTCGCCGTATTTCACCTCAGGGCGCACGCTGTCATAGCCCTCCAGCCCGGCAACCTCCCCGGCCTCCAGCGCCGCGCGCAGCGCACGGTTGGGCACCGATGTATCGACCCCGGTGAAATGCCCGGTGTCGTGTTCCACCAGACGCCAGCCGTATTTCAGCTTTTTCTTCGGATCGTCATTGGGTTCCACCCAGATCCGCATGCCCGGCTCGGCCAGCCCCATCATCGAGCCGGGATTGGCGCAATGGGCCACCGCCTCGCGCCCGTCCTCCAGCCGGATATCGGCCAGAAAGCGTTTATAACGCCGGATCAGCGTGGCGGGCTCAAGAGGGGTTTGAAAGCGCATGACGACAGGCCTATACCGATCCTGTCACCTGTTACAAGGAGCAGCCCCATGCCCAACCCCACCGCCGCCATGCTTGTCATCGGCGATGAAATCCTGTCGGGGCGCACGCGCGATGCGAACATGAACCACCTCGCGCGGGAACTGACCGGCCACGGCATCGACCTGCAGGAGGTGCGCGTCGTCAGCGACGACGCCGGGGCCATTACCGCCGCCGTGCAGGCGCTCAGCGCCGCATACGATCATGTTTTCACCTCGGGCGGGATCGGCCCGACCCATGACGACATCACCGCCGAAAACGTCGCCCGCGCCTTCGAACGGCCCATTTCGGTGCGCGACGATGCCCGCGCCATCCTGCAATCCCATTACGACCGGCAGGGGCTGGAGCTGAACGAGGCCCGCCTGCGCATGGCCCGCATTCCCGACGGGGCCACCCTGATCGACAACCCGATCAGCGCCGCGCCGGGCTTCAGCATCGAAAACGTGCATGTCATGGCCGGGGTGCCCTCGATCTTCAACGCGATGCTGGCCGGGCTTCTGCCCACGCTGACCGGCGGTGCGCCGGTGCTGTCGCAATCCCTGCTGGTCTACCGGGGCGAGGGCGATATCGCCGGTCCCCTGGGCGATCTGGCCACACGTTATCCCGATCTGTCCATCGGCTCTTACCCGTTCCAGCGCGACGGCGTGTTCGGCGCGCAGATCGTCGTGCGCGGGCAGGACGGTGCACAGGTCGATGCCGCCATGTCCGAACTCAACAGGATTTTCCCCGCATGACGCCCCAACATCTCTACGCCGTGACCGAAGCCACATGGCCCGCCGCCGCAACCGAAACCGTCGGTCCCTGGACTGTCCGTGACGGGCAGGGCGGGGGCAAACGTGTTTCCGCCGCCACCGCGCGGCAGGCCGCCACCGCCGATGATCTGCCAATGGCCGAATCCGCGATGCAGGCGCTGGGCCAGACCCCGCTGTTCATGATCCGTCAGGGCGACGAGGCGCTCGATGCCATGCTGGCCGACCGGGGCTATGCGGTGATCGACCCGGTGAACCTCTATGTCGCGCCGGTGGCCGATCTCGCCGTGCCGCCGCCGCTCGCCACCACCTTCGTCATCTGGGAGCCACTGGCGATTCAGTGCGACATGTGGGCGGAGGGCGGGATCGGCCCTGCGCGCCTCGCGGTGATGGAACGGGCCGCAGAGCCCAAAACGACGGTCATCGCCCGCGACGGCCAGCGGCCCGCCGCCACCGCCTTTGTCGGCATCCATGACGGCACCGCCATGATCCACGCGCTCGAAGTCACCCCCGAATGCCGCCGCCACGGCATCGGCAAACGGGTCGTGCAACTGGCCGCTCTCTGGGCGCAGCAGAACGGCGCAAGCCATGTCGCCGCCCTCTGCACACAAGCCAATGCCGGGGCCAATGCGCTTTATGCCGCCTTGCACATGGAACTGGCCGGGCAGTATCACTATCGCATCAAGGAGGAGGCGACCCCCACATGAGCGATACCGACAGACCCACCGCGCTCGACCTGCCGATGGTCGATCCGCTGCCCGCCGAGACTCAGAAATATTTCGATATCTGCCAGGACAAGCTGGGCATGATCCCCAACGTGCTGCGCGCCTACGCGATTGATATCGACAAGCTGAACGCCTTTACCGGCATGTATAACGACCTGATGCTTGGCGACAGCGGGCTGTCCAAGCTCGAACGCGAGATGATCGCGGTGGTGGTCAGCTCGATCAACCGCTGCTGGTATTGTCAGGTCGCCCACGGCGCGGCCGTGCGTGCGCTCTCGGGCAAGCCCGAACTGGGCGAAGCGATGGTGATGAACTGGCGCGCCGCCGGTCTGGACGCGCGGCAGACCGCCATGCTGAGTTTTGCCGAGAAGATCACCAAAGCCAGCTCCGAAACCGTCGAGGCCGACCGTCAGGCGCTGCGCGATGTCGGATTCTCGGATCGCGACATCTGGGACATCGCCAATGTCATCGGCTTCTTCAACATGAGCAATCGCGTGGCCAGCGCCACGGGCATGATCCCCAACGCCGATTACCACGCTCAGGCCCGCTGAGCGCGATGCTGGCGCGTCTTGCCCTGTTGTCCGGCCTCGCGCTACTGCCCGTTGTCGGCCATGCGCTGGACCTGTCGATTCCCGGCAGCGCCAGCCTGACCCGTGAGATCACGCAGGACAGCGACAGCTACCGCCTGCCTCTCGGCCCGTTCGAGGACGGCACCCTGCGCACCCTGCGCGTCGAGGGGCCGAGCGTTCAGCAGGCCTGGCGGATCGAAGGGCAGGGCATGACCACCGCGCAGATATTCCTCCCCCTGCGCGACCAGATCGAGGCACAGGGTTTCGACATCCTGTTCGACTGCGCCGGACCGGCCTGTGGCGGGTTCGATTTCCGCTTCAACACCCGCGTGATGGCCGCGCCGGATATCTACGTGGACCTGCTCGATTACCGCTTTCTCTCGGGGCGCAAGGGCGCACAGGGCGACGCCGCCGCCGAATATGTCTCGGTGCTGGTGTCGCGCTCGGGCGGAACGGGTTATGTGCAGATCATGCAGGCGGGCCAGAGGGCCTCCGCCGCGTCCGGCACCACCGTCACCGCCCGCCGCGCGCCCGCCCCGGTGGCCACCGGGGAACTGGAGCAGGCGCTCCTGCGCGACGGGCATGTGATCCTCTCCGATCTCGATTTCGAAACCGGGGCATCGGACCTGTCCGACACAGAACATACCTCGCTTCAGGCGCTCGCGGCCTTCCTGCGCGCCGATCCGGGCCGCCGGATCGCGCTGGTGGGCCATACCGATTCCGTCGGCGGGCTGGACGACAACATCGCCCTGTCGCGCCGCCGCGCGGCCTCGGTGCTGGAACGGCTGGTCAGCGCCCATGACGTGCCCCGCACGCAACTGGAATCCAACGGCATCGGCTATCTTTCCCCGATCATGGCCAACACCACCCCCGAGGGGCGCGAGGCCAACCGCCGGGTCGAGGCGGTGCTGCTCGACACCGAATAAGCCGCGGCGCAGCAAATCCGTCACGCCAATCATCCCCCCGTTTCACACAAGGTTGCGCTTTGCGCGCGGATTTGTATGTTGCGCCGCAGCGAACACGGAGCCGGGTGCGATCCCCGGCTGGCTCTTCCGGCCGCCGATCCGCCGGACAACCTGACACGAACCGCGCCACACCGCGCCGTACCACAGACCGCCCCGCCGGGGACGGCCAAAGGAAACGCTTTTCACCATGATGTCCCTGCACAGCTACCGCCGCGAATGGACCTCCAACATTCGTGGCGATCTCCTCTCGGGTCTCGTCGTCGCGCTGGCCCTCATCCCCGAGGCCATCGCCTTTTCCATCATCGCCGGCGTCGATCCCAAGATCGGCCTTTACGCCAGCTTTTCCATTGCCGTGATCGCCGCCATCACCGGCGGGCGGCCCGGCATGATCTCGGCGGCCACGGCGGCCACCGCCGTTCTGATGGTCACGCTGGTCAAAGATCACGGGCTGCAATACCTGCTGGCCGCCACCATTCTGGCGGGGCTGCTGCAAATCGGCGCCGGGTTCCTGCGGCTGGGTTATGTCATGCGTTTCGTGTCGAAATCGGTGATGACCGGATTCGTCAACGCGCTGGCGATCCTGATCTTCATGGCGCAACTGCCCGAACTCGACCCGTCCAGGGTGCCGCCGCTGACCTATGCGCTGGTCGCGGGCGGGCTGGCGATCATCTACCTGTTCCCCCGCATCACCACCGCCATTCCCTCGCCGCTGGTCACCATCATCGTGCTGACCGCGCTGACCGTGCTGATGGGTTGGGACGTGCGCACCGTGGGCGACATGGGCCAACTGCCCGATACCCTGCCGGTGTTCCTGATCCCCGACATCCCCTTCACCTTCGAAACCCTGCAAATCATCCTGCCCTATTCCATCGCCGTGGCGGTGGTGGGCCTGCTCGAAAGCCTGATGACCCAGCAGATCGTCGACGACCTGACCGACACCGGCAGCGACCGCAATCAGGAATGCATCGGGCAGGGCCTTGCCAACACCTTTACCGGCTTCATCGGCGGCATGGCGGGCTGCGCCATGATCGGCCAGTCGATCATCAACGTGAAATCCGGCGGGCGCGGGCGGCTTTCGACCTTCGTCGCCGGGATTTTCCTTCTGATCCTCTGCGTCGGTCTGGGCGATATCGTCGGCATCATCCCGATGGCGGCGCTGGTGGCGATCATGATCATGGTCTCGATCGGCACGTTTTCTTGGTCCTCGATCAGGAACCTGCGCGATCATCCGCGCTCGTCTTCGGTGGTGATGCTGGCGACGGTGTTCTTCGTGATCTACACCCACAACCTCGCCATCGGCGTTCTGGTCGGCGTGCTGCTCTCGGGCATCTTCTTTGCATGGAAGATCGCGCAACTGTTCCGCGTCCGCTCCGAGATCACGCCAGACGGCACCCACCGCACCTATTACGTCGAAGGCCAGCTTTTCTTTGCCTCCTCCGAGGACTTCATGAAAGCCTTCGATTTCCGCGAAGCCCCCGACAAGGTCACGCTCGACCTCAGCCGCGCCCATATCTGGGATATTTCTTCGGTTGCGGCAGTGGACATGGCCGTGCTGAAATTCCGCCGGGAAGGGGCCGATGTGGAGCTCATCGGCATGAACGAAGCCTCGGAAACCATCGTCGATCAGCTTGCCATCCATGACAAGCCGGGCGCGATGGATCAATTGCTGGGCCACTAAGGGAGAGCCGGACAATGACAACGAACACACTGATCGCCCTCGTGGACGGCTCGGCCTATTCCGAAAGCGTCTGCCACCACGCCGCATGGATCGCCGGGCGCACCGGCTCCAGGGTCAAGATCTACCACGTCATGGGCCGCCGCGACACGACCGAAAAACAGGACCTCTCCGGCGCGATCCGCCTCGGCGCGCGCTCGCGCCTGCTGGAAAAGCTGGCCGACCTCGACGCCGAACGCGCCAAACTGGCCCATGAACACGGCCGCGCCATCCTCGAAGACGCCAGGGCGATTGTCGCAGGCGACGGCGATATCGAGGTCGAAACCCGCCTGCGTCAGGGTGATCTGGTCGAAACCGTCACCGCCAAGGAAGAAACCGGCGACATGATCGTGATCGGCAAACGCGGCGAGGCCGCAGGCCTGGCCACCGATCATCTGGGCTCCAACCTCGAACGCATCGTGCGCGCCAGCCATAAACCCGTCTTCGTGGCCAACCGCGCCTTCAGGGCACCGCAAAAGGTTCTGGTGGCCTTCGACGGCGGCGCGTCCTCGCTCAAGGCGGTGGATTACATTTCGCGCAGCCCGCTCTTTGCCGGTCTGCATGTCACGCTGGTCTTCGCCGGGGCCGAAACCGACGCCATGCGCAAATCGCTCGACGACGCCGCCGCCACCCTGCGCGCAGGCGGGTATGCGGTCGAAACCCTCATTCAGGGCGGCGAGCCGGAAAAGGTGCTCTCGGCGCTGACCGGGGATCAGGGGTATGACCTTCTGGTGATGGGGGCCTATGGGCACAGCCGCGTGCGCTCGCTCCTGATCGGCTCCACCACCACCGAGATGATCCGCTCCTGCAAGGTGCCCGTGGTGCTGATGCGCTAGATCGGGGGGGCCTGCCAAGGTTATCTGAAAAGGGAAACGACAGGTTCGCGCCCGACCCCGAGGGTGGGCATGGTGCAGTGTGCGCAGACGTTGCTTCAGAATGCCAACGTCGTGATGTGTGCAAACCGTGGAACAATTCGCGCCCGCCCTGGGGGGCGGGGTCGGGCGCGAACCGGATCGCAGGCGATCCGGGGGCTCATTTGGCCAATGCCACGCATTCGGGCTCGGGTTTCGGCACCGCAACAGGCGACCCTATCCATTGCGCCCCTCATGGACGCAAATTTCGCCACTACCCCCGATTTTCGTACGAAACCCGCGTACACTTCGTACAAAACGTACGAAACTCAGCCCCCCGCGCGCTGCGGGATCAGTTGCTGCGCGATGCCCGCGAACAGCAGGTAGATGGTGGTCATCACCAGCCCCCAATGCGCCCAGCTTTCGGGGTGAAAATCCACCCAAGCGGCCCATCCCGCGAAAAACGTCCAGGCAAAAGCCAGTGGCAGCGACACCGCCCGCCAGCGCTCGGTTCGCACCGGATGGATGAACTTCAGCGGCAGGAACATCGCCACCGACAACAGCGTGATCAACACGAGGATCAACCAGATCGGCGGTTGCACCGCGAACATCACCAGCACCGCCATCTGCCAACAACCGGGAAACCCGGAAAAGGAATTGTCCTTTGTTTTCATGTTCGTATCGGCAAAATACAGGGCGCTGGCATAGGTGATGATGATGATTGCCACCCACCCTGTCCAGCCCGGCAGCAGGTCGGATTTGAACAACGCGAAGGCGGGGATGAACACATAGGTCAGGTAGTCGATGATCAGGTCCAGCAACACCCCGTCAAAGCGCGGCGCGTTCTCCCAGACCAGATAGCGGCGTGCCAGCGGCCCGTCGATTCCGTCCACCGCAAAGGCCACCACCAGCCAAAGGAACATCAGGTCCCATTTCGCATCCGCTGCGGCCAGCAGCGCCAGCATGGCGAAAACCGCCCCTGTCGCAGTCAGGAAATGAACCGATAACGCTTTGAATTGACTTGTCATTTCATCCTCTTGCAGCCACAGCGCGCAGGGTCATCGCCCCTTGGGATGCGCGTTGCGGTAGACCTCCATCAACCGCGCGCTGTCCACGGCGGTATAGGCCTGTGTCGTCGAGAGCGACGCATGGCCCAAAAGTTCCTGAATGGCGCGCAAGTCCCCGCCGGCATTCAATAAATGCGTGGCAAAGCTGTGCCGCATCGCATGTGGCGTGGCGCTGGCGGGCAGGCCCAGTTGCGTGCGCGCGGCCTGCGTGACCTTCTGCACCGCCCGAGGGCTCAACGCCCCGCCCCGCACCCCGCGAAACAACGGCCGATCGGGCGTCAGGTCATGCGGACACAACCGCACATAATGCTCGACCGCCGCGCGCGCCGGGGCGATCACGGGCACGACCCGCTCCTTGCCGCCCTTGCCGGTGATGCGCAGCGCCTCGGCCATCGGCAGCACGTCCGCTCTCAGCCCGAGCGCCTCGGAAATCCGCAGCCCGCACCCATAGAGCAACGTCACCACGGCCTGATCGCGCGCCGCCACCCACGGGTTTTCGCTTTGCATTTCAAGGGTTTCAATCAAATCCTGCGCCGCGTCCGGGGCCAGTGGCCGGGGCAGCTTGCGCTGAAATTTCGGAGCCCGCGCCGACAGGACGGCGGTTGCGTCGAACCCTTCGTGCTCGGACAGCCAGCGATAGAAACTCTTGACCGCCGACAGCTTGCGCGCCAGCGACCGCGCGCCAACGTCCTTGCCCCGCGTAAAGGCCATCCAGCTGCGCATATCCGCCACACCGACCCGTGCCAGCGCGGACAGCCCCTGCGCTTCACCCTTGTGTTCGGTGACAAAGGCCAGAAACCCGCCGACATCGCGCCCATAAGCTTCCAGCGTGTTGTCCGCCGCACCCTTCAGCGCCTTTTGGGCGTCTAGCCAGCCCTGCAACGCATCGCGGGCGGCGGCGCTGATCATGACAACCAGCGGCGCATCGCCCGCTCGAAGACACCGGCGAAAAACGCCAGTAAATCAGTGCCTTGCTGTGGGCTGAACTGATGCGGGTCTTCGGTGCCCATGGCCAGCATGCCGGGCAGGCGCCCCTCGCCCAGATCCAGCAACAGGCAGGCTTCGGAGCGGATGAATTCGGCCTGCTGGCCGTAAATCCGTTCGTCGCCCTCGCGGATCTGGCGCAGCGTCACCTGCCGGGGATCGCCATTGCGCCCGTCCATCAGGTACTCGGTAATAAAGCCCGGCTCGGCCACCGACAGCACATCGCCCAGCTTCTTGACTGCGGGATCGTCCTTGTCCTGAACGGTTTCCAGCACCAGCTTCATGCTGTCCACGCGCAGGATCTGGGCCACCTCGGCCCCGAGGTCGCGCAGGAAATACTCGAACTCGACCGGGTCCAGCATCCGCAGGATGGCGCGATGCACCTGGTTGGTGCCGGCAAGGTTCTCATAGGCCGCAGCGATGACCGAACGGTGGGTATCCTCCAGCCGGTCCAGCCGCGCCTCCAGCCGTTCCATCGCGATCCCGCGCAGATCGACGATATTGCCCCCCATGGCGCGCTCGTTCGCCGCGATCAGGGCGTGCATAAGATCTTGATCTTCAAGGATAACATCGGGCTGCGCGATGATCTTTTCGCGCAGGGTGTCGTCCATCTGTGGCTTGCCACTCATCACCGGCCTCGGTCTTGTTTTCAGGCTTTATAGCACGGGTTACAGAATTTTCTGCCCCGTTTTTTCCCAATCCTTCATGAAGGCGTCCAGCCCCTTGTCGGTCAGCGGATGGTTGGCCATCTGCTTGATCACGGCGGGCGGAGCGGTCATCACGTCGGCCCCGATCTGCGCGGACTGGAACGCATGGTTCACCGTCCGGATCGAGGCGGCAAGAATCTGCGTTTCGAACCCGTAATTGTCGTAGATCTGGCGGATATCCGCGATCAGTTCCATACCGTCGAGGTTGATGTCGTCCAGACGCCCGATGAACGGGCTGATGAAGGTCGCACCGGCCTTGGCCGCCAGCAGCGCCTGATTGGCCGAGAAACACAGCGTCACGTTCACCATGTTGCCTTCGCCCGACAGAACCTTGCAGGCCTTCAGCCCGTCCCATGTCAGCGGCACCTTGACCGCGATATTGTCGGCGATCTTCGCCAGCTTGCGGCCCTCTTCGATCATCGCGTCGGCCTCCAGAGCGACAACCTCGGCGCTGACGGGGCCGTCGACCATGTCGGCGATTTCCCTGGTCACTTCCAGAATGTCGCGGCCCGATTTCAGGATCAGCGACGGGTTGGTGGTGACGCCATCCACCATGCCCAGTTCGTTCAGTTCGGCAATGGCTTCGACTTCGGCAGTATCGACAAAGAATTTCATATCAGCGGTCCCTTGGTGCGGGTTGGGGTTTTTCATCCCCGGCTTTACCCCATAGAGTGCGCTGCCGAAACCCCTGTCATGGAGCGATCAGAGTTGCCGTCACCCGCCAAGGATTATTTCGTCGAGGGCGACCTCGTGGGCGTCATGACCACGCAGCCGCTTGACCGGGTGCTGGATTACCGCGCCCCCGAGGGGGGATGCCATATCGGTGCCTTCGTCGAGGTGCCGCTTGGCCCGCGCAAGGTGATCGGCGTGGTCTGGGGGCCGGGGCGGGGCGATTTCGACCGTGCGAAAATCCGTCAGGTGATCCGCGTGCTGGATGTCGCGCCAATGCGCGACGAAATGCAGGCGTTCCTGCACCGCGCCGCCGATTACACGCTTACGCCCATGCCCGCAATGCTGCGGCTGGCCACCCGTGCGCCGGGGCTGGCCAACCCGCCGTCGATGCAGAAAATCTATCGCGCGGGGCAGGGCGCGCCCGACCGGATGACAGACGCCCGCAAACGTGTGCTGGCCGTGCTGGAGGATTTCGGCACCCTCGCCTTTACCCTTGGCGAACTGTCCGAACAGGCCGGTGTGACCACATCGGTGGTCAAGGGGCTGGTCAAACAGGGCGTCGTGCTCGAGGAAGACACACCGCGCGATCTGCCCTATCCCCGGCTCGATCCCGACCGCCCCGGCAAGGCGCTGACCGACGATCAAGCCACCGCCGCCGACAGCCTGCGCGCCGGGATCGCCGGCGGCGATTACGGCACCACCCTGCTGCGCGGTGTCACCGGCTCGGGCAAGACCGAGGTTTACCTCGAAGCCGTCGCCGAAACCCTGCGCCAGCGGCGGCAGGCGCTTGTCCTGCTGCCCGAAATCGCCCTGACGTCGGAATTCCTGACCCGGATCGAGGCCCGCTTTGGCGCCCGCCCCGCCGAATGGCACTCGGGCGTGACCATGACGGAACGCCGCCGCACCTGGAAAATGGTGGGCGAGGGGGGCTGTCAGGTGGTCGTCGGCGCGCGCTCGGCCCTGTTCCTGCCGTTTCAAAATCTCGGCCTGATCGTCGTGGATGAGGAACACGACACATCTTACAAACAGGAAGACGGTGTTCTCTATAACGCCCGTGACATGGCCGTCCTGCGCGCCAGCATATGCGGCGCGCAGGTGGTGCTGGCCTCGGCCACGCCCTCGCTTGAAAGCTGGGCCAATGCCGAGGCGGGTAAATACAAGCGGCTGGACCTCACCGCGCGCTTCGGCGCGGCGGTGATGCCCGACATGCGCGCCATCGACATGCGCGCCGAAACCCTGCCCGCCAGCCGCTGGATTTCCCCCAGCCTGCAATCGGCGGTGAATGCCCGTATCGCCAAGGGCGAACAGGCGCTGTTGTTCATCAACCGCCGGGGCTATGCGCCGGTCACGCTGTGCCGTGCCTGCGGGCACCAGATCGGCTGCGATCATTGCGATGCGCGCATGGTCGAACACCGCTTTCAGAAACGCCTCGTCTGCCATCAGTGCGGCGAGACCAAACCGATTCCTGCCGTCTGCCCCTCCTGTCAGGCCGAAGACCGCCTTGCCGCCGTCGGCCCCGGTGTCGAACGCCTGACCGAAGAGGCACAGGCGCTGTTCCCGCAGGCGAAAATCGCCACGCTCAGTTCCGATCTGTTCGGCTCGGCCCGTGCGCTCAAGGAGCAGATCAGCGAAATCGCCGAGGGTGACACCGACATCGTCATCGGCACCCAACTGGTGGCCAAGGGACACAACTTTCACCGCCTCACGCTGGTGGGCGTGATCGACGCGGATCTGGGCTTGCAAGGGTCGGATTTGCGCGCCGCCGAGCGCACCTTTCAACTGATGCGGCAGGTGGCGGGCCGCGCCGGGCGCAGCGACAAACCCGGCACCGCGCTGTTGCAGACCTTTCAGCCCGAACATCCGGTGATCCGCGCCATCCTGTCGGGCGACGAAGAAGGCTTCTGGCGTGCCGAAGCGGATGAGCGCCGTCAGGCCGGGGTTCCCCCCTTCGGGCGCATGGCGGGCATCATCCTGTCCTCGCCCGACGCGCAGCAGGTGTTCGATTTCGCCACCGAACTGGCCCGCCGCGATGCGCCGGTGCGGGCCGTCGGCGCGCAGGTCTTCGGCCCCGCCCCCGCGCCGATCGCCCGTATCCGGGGGCGGCACCGGGTGCGCCTTCTGGTCAAGGCCCCCAAGGGCGTGGCGCTGCAAGGGGCGGTGGCGCAATGGGTCGGTCAGTTGAAACCGCCGACCAACCTGCGCCTCAATGTCGATATCGACCCGCAGAGCTTTTACTAGCTCACGGTCCCGCCCGCCCGCGTCCGGGCCTAACCGATCCGGAAATTCGTGACGTGATCGGGTATGTCCACCCCGTCAAGGTTGCGCGGGTCCGGGATCGGCTCGCCCACCTGCATATGCACGGGGATCACCCCGGCCCAGATCGGCAGGGCGTAATCCGCTTCTTCGTCGCCGGGGGCGCCCGTGCGGACCTTTGCGCTGCCTTCGGCAATTTCCATGCCCAGAACCATCGTCGCCTTCAGGTCCTGCGCGTGGTCCGGGCGCAGGGTTTCATAGCGGCCCGGATACAGACTGTTCACGAAATTCCCCAGTTTCTCCAGCTTTTCCTGCGGGTCTTCGACCTTGAACGCCTTGCCAAACAGCGTCACCGACCGGGTATTCAGCGAATGATGCATCCCCGACCGCGCCAGAACCATTCCATCCAGAATCGCGACGCTCAGGCATACATCGGCTCCGTTCGAGTTGCGCAAGGCGCGGCTAGCGGATGAACCGTGCCAATAGACGTGATTGCCCTCGCGCCACTGCATCGTGGGCGTGACATGGGGTTTGCCGTCCATGATATAACCGACGCTGCACATCGGCTGCGCGTCCAGAATGGCATTGATCGTTTCGCGGTCGAAATGGCCGCGCTCATGCAGGCGGCGCAGGCGTGACCGCTCGGTAACTTCAAGTGTGTCGGACATTTCGGGATTCCTTGGAATTGTCTTGCTGGCCAAGCTCTATTCGCTTATTGGACATGCGAAAATGTCCAATACAGATAAAATACATCAGTCCAATTTTGATGCCGCCCTGCTGGGCATTGCGCTGGAGCGCACCGCGCCGGACAGCTTGCAGGCGCAACTGACCGAAGGGCTGCGCCATATCATCCTGAACGATCCGGGCACCTCCGGCGCGCGCCTTCCCGCCAGCCGCAAACTGGCCGGGGAACTGTCGGTGTCGCGCACCACGGTTCAGATCGCCTATGATCAGTTGATCAGCGAAGGCTACCTGACATCCCGCATGGGCAGCGGCACCTTCGTGGCCGACAACCTGCCGCATCTGTCGCCGCCCGTGACCAAACCCGCCGGGCCGCGTCCAAAGGCACAGGCATGGCACCCGTTTCACACCGGCATCCCCGATCAGGCGCTGTTTCCTTATCAAAGCTGGGCGCGCCATCTGGAACGGGCGTGGCGCGCGCCTGAAAGCGCGCTGCTGGCGCGGCCGGACCCGATGGGGTGGTATCCCCTGCGTCAGGCGATTGCCGATCACCTGTCGGCCTGGCGCGGATTGCCCTGCGATCCGGGGCAGGTGCTGATCACCTCGGGCGCATGGGAAGCGTTCGAGCTGATCTGCCGCGCCCTCCTGCCGGGCGGCAGCGCCGTGGCCCTCGAAGACCCCGGCTGGTCCCCCCTGCGCGAGGTGCTGGACGCCTGCGGAGCCCACGCCTGCCCGTTGCGGACAGATCACGAGGGGCTGAACCCTGCGGATATCCCCACAGGCGTCGCGGCGGCAATCGTCACGCCCTCGCGCCATTACCCCACCGGCGCGACGATGCCTCTGGCCCGGCGTGCCGCACTACTGGACTGGGCGCAGCAAACCGGCGGGCTTGTCGTCGAAGACGATTACGACAGCGAATTTCGCTACAAGGGGCACCCCCTGCCGTCGCTCGCCGGGTTGGACGGGCTGCGGCACTGCATCTATATCGGCAGCTTTTCCAAGCTGCTCAGCCCGGCCTTGCGCATCGGCTACGCGGTTCTGCCCCAAACACATGTAGACCCGGCCCGCCGTTACCTGGCGCGGGCAGGCACGCGCGCCTCGCTGATCCCGCAACCGGCCCTTGCCAGCTTCATGACCAGCGGAGAGTTCGCCACCCACCTGCGCCGCATGCGCCGGATTTATGCACGTCGTCAGGAATACCTGCTGTCCGAACTGGCCCCGCTGTCCGATCTGCTCGATCTTTCGCCCGACCCGGCGGGCATGCACCTGTGCGCGCGGCTGACGCCGAAACTGGCGGGCCGGATCACCGATCGGCACATCGCTGCGCGCGCGCAGGAACGGGGCGTTTTCCTGCGTGCGCTCTCGTCCCATTCGGCGCTGCCCGATCCGCCACAAGGGCTGTTGCTCGGCTATGCCGGACATGACGAGGCCGCGCTCGGCGCCGCCGCACATACCCTTGCCCGGTTGTTGCGCGATATCGCCTGACGCCGCCGCTCAGGCCGGTTGCCGCACGCCGCGCTGATCGACAAGGAAATCGGTGGTCATCGCCCCGATCCACATGCACAGCAGCGCCAGCCACGCCGTTCCGGCAAAGACCGATCCGCCGGTCACGCCGTTGCCGATGGCGCAGCCCCCGGCCAGCATCCCGCCGAACCCCATCAAGGCCGCCCCGGTCAG
Source organism: Roseovarius sp. PS-C2 (assembly GCF_018862045.1). Lineage (NCBI taxonomy): Bacteria > Pseudomonadati > Pseudomonadota > Alphaproteobacteria > Rhodobacterales > Roseobacteraceae > Roseovarius > Roseovarius sp. PS-C2. The sequence goes on from NZ_JAHKSQ010000004.1 coordinate 297,863, forward strand.
GGCACGGCGCATGTTGGCCTCGTCCTCGAAGCCCTGGAAATGGAACTCCCCGGCCAGCCAGGACGCCAGGAACGACCCGACGAACACGCCCGGCACCAGCCCCACGTCGAATTCAAGGATCGCGGTATTGTCGAGGAAGAACATCAGCGTGCTGGCCGATGGTCCGGTGAACGTGGCGCTTTCCACCGGCACCGGATCGAATGCCACCTGCGACAGCGCATAGGTCGATACCCAGCCCACGGCCACGGCAAACCCCACGCCCGACGCAAAGATCAGGCGCCAGGCGCCGATCTTGTTGCGCGCCGACACCACCAGCGCCAGCGCCGCCACGGCGATGCCGAAGGCCAGCCCCGACATCGGCGGCAGGCCAAGCGCCGCCAGAAGGTCCATGTTGTGCCCGCCCGAGGTGACCCACAGCGCCGCCAGCGAATCCCGCGTCGACGCCAACCACCCTGAAAGGCTCATCTGCGCGACCACGGCAAACACCAGCCCCGACACGACCGAGCGCAGGTTGCCCGTGGCCGCCAGCACCAGCAACCGCCCCGAACAGCCCCGCGCCAGCACCATGCCCACGCCGAACAGCAAGCCGCCAATCACCGCCCCCGACCAACTGCCGGGAATCGCCATGATGCGCGCATCCTCGGCCCGGAACAGGCCCAGGTATTGTGCGCCCTGCACCCAGACCACGGCAGTGGAAAACGTCAGCAGCCACACCGCCACCTTGTCGCCCATCCTGCCACGGGCGAATTCCACCGTCGCCGCGCGCAGGCAAAACCGCGACCTTTGCGCCGCGATGCCAAAGATGATGCCGGTCATCAGCCCCAGCAGGGCCGCCGCCGGGGCCTCGCCGATCCGTTCCACAAGTGTCAGAATGTCCATGTCGCGCGCCTTTCCCGTCTGGGCAGGTCTCATTGCATGCAAAAGACTGAATGTCTTTGATTCAGATCAGGATACCACATCCCGCGCTCCATATGCTGAAAAACCTATGTTTTGCGGCCCGTCCAATCGTCACGAATCCAATCGTCACGAAAAATGCAGCGCGCCTCTTACCAACCCTGAAATATGGGCGTACATGATCTGCATGAAAAATCCTGTCCCCCTGGCCGAGGCGCGGCATCTGCCGTTCTGGCGCCGCCCCGTGACCTTGCTGTTCCTGATGGCCGCCGCCATGCCGGTGGCCTTCGCCACATGGTCGGCGCTGCTCAATAATTTCGTGATCGAGGCGGCGGGGTTCGATGGCTCCGATATCGGCTGGCTGCATACGGTGCGCGAGATACCGGGCTTTCTGGCCATCGGGGTGATCGCGATCATCATCTTCATGCGCGAACAGGTGCTCGGGCTGGTCTCACTTCTGCTTCTGGGGGTGGCCACGGCGCTGACGGCGCAATTCCCCTCCCTTGGCGGCATCCTGACGATTACGATGCTCAGCTCCATCGGCTTTCACTATTACGAAACGGTCAACCAGTCGCTGCAACTGCAATGGATCGACAAGCTGCGCGCGCCGCAGGTTCTGGGCTGGCTGATCGCCGCCGGGTCGGGCGCGACGCTGGTGGCCTATGTGCTGATCGTCATGACGTGGGAGGCGTTCGACCTCAGCTACAACACCGTTTACCTGATGGCCGGGGGCTTTACCGCGCTGGTCGCGCTGTTCTGCCTGTTCGCCTATCCGCAGTTCGAGGCCCCGAACCCGCAGGTCAAGCGCATGGTGCTGCGCCGCCGGTACTGGCTCTACTATGCCTTGCAGTTCATGGCGGGCGCACGGCGGCAGATATTCGTGGTGTTCGCCGGCTTCATGATGGTCGAGAAATTCGGCTTCGAGGTGCATGAGGTCACGTCGCTGTTCCTGATCAATCTCGTGGCCAACATGATCTGCGCGCCGCTGATGGGGCGGGCGGTGCATCGCTATGGCGAACGCGCGACGCTGCTGTTCGAATATTCCGGGCTGGCATTGGTCTTCATGGCCTATGGCGGCATCTACATGTTTGGCTGGGGCGTGGTGCTGGCCGCCGCGCTCTATGTTGTGGATCACCTGCTGTTCGCGCTGGCGCTCGCGCTCAAGACCTATTTCCAGAAAATCGCCGATCCGGGCGATATCGCGCCCACGGCGGCGGTGGCCTTTACCATCAACCATATTGCGGCCGTGTTCCTGCCCGCGCTCCTGGGGTATCTCTGGCTGGTTTCGCCAGCGGCGGTTTTCGTTCTGGCGGCCTGCATGGCCTGTGTCTCCTTCATGCTGGCGCTGCTGATCCCGCGCCATCCCGAACCGGGCCACGAAACCAGACTCAGCCGCACCGTCCCCACGCCCGCGGAATAACGCGCCAACGAAAGGAGAGGGCCGATGCCCACCTATACCGCCCTGACAACCCTTTCCGGCAAGGACAAGGCCGAGGCTCTGGCCGAAGGTCTGGAATCGCTGGACCCGACGCCGACCGGCGTCGGCACCTTCGAGATGGAGGACGGCTCGGGCCTGTGGGAAGTGGGCGGTTATTTTGACGAGGCCCCCGATCAGGCCGGGCTGGCGCTTCTGGCCGCGATGCACGGGGCCAGGCCCTTTGCCGTGTCCGAACTGCCCGAAACCGATTGGGTCGCCAAGGTGCGGCGCGAACTGGTCCCGGTCGAGGCGGGGCGGTTCTTCGTCTACGGCAGCCACGACGCCGACAAGGTGCCCGAGGGGGCCGAACCCCTGCTGATCGAGGCGGCGATGGCCTTTGGCACCGGGCACCACGGCACCACGCTGGGCTGCCTGCGCGCGCTGGACCGGCTGGTCTCCGGCGGGTTCGTGGGCCGTTCGGTGATCGACATGGGCTGCGGCACCGCCGTTCTGGCGATGGCGGCGGCGCGGATATGGCCGGGAACCGTTCTGGCCAGCGATATCGACGAGGTCGCGGTTGACGTGGCGCGCGCCAATGTGGCCGCCAACGGGCTGGAGGGCCGGGTGCAGTGTTACGAGGCGACGGGCCTCGATCATCCGACCACCGACTCCGCCGCGCCTTTCGACCTGATCTTTGCCAATATCCTCAAGGGACCGCTGATCGCCCTGGCCGATGACGTGACCTCATGCCTGGCGCCCGGAGGCATGGTGATTCTCTCGGGCGTCCTGAACGAACAGGCCGACGAGGTGATCGACGTTTATACCCGTGCTGGAAACAGTCTTGTCCATCGCGAAGAGATTGGCGACTGGACAACGACAACTATGTCCAGAAATACCTGAAAACAAAGGGGAATTAAGGGAATCTTGTGGCATCTGCCCAAGTTTCGCCATATTTTCGACCTACGCTTTTCAAGAACTTTGCTGGATTAGCCAGAAGAGGACGGTATCTATGAGTGGAACGGTTGAAGCATTCGATGAACGCCTGAAACGCATCGAGAAGAACAAGGCTCGTATGCGTGAGGGTTATGTCGGTCAGGTGTCGAAAGACGGCCTGATTGTTTTCCGCCCCAAACGGCGCCGGACCGTATTTTCGATCCGGGGTCTGGCTCTTGTCGTTCTGGGCTTCGTCGCATTCAAGGCGCTGATCATGGCGCATCTCGGTCCGAACACGTATCAGTCGCGCATTGACGCGCTGAGCGAAGGCACTGTGGTGGAACAGGCCGGGGCATTCCTGATGCAGCCCGATCCTGCCACGCAGATGGCCGCGGCAAAGTTGCGTACCTATCTGAACTAGTACTCTCGTTGCCACTCTCTCAGGTTACAAAGAAAGCCCTGCGCCATGGTCCCGGCGCAGGGCTTTCACTTTGTGGTGGCCTTGAAAATGGCGCGGGCCGCTGAACGGCCCGCCCGAGTCCTCAGACGATACGCGACACCGATTGGATGTCGCTGCGGCTCAGGCCGATGTCGTCCAGTTCGCGGTCGGTCAGTTGCGACAGCGCGGCACGGGTGACGCGCGCGTCGTTCCAGGCGCGGACAGCGTTGAGCAGGCGGGCGACAGCGTGGCGAAAACCGCCAGCATGCGACTGGGTGGAGACGATTGCAGCCATGACGATAGTCCTTCTTTGTCTTGCGTGCGGGATAACCTTGTCTGCCGTGCAGGTATGAGGAACCGTCGTTTCGAACAAGCCGCCATTTGCGCATACTCCCTATGCAAGGCCTGCATGGCGAAAAGCCCTGCATATGCGCATTCCTCTTGGTCTTTGTTCCCGTTTCGTGCTAGTGCTGGACCAAAGCAAAACGCAAGCAGTACGGCAGGGTCAGGCAGATGCGGGTAGTGGGAATCGATCCGGGGTTGCGAAACCTCGGCTGGGGCGTGATCGACGTGAACGGCAGCCGGCTGTCTCATGTGGCCAACGGCATCTGCCATTCCGAGGGCGGCGATCTGGCCGCGCGGCTTCTGTCGCTGCACCATCAACTCACCGAAATCTTTCACCGGTTCGCGCCACAGGCCGCCGCGGTCGAAAAGACCTTCGTCAACAAGGACGGGGCGGGCACCCTGAAACTGGGGCAGGCGCGCGGGATTGCCATGCTGGTTCCGGCGCAGTTCGGCCTGTCCGTGGGCGAATACGCCCCCAACTCGGTCAAGAAAACCGTGGTCGGCGTGGGCCATGCGGCCAAGGAACAGATCGCCCATATGGTCCGTGTGCAACTGCCCGGCGTCGATCTGGCCGGGCCGGATGCCGCCGACGCGCTGGCCATCGCCATCTGCCATGCCCATCACGCCCGCATCCCGGCGGCCATCGCACAAAAGGTGCGGGCATGATCGGGCGTCTGGCGGGCCGCATCGATTACCGCGCCACCGATCACGTCCTGATCGACGTGCGCGGCGTGGGATACCTCGTCTATTGTTCGGAGCGCACCTTGCAGGCCCTGCCGCGCGTGGGCGAGCATGTGGCGCTCTACACTGATCTCGTGGTGCGTGAGGATCTGTTGCAGCTGTTCGGCTTCACCTCGCTTCTGGAAAAGGAATGGCACCGCCTGCTGATGAGCGTGCAGGGTGTCGGCGCCAAGGCGTCGCTCGCGATCCTCGGCACGCTCGGCCCCGAAGGGGTGGGGCGCGCCATCGCGCTTGGCGACTGGAACGCCGTCAAGGCCGCCAAAGGCATCGGCCCCAAGACCGCGCAGCGCGTGGTCAACGAACTAAAAGACAAGGTGCCCGAGATCATGGCCATGGGGGCCAACACCGCCCCCGCCGCCGCCCCGGCGGCCCCCGCGCCGGATGCGGACGACGTGATCGAACCCACCCCGGCACCGGCTCCCGCCGCAGCGCCCCCCGCGCCCTCGAATGCGCAGGCCGAGGCCCTGTCGGCCCTGACCAATCTGGGCTATGCTCCGGGCGAAGCGGCCAGCGCCGTCGCTCAGGCCGCCAGCGACGACGCATCGGCCGACACCCCCGCCCTGATCCGCGCCGCCCTGCGCCTGCTGGCCCCCAAAGGATAAGTCATGGATCAGCCCGACCCGACATTGCGTCCCGATCCTCTCCCCGAAGACAGCGATCGCGCCCTGCGCCCGCAGATGCTGGACGATTTCATCGGCCAGGCCGAGGCCCGCGCCAACCTCAAGGTGTTCATCCAGTCCGCCCGCCAGCGGGGCGAGGCGATGGATCACACCCTGTTTCATGGCCCCCCCGGTCTGGGCAAGACGACGCTGGCGCAGATCATGTCGCGCGAACTGGGGGTGGGCTTTCGCATGACATCGGGGCCGGTTCTGGCCAAGGCGGGCGATCTGGCCGCGATCCTGACCAACCTCGAACGCAACGACGTTCTGTTCATCGACGAAATCCACCGCCTCAACCCCGCCGTGGAAGAGGTGCTTTACCCCGCGATGGAAGATTTCGAACTGGACCTCGTGATCGGCGAAGGCCCCGCCGCGCGCACCGTGCGGATCGAATTGCAGCCCTTCACCCTTGTCGGCGCGACCACCCGCCTGGGCCTGCTCACAACGCCCCTGCGGGATCGCTTCGGCATCCCCACGCGCCTGCAATTCTACACCGAGGACGAACTGAACCGGATCGTCACCCGCAACGCCATCAAGATGGACGTCCCCGCCGAACCCGAAGGGGCGCGTGAAATCGCCCGCCGCTCACGCGGAACACCCCGGATCGCCGGGCGGCTCCTGCGCCGGGTGGTGGATTTCGCCGTGGTCGAAGGCGACGGGCGCATCACCCGCAATCTCGCCGACAACGCGCTGACCCGTCTGGGCGTGGACGGTCTTGGCCTCGACGGGGCCGACCGGCGCTATCTGACCCTGATCGCCGAGGCCTATCAGGGCGGCCCGGTGGGCATCGAAACCCTCAGCGCCGCATTGTCGGAATCGCGCGACGCGCTGGAAGAGGTGATCGAACCCTTCCTGTTGCAACAGGGTCTGATCCAACGCACCCCGCGCGGGCGCATGCTGGCCACCCGCGGCTGGCAGCATCTCGGCCTTGCCGCTCCAGCGCCCAAGGGGCAATCGGACCTGTTCGGAAAATAGGCTGTTCATGGCGCAAGCCATCGTCGTTTTTGCACCGTCCCGCGTATCAACCTTGAATTGATCGTCGATTATTGCTTTCATTCATCATAGTTCGCACGGTTTGTCATGTGCGACCGGATAGTCGTTTTGATGTTTGAATTGTTTCAGGGCTTTTAACGTGATCGTTCCCTTGCTTCTGTTTCTGATGGCCAGCGCCGTTGCAGCAACGGCTTTGTTCCTTCCTGACCAGCAAGATTTGGTATTGTTGGCAATACCCGCAGCTTTCGCGGCGCTGGTGCTCTTGATAGCGGCACGCTTGCGCGCCCCGCGACGGACGAGTGTGCCAGAGCCGCGTCATGCCCACGACAGGCGACAATACGTGATCGTGGATGGCTCGAACGTCATGCACTGGAAGAACGAGGTTCCAAGCCTCGACACCTTGCGCGAGGTTCTGGGCGATCTGACCGCCCGCGGCCTGACGCCCGGCGTCGTCTTCGATGCGAATGCGGGCTACCTGCTTGCGGATCGTTATCTTCATCATCAGGATTTCGCCGGGCTGCTTGGTCTGCCCGTTGAACGGGTCATGGTCGTCGCCAAGGGCGCACCCGCCGACCCCACCATTCTGACCGCTGCCCGCGAGATGAAGGCTCGTATCGTTTCAAACGATCAGTTCCGGGATTGGGCCGGCGATCACCCCGAGGTGCACGAGCCGGGGCATGTGATCCGGGGGCGGTATCGTGGGAATCGTCTTGTGCTGGATCTGGGTGAAAACCCGGCCTGATCCCGGAAATGCGTCCATGATGGACACGGTCCCGTCTGAACGGGCCGATTTTCGTACAAAACCCGCGTACACTTCGTACAAAACGTACGAAACTCCGGGGCGGCGGTGCTATTTGCCTGACCGTGCCGCTCTGCTAAGGGAGGAGCCGATGCAAAAGAGGCCCGCCATGACCGTTCCCGCCCCCCTGACCGCCGACCGGATCGAGCAATTCTTTACCCGCTCCGACGGCTCATACGTATTCGCACGTTGGGGGCGGCCCATTGCGCCAATCGTATTTGGCGTTGAAGATCAGACACTTGGCATCGTCAAAGGCGCGCTCGAGGCGGTGGTGGCTATGGCCGGACACCAGATGGCCGAAACCGACCCCGAGCTTGGCGTGAACCTGATGATGTTCTTCTTTCGCGACTGGGACGAACTGCTCGAAGTGCCCGATCTCGACCGTCTGGTGCCGGATTTGGCGCCGTTGGTTAACAAACTGAAAACGGCCAACGCCAACCAGTACCGGATTTTCCGCTTCGACGAGACGGGCGCGATCAAGGCCAGCTTTGTTTTTCTGAGGATGAACAAGGACTTGAGTGCAATTCCTGCCGAAACGCTGGCACTCTCGCAAATCGTGCAAACGGTGCTTTTATGGTCCGATACCGCCTTCCGCGACAGCTCTCCCCTGGCTCATATCCCGGAAAAGAACACCACGATCCTGCGCCCCGACATCGCCGACCTGATCCGCGCCGCCTACGATCCGGTGATGCCCCCCGCCGCCTCCGATGTCAGTCACGCCTTGCGGCTTGCCGCCCGGCTGCGCCCCAACTGATCCTGTCGTGTTCATCGGCCAGGGGCACAAAATATGCCTTCCGCCTTGACGAAAACCGCAATATCCGCCTTATTCCGGCGTGGTGAGGGGTGTGTCATGTGTCGTGTTCTTTTCGGGTTCCTGCTGGCTTTTTTCGTGACAGGCATATCCCCGGCATCGGCCCGGGACTGCACCCGCACCTATATCGTGCAACCCGGCGAAAGCCTGTCGATGATTGCCCAAGCGCAATATGACGACGCCGCCTTGTGGGAAAAAATCCATGCCGACAATCTGGATGTGATCGGAGAAAAACCAGATGCCGTCCGGGCGGGCATGACACTCCGGCTGGACTGCACGGACGACCCTCCGTCAACGAAAGCCCCCATGCCCCGAGACGCCATCAAGGTGCTGACTGCCAGCGGGTTCGCCCCTTTTTCCGACCGCGACCTTCCCGGTGGAGGATTGATGACCGAACTGGTGGATGCGGTGATGACTCGGGCTGCGCCAGCAGGCGGCCATACCATTCACTGGATCGAGGATCGTGCGGCGCATCTCGATCCGCTGTTGTCCAACGCATTGATGGATATGGGTTTTCCCTGGCCGCGCCCGGATTGCGAGGCCGCGCCGCAAACGCCGCTTTGCCGGACGGTCCTGTTCTCGGATCCGGTGTTCGAGGCGCTTGTCGTGCTGTTCACCGACGCATCCCGCCCGTTGCCTTGCAGCGATGACAGCGACAACGCGGGACGCACGCTGTGCCGGCCCAGGGGCTTCCCGACCGACGATTTGGACCGTCCCGACCGTCGTTGGATCAGTGACGGGATCATCATTCTGATACAGCCCGACAGTATCGACGATTGCCTTGCGCTTGTTCTGGACGGGCAGGCCGACGCTTTGGTCATGGATGAATTTTCGGGGCAGTCTGCCGTTCAACGTCTGAACCTGACCGGCCGCGTCACGGCCTTGCTCGCGCATCCTCTGTCGATCGAGACCTTGCATGTGGTTGTCCCGCGCACCCATCCGCAGGCGCAACAGCTTGTGGATATGATCAATACCGGTCTGCGCGGCATACGTGAAACCGGAGCCTTCCAGAAAATTCTGGAGGCGCATCTGACGCGTTTCTGGGGAGAGGGGTGACGATATGCGAGGTCTTTCGCTCTTCATTTTATCGTGTCTTTCCGTGGCCTTGGCAGTATTCCCGATGGCCGCGTCAGCATTATGCAATGTCACCTATACCGCGCAGGGCGGCGATAACCTGTCTGGCGTGGCCCAACTGCACTATGCGGACTCCGCGCGTTGGTCCTGGCTTGCCGCCGCCAATCCCGACCTTTCCGCCAGTCCCGACAGCGCCCTTGCGCAAGGGGCGCAGGTTTTCATCCCTTGCTCTCCGCCAGGGCCATCGAACCAGACGACCGCATCACCGGATATGCCCAAGGTGAATGTGCTGACCATTGCAGATTTTGCGCCGTTTTCTTCCCGGACATGGCCCGCCCAGGGTATGATGACCGAATTGATCACCGCTGCGCTTGGGGCCGGCCCGGCACCGTTGAGGCCCATAACCGCATGGGCTGAAAACCCGGCTGACGGGGTATCGCAATTGGCGGACAGTCACGGAGCCGAGATCGGCTTTCCCTTGACGCGGCCCGATTGCAGGGCCGAAGAGGCACGCGCCGCCTGTGCCCGTTTGCTCTATTCCGATCCGGTGATCGAGGTTCCGCTGGTTCTGTTCGTGCGGTCTGGCGGCGGGCTGACGTATCGGGATGACAGTGATTTGGCGGGCCGCCATCTGTGCCATCCGGCGGGGCACGGCATGGCGTCGCTCGACACTTCGGATCGTCTTTGGATACGTGAAAAGGCGGTGAAACTGACCACCCCGGATACGCCCGAGACTTGTTTTCAGATGCTGGTCGGGGGGCAGGTTGACGCCGTGATGCTGAACGCGCTCACGGGGGCGTCCACCATAGCGGCGATGAACCTGCACGAACAAGTTATAGCACTGGACAAGCCGCTGGTGCAGCATACCTTACACGTCGCGGTGCCCAAGGTGCATTGGCGTGCAACCACCTTGATTTACCGTATCAATGCAGGCTTGCGGACGTTGCGGGAAACGGGGGAATATGACCGGGTTGTCGGGCGGCACATGACCCTGCTCTGGGATCGGTTGAACTGACTCATGCGACTATTCGTTGCCATAGCCTTGCCTGACGCGGTTCAGGACAGATTGGAACGGCTCCAGTCGGATCTGGGGGCGGGGCGTTTGGTGCCGCCTGAAAACATGCATGTCACGCTGGCGTTCCTTGACCAGCAGGAATTGCCGGTCGCCGAGGCCCTGCATGATCGCCTGTCCGACATTGACCTGCCGGCGTTCGATATGCGGATTTCAGGTGTGGACGTGTTCGACCGGCGCGCACCCAGGTTGGTTTTCGCCGGGGTCGAGAGAGGCGCCTCCTTGGTGGCACTGCGTGACAAGGTTCGTGTCGCCGCCCATGAGGCCGGGATCGAATTGCGGCGCGAACGGTTTCGCCCGCATGTCACCCTTGCCCGGTTCCGTCATAAAATGCAGGCACAGGAACGTGACCGCCTTGGCTCTTTTCTGGAAGCGCATGGAAATTTCGCGTTGCCGCCGTTCTGTGTGGATGGTTTCGGCCTTTATCGCTCGACCTTGGGGCATGATGGGCCGATCTATGATCTCTTGGCTGGCTACCCCTTGCAGTGAAACGGTGTTTTGCGGTTTCCTCCGGCCCACGGGCATGGTTGAGTGCAGCGACTGGCAAGAATGGAGGATGAGCGTGGCCAAGACAGCTTCGGATGGAACCCATCGCTTTGATATCCGCGTCTATTACGAAGATACCGACATGGCCGGTATCGTTTATCATGCCAACTACCTGAAATATATCGAGCGCGCGCGCAGCGATTGGGTGCGCCAGATGGGGATCGACCAGAACGCCATGCGTGAACAGGACGGCGTCGTTTTTGTCGTGCGCCGGATCGAGGCCGATTATCTCGGTTCGGCCAGGTTCGATGATGAACTGGTGGTCAGAACCCGCACACAAACGGTCACCGGCGCGCGCCTGGTGATGGAGCAGACAGTGACCCGCAACGAGGAAACACTGTTTTCCGCCATCGTTACTGTCGTCTGCATCAACGAGGCAGGACAACCCGCGCGCTTGCCGCCGAATATCCGCCTGATGTTGCATTGACGGTCCCGGCGGATATTCGCCGGGGATGTTGCCGATCACGCGAATTTTGACACCGATGATGCGGAACAGGTTGGCTTTCCCCTTGGAAATCGGGTACTTTGCCGCTCAATAAGGCCGGAAAACAAGGCCGCACAACATGAAGAGCAGGCATTATGGAAGCAGAAACCCTGGCACTGGCGCAGGAGATTGATTTCTCCATGTGGGCGCTGTTTGCACGCGCCACCCTGATCGTGAAACTGGTGATGCTGATTTTGATCGTGGCATCGTTCTGGGCATGGTCGATCATCATTCAGAAACTGATCATCTATCGCAAGGCCCGCCGCGAGGCCGAGATTTTTGACCGCCGCTTCTGGTCGGGGGACCCGCTGGACGAGTTGTTTGACGATATCGGTCCCGACCCCGCCGGGCAGTCCGAGCGGATTTTTGCTGCCGGTATGATGGAGTGGCGGCGCAGCCATCGCAATGACGGGGCCCTGATCGCCGGGGCGACGGCCCGGATCGACCGTTCGATGGACGTAGCGATCGCCAAGGAATCCGAAAGTCTGCAGAGTGGGCTGTCGGTGCTGGCCACCGTCGGGTCCACCGCACCTTTCATCGGTCTTTTCGGCACGGTCTGGGGGATCATGAACGCCTTTATCGAGATCGCCGAGCAGCAGAACACCAATCTGGCCGTTGTCGCGCCCGGCATTGCCGAGGCATTGCTGGCCACCGGTCTGGGCCTGATGGCCGCCATTCCGGCCGTGATCTTCTATAACAAGCTGAGCGCGGATGCCGACAGGATCGTGGCCAATTACGAGGCCTTTGCAGACGAATTCGCCACCATTCTCAGCCGTCAGCTGGATTCCTGAGTCATGGGCGCGGGTGTCATTCAGAAAACGGGCGACAGCGGACGTCGCCGCCGGGGGCGCGGACGGTCGCGCCCAATGGCTGAAATTAACGTCACGCCTTTCGTGGACGTGATGCTGGTACTTCTGATCATTTTCATGGTCGCCGCGCCGTTGATGACGGTAGGGGTTCCGGTGGAATTGCCCAAAACCGCCGCCAATGCCCTGCCGGGCGAAGAGGAAGAGCCGCTGAGCGTGACGGTAACCGCCGATGGGGTGGTGATGATCCAGACGACCGAGATTCCGCGCGGTGAACTGGTGAACCGGTTGCGCGCGATTGCAGCTGAACGCGACAGCACGCGGGTTTATTTGCGCGCTGACGGGGCGGTGCCCTATTCGGACGTGATGCAGGTCATGGGTGCGCTCAACCGTGGTGGGTTTGCCAATATAGGTCTGGTGACGGATGCTGGCGGGCCGGACATGAACGATCAGGACGGTTGAAGGCGATTGCCGTGAATACCGGTCAAATCATATCCGGGGCGGGGCATCTGGCCCTGATCGGCTGGGCCTTGTTCGGCGGGGCGTTCCGATCCGAACCTTTGCCTTTCGAGGTGACCGAGGTCACCGCGATCTCGGCCGAGGATTATGCCGCGCTGATGGATGGGCCGCGCGCACCGGATGCCGTGGCCAATGTCGATACGCCCGAGCCGCCGGACGAGGGCGAAGGCACACCCGAACTGACCTCCGATGCCGATGCGGCCCCCGATGTGTCACAGCCCGAATCCGCAGCCGCGTCGGAACCTGATTCAGCCCCCGATGTCACGGATGTTGCACCGCCCGCCGAGGCCGAGGTCAGTGACGATCCCCCGGTTCTTGACCCGCCGCAAGACGATGTTGCGGCATTGATTCCCGAGATCGCACCTCGTCCCCAACCGCGACCGGCGCCGCGCGTCGCCCCCGAACCTGTCGCGCCACCCGAGCCGGATGTGCAGGTGGATGAGGTCGAACGCCAGGAAACCGCGCCCGATGAAAACGCTGAAACGGTGCAGGAGGATACCGAAGCCTCCGCCCCCGAAGAGGCGACCACAGAGATCGTGACCGAGGCCGAGGAAAACGATGTGGCCAGCGCTGCGCCTGCCCGCTCGGTCCGGCCGCGCACAAGGCCGTCCCGGCCAGAACCCGAACCGGAGCAGGAACAGGAAACGCAAACCGCCGCGCGCCCGCAGACCGATGAAAGCGCCGTGAACGACGCGCTGGCCGAGGCAATGGGGCAGGCAGGTGGTGAAGGGCAGGGGGCGCCACAAGGCCCGCCTTTGACCGCCGGTGAAAAGGATGCGCTGCGCGTCGCGGTGCAGAATTGCTGGAACGTGGGCAGCCTGAGCTCCGAAGCGTTGCGCACCACGGTCGTGGTCGGTGTCACCATGAGCGAAGACGCCAGACCGGTGACCAGTTCGATCCGCATGATCGACGCGACGGGGGGTGGCGGTGCGGCGGCCAAACAGGCCTATGAAGCCGCGCGCCGGGCAATTATCCGCTGTGGCGCCGGTGGCTTTGATCTGCCTGTGGAAAAATACGATCACTGGCGGGATATTGAGATGACCTTCAATCCGGAGAAAATGAGGATCAAATGATGCGTTACGTACTAAGCCTCCTTGTGGCCCTCGTGTTTTGGGTTACGCCAGTCGTCGCTCAGGATGGGCCACTCCGGATCGAGATTACCGAGGGCGTGATCGAGCCCTTGCCCTTTGCGGCGCCGGATTTCGTATCGGATAACGCGGCGGGGGCTGATCTCGGGCGCAAGATTGCGGACGTGGTTGCCGCCGACCTGACCGGAACGGGGTTGTTTCGGGAAATCCAGCCCGATGCCTTTATCAGCCGGGTCACCAGTTTCAGCAGCCCGGTACAGTTCGCCGATTGGAAGGCGATCAATGCTCAGGCTCTGATCACCGGAGCGGTTACCGCCGATGGAAGCGGTAAACTGGTTGTGCGGTTCCGCCTCTATGACGTGTTTGCCGGGCAGGAACTGGGGCAGGGGCTGCAATTGGAGGGCACGCAGGATGGCTGGCGGCGTATGGCGCACAAGGTGGCCGATCAGGTTTACAGCAGGATTACCGGCGAAGCGCCCTATTTCGACAGCCGCGTGGTCTTTGTGGCCGAAAGCGGACCAAAAGATCAGCGATCCAAGCGGTTGGCGATCATGGATTACGATGGCGCCAATGTCAGCTACCTTACCGACAGCGCCTCGATCGTGTTGGCCCCGCGGTTTTCCCCGGATGGGAAAAGGGTGCTTTATACCAGCTATGAAAGCGGGTTTCCGCGTATCTACGTGATGGATGTCGGGTCGGTTCAGCGGCGTGTCCTGGAAAGCCAGGACGGCCAGATGAGCTTTGCTCCGCGGTTCGGCCCTGACGGGCGCACGGTGCTTTATTCCGTATCGCGCGGCGGCAATACCGACCTTTACCGTATGGATATCGACAGCGGCGCAAGCACCCGCCTGACGACGGCACCCTCGATCGAAACCGCCCCGAGCTTCAGCCCCGATGGCAGCCGGATCGTGTTTGAAAGCGATCGCTCGGGGACGCCGCAACTCTATGTCATGCCTGCCGGTGGCGGTGAGGCGCAGCGCATCAGTTTCGGGCAGGGGCGCTACGGCACCCCGGTCTGGTCGCCGCGTGGCGATCTGATCGCGTTTACCAAGCAATCCAAGGGGCGGTTCCATATCGGGGTCATGCGCACCGACGGCAGCGAAGAACGCCTGTTGACCGCCTCATTCCTTGATGAGGGACCGACATGGTCGCCCAATGGTCGGGTGATCATGTTCACCAGGGAAACACAGGGCGCGCAGGGGAGTGCAAGCCTGTATTCGGTCGATATCACCGGACGGAATCTGCGTCAGGTCGCGACGACGACCGGTGCGAGTGACCCTTCGTGGTCACCCTTGCAGGACTGATGATGAGTCTGCGCATTTCAAAGGCGCGGATGCTATGATAGAAACGGTGCAAGACTGGCACCCATAACGAGCGGGACAAGACATGACCTATCTGAGCAAGACATTGATGCTGTGCGCCGGGCTGGCGCTGGCGGCCTGTTCCAGCCCTGACCGGTTTGGAGATTCAAACACCGTCGATCTGAATTCGGCGGGCGGAGCTATGGCCGGAACGGCGCAGGACCCGGCCTCGCCGTTGTATTTCCAGCAAACCATCGGTGACCGGGTCTTGTTCCAGGTCGATCAGTCCACGCTGACACCCGTGGCGCAGTCCACGCTGGACGGTCAGGCCCAATGGCTTTTGACCAACACGGATTATAACGCGGTGATCGAAGGCCATGCCGACGAACAGGGCACGCGAGAATATAACCTCGCCCTCGGGGCACGCCGTGCGAATTCGGTTCATGAATACCTTGTCAGCAAGGGTGTTGCGGGCAACCGGCTCAAGGTGATTTCCTACGGTAAGGAACGCCCGATCGAGTTGTGCAGCAACGAGGCTTGCTATGCCAAGAATCGCCGCGCCGTGACGGTGATCTCCGCCATCCCGAGCAGCTGATCGCGTTTCAGGAGTGAACCAGATGCGCCTGTTTCTTGCCGTTGTGAGCTGTGTAGCATTTGCCTTGCCCGCCGTTTCGGCAGCGCAGGCGCAAGAGGAAACCCTGGCCGATATCCGACAGGAACTGTCGGTGCTTTATGTCGAGATCCAGAAGCTCAAGCGCGAACTGAACACGACAGGGGCTGCCGGTCAGTTGACCGGCAGCGGCACCCTGATCGAACGTGTGAACGCCATCGAGAGCGAATTGCAGCGTTTGACCTCGCAAACCGAGCAATTGGAATACAAGGTCGAGCGCGTGGCCGAGGATGGTGCAAACCGGATCGGTGATTTGGAATTCCGTTTGTGTGAGCTGGAAGAGGGATGCGATATCGGCGCTCTTGGCGACAGCAGCACCCTTGGCGGAATTGAAACCAGTGGCGGCGGGAGCAATGCGGGCATGGTGAACCCCAGCCTCAATGACGCGACGGGCGATGCAAATGCCCCCCAGTTGGCGGTGAGCGAAAAAGCGGATTTCGACCGGGCCAAGGCGGCGCTGGAGGCCGGGAATTACGCCGAGGCGGCAGCACAGTTCGAGACGTTCCGGCAAAGCTATCCCGGTGGTCCGATGACCGCCCGCGCCGGATTGTTGCGCGGTGAGGCCCTGGAAGGCGCGGGCGATCTCAAAGCCGCGGCGCGGGCCTATCTGGATACGTTCAGTACGGACAAGACCGGCCCCGAAGCCCCGCAATCGCTCTATCGTCTCGGTGCGGCTCTTGGGCAACTCGGGCAGACCGAGCAGGCCTGTGTTACGCTGGCCGAGGTCGGTAACCGGTTCCCTAGTGATCAGGCCGTCGGGCAAGCACAATCCGCGATGACCGATCTGGGTTGTCCGTGACATCAGACGTCGAGGCGCTGCGGGATCGGATCGCAGCGCATTTTTTGCCCGAGCCCCCGGTGTGTCTGGGCGTTGCCGTGTCAGGCGGCAGCGACTCGACCGCATTGCTTGTGCTGCTGCATGAGTGGATGAAAAGTGGCGGGCCCAAGGTGCGGGCTGTCACCGTGGATCACGGTTTGCGTCCCGAGTCGGCAGCCGAAGCTGCACAGGTTGCCCGTATGTGTGCAGATTTGAATGTATCGCATGACATCTTGCATTGGGGTGGCTGGAACGGTCAGGGCAATTTGCCCGATCAGGCGCGGCTGGCGCGGTATGATCTGATGGCGGACTGGGCAGCAGAGCAGGGCATTGCCGATGTCGCCCTGGGCCACACGGCAAACGACCAGGCCGAAACATTTCTGATGAGGCTCGCACGTGAAGCGGGCGTTGACGGTCTGGCCGCGATGGCGCCAAGGCGCAGTATCAAGGGCATCGCGTTTCACCGCCCCATGCTGGAAATTCCTCGTGAAACCCTGCGTGATATACTGCGTGCCAGATCGATTGGCTGGATCGACGATCCGACGAATGAGGACAAGCGATACGAGCGAGTGCGCGCCCGTAATGCGCTGTTGCATCTGTCCGAGCTTGGTATCGGGCCCGAGGGATTATCGCGTGTGGCACATCATATGTTCGACGTCCGGGCAACGCTGTATCATTATGCGTACACGGCTGCGCGGCAACTTGTTCATGTCGAGGCCGGGGATCTGGTGATCGAGAAGGAAGGCTTTACCGATCTGCCGCAAGAGATTGCGCGCCGTTTGATTCAGGAAGCGCTGAAATGGGTCAGTGGGGCAGGGTATGGGCCGCGTGGCCGGGCCGTCGATCAGCTTTTGCATGCCATCGGGCAGGGCAGGGACATGACGTTGCACGGGTGCCATTTGGTCGTGCGAAGTGATATACTGCGGATCATGCGCGAATTCAGGGCGGTGGCCGATCTGCGCTGTGATATTGATGCGCTATGGGATGGCCGATGGCGTCTGGTGGGGCCGGGAGGCGCAGGGCTGCATATCGCGGCGCTTGGCGACAAAGGGCTGATAGCCTGTCCTGAACGGCATCAAACCGGCCTGCCAGCCTTGTCAATGAAGGTGTCGCCGGGGGTTTGGCAGGGCGAAATTCTGGTTGCGGCGCCTTGTGCCGGGCTGGCAAATGGCTGGAGTGCACATTTGGTGCGCGACGAAGCGGCCTATCTTGATGCTTTCTTATCGCATTGAAGATAGCGCTGTGATCTCTATTTAAGACCGGTAGACCTTGTGATAGGTCGATGCCACCCGAACTGTGAGGAGAGTTTCCTTGGGCAACGCAAGAAATATCGCCTTCTGGCTGGTGCTGTTCCTGCTGATACTGGCGCTGTTCAACCTGTTCAGCGGCCCTGGCAACACGCTCCAGAGCAAGTCGATCAAATATTCCGAGTTTGTCTCGGCTGTCGAAGACGGCAGTGTCAGTCAGGTCACTCTCGATGGTGAGAATGTCCGTTTCCGTGGGGCCGATGGCAAGGAATATGTCACCATCAAGCCGCAGGATGCCGACCTGACCAACAAGCTGATCGATGCAGGCATTCCCGTGAATGCCGAACCGCAAGAGCAATCCGGGTTTCAGACCTTCCTGATTTCATTGTTGCCCTTCATCCTGCTGATCGGCGTCTGGATCTATTTCATGAACCGCATGCAGGGCGGCGGCAAAGGCGGGGCCATGGGCTTTGGCAAGTCCAAGGCCAAGATGCTGACTGAAAAACATGGGCGCGTGACGTTTGACGACGTTGCCGGCATTGACGAAGCCAAGGAAGAACTCGAGGAAATCGTTGAATTCCTGCGCAATCCGCAGAAGTTCAGCCGCTTGGGCGGGAAGATTCCGAAAGGCGCGTTGCTGGTCGGCCCTCCGGGGACGGGTAAAACATTGCTGGCCCGCGCCATTGCCGGTGAGGCCGGTGTGCCCTTCTTCACGATTTCGGGGTCGGATTTTGTCGAAATGTTCGTCGGTGTGGGCGCCAGCCGTGTGCGTGACATGTTCGAGCAGGCCAAGAAGAACGCGCCGTGCATCGTGTTCATCGACGAAATCGACGCTGTCGGTCGTCACCGCGGGGCCGGTTATGGCGGCGGTAACGACGAGCGCGAGCAGACATTGAACCAGCTTCTTGTCGAAATGGACGGGTTCGAGGCGAACGAGGGTGTGATCATCATTGCCGCCACGAACCGCAAGGATGTTCTGGACCCGGCGCTGTTGCGCCCCGGCCGGTTCGACCGTCAGATCACGGTGCCTAACCCCGACATCAAGGGCCGTGAAAAGATTTTGGCCGTGCACGCACGCAAGACACCGCTTGGTCCGGATGTCGATTTGCGAATCATCGCGCGTGGGACTCCCGGTTTCTCGGGTGCCGACCTTGCGAACCTCGTGAACGAAGCTGCGCTGATGGCGGCCCGTGTCGGACGGCGTTTCGTGACCATGGAGGATTTCGAGAACGCCAAGGACAAGGTCATGATGGGGGCCGAAAGGCGCTCGATGGTGCTGACTGACGATCAGAAGGAAAAAACCGCGTATCATGAGGCGGGGCACGCTATCGTCGGTCTGGCCCTGCCGAAATGCGATCCGGTCTACAAGGCCACGATCATTCCACGTGGCGGTGCGCTTGGCATGGTGGTCAGCCTGCCCGAAATCGATCGCCTGAACTGGCACAAGTCCGAGTGTGAGCAGAAACTGGCCATGACCATGGCCGGCAAAGCGGCGGAAATCATGAAATACGGACCTGACGATGTGTCGAACGGCCCGGCGGGTGACATTCAGCAGGCCAGTGGACTGGCGCGTGCTATGGTGCTGCGGTGGGGCATGTCCGACAAGGTCGGCAACGTGGATTATGAACAGGCCCACGAAGGCTATATGGGCAACGCGGCAGGCGGGTTCTCGATTTCGGCTCATACGAAAGAACTGATCGAGGACGAAGTCAAACGCCTAATCGACGAAGCCTATGAAAAGGCGTATTCGATCCTGACCGAGAAAAAGGACGAGTGGGAACGTCTGGCGCAAGGGCTGCTGGAATACGAGACTCTGACCGGCGAAGAGATCAACCGCGTCATCAAAGGTGAGCCGCCAGAGGCTGATGATGATGGCAGCGCGCCCGAAAAGGACGACAAGCCTTCGGTGACTGCTATCCCGAAAACCAAACCCAAGTCATCGTCCGGTCTGGGCGATGGCGGGCCGGAGCCCGAGCCTTCGACGTGAGCGGGCAAGCGGCAAAAGCCGACTGGAATCCCGGTGCCTATGCAAGATACCGGGATTTGCGGTTGCGGCCCGGTCTGGACCTGCTGAACGCGGTGGGCCAGATGGGTGTGGGGGATGTGATCGACCTTGGCTGTGGCAACGGTGCGCTTGGCGAGGCGCTGCGTGCCCGTGCCGGGGGGCGACCACTGGTGGGGGTCGATGCCTCGCCCGCGATGCTCGAAAAGGCGCGTCAGGCGCATGGTTATGACAATCTGCAACAGGCCGATATCCGTGAATGGCATCCGCGCCGCGCGCCGGGTCTGATTTTTTCCAATGCCGCGCTGCATTGGGTTGGCAACCATGAACAGTTGATGCCGCGGCTGGCCGGAATGCTGAGCAAAGGTGGCACACTGGCCGTTCAGATGCCGCACCAGAACAAGGCGCCATCGCATCGTGTCTGGCTGAGCCTTGTGGAGGAATTGTTTCCCGGTCGGATCGAGAAGATGGGCACGCCAGGTGTCATGGCGCCGGTGAAATATGAAGAATTGCTTGCGCCGCTCGGGCAGTTCCGTCTCTGGGAAACCGAGTACTATCAGCGTCTCGTTGCCGAAACCGGCAGTCATCCGGTGCGGCGTTTTACCGAAAGCACCTATGCGCGTCCGGTGCTCGAGGCTTTGGAACCGGATGAGAAGTCCGAACTGGTTCGCCGCTACGAAGATGTCATGAAGGCCGCATATCCCGTTCGGGCGGATGGATCTGTGCTTTTCCCCTTCCGTAGGCTGTTCTTCACCCTGACGGTTTGAACAGGTCCTTATATAGCCGGTCACATTTTATCATTTGACCGAGGCGCGCGCGGCGGCAAAGCTGCGCGCGTTCATTTGGTTGAAGGATTGAATATGCCGGCCCTCATTCCCACGGATTTTACCGGGACGATAACATGGCTGGGACGCGTCGATGACCGTGCCTCCAGTCTGCGCAGCACTCCTCTACAAGAGGTCACCGCGACATTCGCGGGCGTTGATGGAGAAGAGCATGCCGGACTGACCCGTCCTTCGTGCAGTCGCGTGACCAGCCAGTACCCAAAAGGCACGGAAATTCGCAATGTGCGGCAGTTTTCGGTGTTGAGCGCAGAAGAGCTTGTTCAAATTGCCACCCAGATGGGCTTGGACAGCCTTGATCCTGCGCTGGTTGGCGCATCGCTGGTGCTTGAGGGCATCCCCGATTTTACCCATATCCCGCCCTCGTCGCGATTGCAGGCCGAGTCAGGGGCGACATTGGTTGTCGATATGGAAAACCGGCCCTGCCACCTGCCCGCAAAGCCGATTGACGAAGACACACCGGGATATGGCCGCGCGTTCAAGGCGGCAGCGAACGGGCGGAGGGGCGTGACGGCCTGGGTCGAATGTGAGGGCCTTTTGCGGGTGGGTGAGACCATGCGGTTGCATGTGCCTGATCAACGCCCGTGGTTGCATCTGGATCAGGTTCTTTCGATCTGAGCGAATTTCGCCCTCGCCGTCTGGCCCTTCGAATCTGTTTCCGATCCGAAACCCTTCCGCGATCCGCCGACGCAACAAGAGCCGGATATGTCGGAATCGCATTCTGCATACCGTCGCGGACTTGCTATTGCCGAAACAGGACATCACCACGGCCGCCTGGCCAGCACGAGGGAAACCCATGAGCTACAAGTCTGACATCGAGATTGCACGCGAAGCGAACAAGAAGCCGATTCAGGAGATCGGCGATAAACTCGGCATCCCCAGTGAACATCTGCTGCCCTATGGCCACGACAAGGCGAAAGTCAGTCAGGATTTCATCAATTCGGTTCAGGGGAACGACAATGGCAAGCTGATCCTCGTGACGGCGATCAACCCCACCCCTGCCGGTGAAGGTAAAACCACGACCACGGTCGGTCTGGGCGATGGCCTGAACCGCATCGGCAAGAAGGCGGCCATTTGTATCCGCGAGGCAAGCCTCGGACCGTGCTTCGGCATGAAGGGCGGTGCTGCTGGTGGGGGATACGCACAGGTCGTTCCGATGGAGGAAATGAACCTGCACTTCACGGGGGATTTCCACGCGATCACCACGGCGCACAACCTGCTGAGCGCGATGATCGACAACCACATCTACTGGGGCAACGAGCTGGCCATCGACGAACGTCGTGTTGTCTGGCGTCGTGTGCTGGACATGAACGACCGTGCCCTGCGCGATACCGTCACGTCGCTTGGTGGTGTGGCCAACGGTTTCCCGCGCCAGACCGGGTTCGATATTACCGTCGCCTCCGAGGTCATGGCGATCCTGTGCCTTGCAACCGATCTGGACGACCTTCAGCGCCGTTTGGGTGACATCATCGTCGCCTACACGCGCAAGAAAGAGCCGATCACCTGCCGCGATATTCAGGCCGATGGTGCAATGACGGTGCTGCTCAAGGATGCGATGCAGCCCAACCTGGTGCAGACGCTGGAAAATAACCCTGCCTTCGTCCACGGTGGTCCGTTCGCCAACATCGCGCATGGCTGTAACTCGGTCATGGCGACGACTACGGCGCTGAAAATCGCTGACTACGTCGTGACCGAAGCCGGTTTCGGGGCCGATCTGGGTGCCGAGAAGTTCATGAACATCAAGTGCCGTAAGGCCGGCCTTGCCCCCTCGGTGGTGGTGGTCGTGGCCACGGTGCGTGCGATGAAGATGAACGGTGGCGTCGCCAAGGCCGATCTGGGCGAAGAGAATGTCGACGCGGTCAAGAAGGGATGCCCGAACCTGGGCCGTCATATCGAGAACGTCAAATCCTTCGGTGTCCCGGTTGTCGTCGCGATCAACCATTTCGTGACCGACACCGATGCCGAGGTGCAGGCCGTCAAGGATTACGTGGCCGAGCAAGGCTCGGAAGCGATCCTGTGCCAGCACTGGGCTAAAGGGTCGGAAGGCACCGAAGAGCTGGCGACACGGGTTGCCGAAATCGCCGAGGGCGAATGGGCCAACTTCGCACCGCTCTATGCCGACGACATGCCGCTGCTGGAAAAGGTCGAAACCATCGCCAAGCGTATCTACCGCGCCGATGAGGTTCTGGCCGATCAGAAAATCCGCAACCAGTTGAAGGAATGGGAAGAAGCCGGATACGGCAATCTTCCGGTCTGCATGGCTAAGACGCAATACAGCTTTACCACCGATCCGACCCGTC
This sequence comes from Roseovarius sp. PS-C2, assembly GCF_018862045.1. NCBI lineage: Bacteria > Pseudomonadati > Pseudomonadota > Alphaproteobacteria > Rhodobacterales > Roseobacteraceae > Roseovarius > Roseovarius sp. PS-C2. Next base: position 320,662 of record NZ_JAHKSQ010000004.1, read on the forward strand.
GTGGTGCGCCAACTGGTCACTCGGTGCCCGTCCGCGAAGTTCGCCTGAGTGCGGGTGCGGGTTTTGTCGTGGTGATCTGCGGTGAGATCATGACCATGCCGGGCCTGCCCAGCAAACCCGCCGCCGAAGCGATCAAGCTGAATGCCGACGGCGACATCGAAGGTCTGTTCTGAGCCGGGCACTTGAACCAGTGCGCTCCGCCAAGCTATGCGGGGCGTACATGCGCGTTTGACCCAAATTGGGAAAGGAAAACCGATGACGGCACAGATCATCGACGGCAAGGCCTTTGCGGCCACGGTCCGGGAAAAGGTCGCAGGCCATGTGGCGCGGCTGAAAGAAGAGCATGGAATTACTCCCGGCCTTGCCGTGGTGTTGGTTGGGGAAGACCCCGCCAGTCAGGTCTATGTACGCTCGAAGGGCAAGCAGACCGTCGAGGCCGGCATGAACTCTTACGAGCACAAGTTGGACGCCGATACCTCGGAAGAGGATTTGCTGGCGCTGATCGACCAGTTGAACACCGATCCGGCTGTGCATGGTATTCTGGTGCAGCTTCCGTTGCCGGGGCATCTGAACGAGGATCTGGTGATCAACTCAATCGACCCGGCCAAGGATGTCGACGGGTTCCATATCTCGAACGTGGGTTTGTTGGGGACGGGCCAGAAATCCATGGTGCCATGCACGCCGCTCGGCTGTCTGATGATGTTGCGCGATCACCACGGCAGCCTGTCTGGGTTGAACGCAGTGGTGATCGGTCGATCGAATATCGTCGGCAAGCCGATGGCGCAGCTTCTGCTTGGCGATAGCTGTACGGTGACCATCGCACACAGCCGCACCAAGGATATCGAGGAAGTGACCCGCCGTGCGGATATCGTGGTGGCGGCTGTGGGCCGTCCGCAGATGGTGACCGGTGACTGGATCAAGCCGGGTGCCACAGTCATTGATGTAGGGATCAACCGTATCGACGCACCCGAAAAGGGCGAGGGCAAGACCCGCCTTGTCGGGGATTGCGATTACGATAGCTGCGCCGAGGTTGCGGGCGCCATCACCCCGGTGCCGGGCGGTGTGGGGCCGATGACCATCGCCTGTCTTCTGGCCAATACCGTGACGGCATGTTGTCGGGCGAATGGCCTGTCCGAGCCGGAAGGCCTGACCGCCTGATCCCGGCTCTGCCATTGACAGGAAAGCCCCGGTTATATCGCACCGGGGCTTTTCATTTGGTGGGGAGGGGGATCATCGTGCCGGTCATCATTGCGACATGCACCTCGTCCGAGCCGGTACGGCTATAGACATCGGCTTGCACGATGACCAAGCGCCTGCCCGGTTTGATCACGCGGCCGCGGGCGATCAGAAGGTCGCCATGACCGGGTGCAAGCAGGTGGATTTTCATTTCTGTGGTCATAACTTCGTGATCGTGGGGCATGATCGACAGGGCCGCATAGCCCGCTGCGCTGTCGCCGATCGCAAAAGTCAGTCCGGCATGTGCGACACCATGCTGTTGCCGGCAACCGGGCAGGATGGGGGCCTGTATCTCGGTTTCGCCCTTTGCAATAAGGGTTAACTTGGCGCCAACAGTTGCCATCATGGTTTGCGCGGCAAAACTTTTACGCACTTTTTTCTCATTCTCGAATGTCATTCACGATCTGTCCGTCACAGTTTTTCCACGTCAGCTTTGACAGCCTAAAGTGGTGCATCGGTCTTGTGAATACTTGGCATACCCGACAAAAACGCTATAAGCGTTCTAAGTTTCAGCGGTTGATGAGGGTCATGTTGCAACTGGGGGAAATCAAGGACGTTTTCGCAAGAACCTATTCTTCGCTTTTCTCACCCTTGACCATTTTCATCTGGGTGGCCTGCATCGTACTGGCCACCCTGGCTGGCCCTTTCGGAACTTATGAAACCATGGATTGGTCGACGCGGCTGTTCTATTGGTCGCTTGTCGTCAGTATCGGAATGCTGTTTGGCTATGGAGCGCGTGGCTTGGCAGTTTTGGCGATTGGGTTTGAGCGGCCGCTGATCTTTGATGCCTTCGCATCCCTGTCGGTTTGTGTGACTTTCGGGCCGATTGTATGGATGCTCCGCGGCCATCTGGAGCCCGCGAACAGTACATTTGCGGTGCATTTGTTCGACGTGATGCTGAATACCTTTGTCGTTTCGGCAGGAATTTTCGTATTGCGCCGGCAGATTTGCCGTTCGGAACCCGTGGCATATCTGGTGAACCAAGCCGAAGATGAAATCCCACAACCTGACCAGCCACGCCTGTTGCGGCGATTGCCGAAGGAAAAGCGTGGCAGGGTTCTGCGCATCAGCGCGAATGATCACTACGTCGAAGTCGTGACCATGGCGGGCAGCGAGGTGCTGCGGATGCGATTGGCTGACGCGATTGACGAAATGGAACCGGTCGAAGGGTACTGCGTGCATCGTTCGCACTGGGTGACATGTTCGGCTATCGTTGGGACGGAACGCGAAAGCGCCCATAAACTGTTCGTATTGTTGTGCAATGAGGACCGTGTTCCAGTCAGCAGAAAATACCGTCCGAACCTGGAAGAAGCGGGACTGGTTTCAAAACAGCAAGGTGGACTGGCCATTGCGGTCAAGGGATGATCGCGCTTTGGTGTGGCGATGCTGTCGGACAGCAGGGGCATGGTGGATAAGAGCCACCTGCCGCGTCTGAAAAAGTCGCGCCCTGGGGCAGGACGGGTATGCGGACCGCTTTCGCCGGAAACTCGTAAGTGCTGCGTTTCATGGATATCACAATCATGAAAAGGAGCTTCCGATGCTCGGCCTACGCCAAATTTCCACGCCTTTGACAATCGGTGCTTTCATCTTGAGTGCCGTGACTGGCGTTCTGATGTTTTTCCATTTGGATATAGGGCTGAACAAAGCCGCGCATGAATGGTTGAGTTGGGCCCTGGTCGTTGGTGTCGCTTTGCACCTGAGTGTGAATTTCAGGGCTTTTCGCGGATATCTGAAACGCCCCGTTGCACGTGGTCTGATCGCTGGCTTCATTGTGTTGCTGGCAGCTTCGTTCCTGCCCTTGGGCAGTGGCGGTAGCCCGGTTGCTGCTGTCATGCAAGGCCTGAGGCGGGCTCCTGTTACGCAAGTCGTTGCATTGGCGGGTGCCGAAAGCGGGCAAGTGACAGAAAGGTTGCAGGCGGCTGGATATAGGGCGGAAGCCGAACAGACTGTCGCGGACCTTGCTGGCGGTGATCGCAAGGCGCAGGCCGAGATACTGGGTTTGATATTCCAGAAATAAATGGTCTGCCCACACAAACGCGCGTGAGCAGACCGGTGTGTGCCGTTCAGTGGATGATCTTTTCTTCCTTGACGAACATATTCGCCCAGGCCCGGTCGATCAGTTCGGGGGACATCTGATAGGGGATGCCCTCGAATTCACAGATCGACACCATCTGATCGATCAGGAACGCCGGTTGGTAGTTGGCATAGATGTTGTCGATGGTCGGATACTTCACCTTGAGCAGATGTACCAATGCGGCCTCGTCCAGCGGCATTTGCTTTTTCTTGGCGACCATGGCGAAAATCTTGAGGAAGTTGGCCTGATTGGGGCCGTCGATCTTGATCTTGAAGAAAATCCGGCGCAGCGCCGCTTGGTCGAAGATTTCGTTGGGGTGGAAGTTGGTCGAGAAAATCACCAGCGTATCGAAGGGAACTTCGAATTTTTCACCCGATTGCAAGGCAAGGATATCCTTGGATTCTTCCAAGGGAACAATCCAGCGGTTGACCAGGCTTTGTGGCGGTTCGGCCTGACGGCCAAGGTCGTCCACGATGAAGATGCCGCCAGTGGATTTTAGTTGCAGCGGGGCCTGATAGGTTCGCGCCGTGGGGTTATAGACCAAATCCAGCATATCGAGGCTAAGCTCGCCCCCGGTAATGACCGTTGGCCTCTCACAGCGCACATAGCGGGTATCGAAGGTACGCTTGCGGCGCAGGCTGCCGGGGTCGTCCACTTCGACCTCGGCCTTGGAGTGTACGATGGGGTCATAGACTGTAATCACCTGCCCGGCGTATTCGATGGCGCGGGGCACGTATATCTTGTCCCCCATGGCATCGCGGATACCGTTGGAAATGCTGGATTTACCATTACCGGGCGGGCCATACATCAAGATCGACCGCCCTGCCGAGACAGCCGGGCCAAGATGGTCCAGCAAACTGTCGGGCAACACGAGGTGGCCCATGGCGTCGATCAGTTCCTTACGGGTGATCTGGATGTTGCGGATCGACTGACGCTGAACCTGTTCACGATAGACCGACAGCGGCACGGGCATGGCGCCGAAATATTCGGACTGGGACAGGGCGTCGAGGGCGCGTGATTTGCCCGCGTCCGTAAGCTGATAGCCCATTTCGCTGCCCGAATTGGCGTTCAGCGTGCCGGTTGCCTCGATCAGACGTTGCTCGCGGCCCATGTCGACCAGTTCCTGTGTCACGGCGCGGGGAAGGCAAATTGCTTCGGCCAGTTCACTGACAAGATCGATGTTCTTGCGAAACATAGTCTTGATCAGGATGTCACGCATCATCACCAGCGGCAGCCTCATTTCGTTCAGACCGCTTGGAGGCGGTGGCGGCTGCACGCCTTGTGTCACTTGCATATTCATTTGGGATCGCCTGCGATTTGTCTGGTTCATGCTTGCCCTCGCCGAAAGACGAACGCGTGCTCAGAATGCCGTGTAATCGTGCAGAAATTGTGGAAGCGGTCGGGCAGGGCCGGGGCAAAGGAAGCCGTTTGCTATGCTATTGGCCGAACATGGCTCCGAGCCACAGATAGATCACAAGGCTGCTGCCAAGCGCGAACCCCATGGGAAACTTGTTTCCACTGGTCCAGCTTTGCCAATCGGGGGCCATGTTGCGCAGTCCGGAATGCTTGATCATCCGGTGCGTCGCATAGCAGGCCACCATGTTGACTGCGAAAATCACGCTGATCAGGGTGAAATCCCCTGGTGCGATGAAAGGGGCGGCTGCCGCCAGAAATTTGGAATCTCCAGCCCCCATGAGGCCTGCCGCATTAACCAGAATCCCGAACAACAAGACGATGGCAAGGTTGAGCAGGCGCCAGGGATAGTCAGCCAAAGGCAAGGCAATGAGGCCGATCACGAGAAACACTGCTGTCAGGGCCAGAACCGCCTTGTTGGGGATGCGCATTGTGCTCAGGTCGCTCCAGACGACCCAAAGACAGATCGGCAGCACAAAGGGCAGGAACCACAACGCCTGCGCAGAGGTGATATCAAGCGACATGTGGTTTCCGATGGCTTAGTTCGTTACATTGCCCTCTAGCGCGCGCAAGCTGCGCACTGCGGCCTCGAAATGTTGGGGATGAGTTTCGATCGCGTCGCGCAGCAGGCCCTTGCCGATCGTGGTGTCGCCTTGTTTCACTGCGGACAGGCCAAGCGTATACAGGAGTTGGGCACGCTCGACCTGCGTGACAGGCATGACTGGGAGCGAGTATTTCTTCTGTGCGCCGCGAGCAAGAACAAGGTTGTTCTTGGCGGTAAACAGGGATTCATCTTGCCGGATGGCATCGCTGAACAGGCGTTCGGCGGCCGGGAAATCACCGCGGGTCAGTTTGGAATACCCCCAGTTGTTCATCACGCCCGCGGGCCGGGTAGTCAGGCCGACGGCGGTTTCATAGAAACTGTCGGCTTTTTTCCAGTCCTGATTGCTGTCCGCGATCATCGCTTCGAGGCGATAGCGCTTGAATGTCTCGAAGGTGGGCGGGATCGCATCCAGAACCTTGTCGGCGCGTTCCCATTCGTTGTTGCGGATCAGGGCATCCGCATAATCCACACGGTCATCGTCGGTTGCTTCAGCGTGGTCGGTGACTTTTTTCCAAGCCCCGACGCCTTCGGTGTAGCGCTTGGCGCGGACCAGGGATTTTGCGAAACCGCGTTGCAGATCTATACGGTCCGGTTTTTCACTTGTGGCCCGCTGAAAGTATGACACGGCCTCGTTCGCGTCGGCCACGTTCAACATTACGTCGTTCAGATTGCTTTCATCCACGACATTCACGCCTTGAAAGGCGCGGTCGACTTCGGGGCCCTTGGATTGCTCGCAACCGGACAGGACCATAGCACCTGCTACGAACAGGGAAAGATAGATAGGGTGGCGCATTTTTTGCGTCCTTTTACTGCCTTCGCCTCAACCCGATACACGACGGATCAGATAATCGCTGCTGCCGCGTCGTACCAGTTTGTAATCTTGCTCTCGAATTTCACCATAATAGGATTTTTCGGATTTTTCGAGAGCTAACCGCAAATTGTCACGAATTGCGTCACTTTCGCCATTGTCGAATGCATAGGCGCGTTGAAACACTTGCGCGGCTTCGGCGGTTTTGCCCTTTTCCATAAGCACGACGCCAAGATTGTTCCAGATTTCCGGGGCGTCTTCGTCACGCTCGATCGCGTCGCGCAGCATCCGCTCGGCTGTTCCCAGTTGCCCCAATCCGAGATGTGCACTGCCAAGCCCGGCCAGAACCTCGGCACTCATCCCCTGTTCGAGAGCCGCGCGCGAAAAAGCGTCAATGGCCAGATCGTATTCGCCCGCTGCCATCAGACGGTGGCCGACCACCATTCCATCAACGGCGTCGCCCTTTTGCGAAACTCCGGGAGCGTAAGGGTTGTCACGCGAAATGTCCTGGCCGTTGCATGCGGCCAGGACAATGCATAAAGCGGTAAATGCCGCTGGTCGTATCATGGCGCCTCGTGCCTAGCGGCCAGCCATCGCAAAGAGTTCCATGATCCCCAAAACAGATGGCCCGACCAGAATGATCAACAATGGCGGCACTGTAAGCATCATCGTGGCCAATGTCATCTTGGTTGGCAATTTGTTGGCTTTTTCTTCGGCGCGCATGACGCGTTTGTCACGCATCTCGCCAGCATAAACCCTGAGAGCATCGGCGATCGAGGTGCCGAAAGTCTGCGACTGGACCAGAACGGTCACGAAACTGGAAATATCCTGCACACCACAACGCTCGGCCATTTCATTGAGAACCGAAGGTTTGTCGCGACCGGCCTTGATCTGGTGCGCGACGATTTCATACTCTTCAGCCAGAGCAGGATATGATACGGCAATTTCGTTGGCGACGCGGATGATCGACTGATCCAGAGACTGGCCGGCCTCGACGCATGTCAGCATCATGTCCAGACTGTCGGGAAACCCGTCGGAAATTTCTTCCTGACGTTGCTGTTGGCGCTTGGTCACCCAGTACTTGGGTAGCATATATCCCACGCCCGCCGGACCCAGAATATAGAGCACTGCATCCTTGGCCGAACTTTCCTCGCCGGCAACGAACAGCAGGTAGTAAAGGACACCAAGGATCAACAACCCAAGCGCCAGCGCCAACTGCGCAAAATAGAAATAACGCACCGCATCGCGTCCGCGATAACCGGCCTGCACCAGCGTCAGTTTGATTTGCGAAAACTGCTTGTCGTCCTGCGGTTCGAGGAAGTTCGCATATTTGTCCAGCTTCTGGTTGCGCTGGTTTGTCCGCAGGCGCGGCCCTTTGTCCGACTGGTTCAGGGATTGGCCGCGCTGATCACGCTTGAGTTTCTCCAGCGGATCTTTGGAGTCCTTGATCAGGGCCGGAATCATGATCAGCACCAGAAGGATGCCGAGCGTTCCGAGTGCGATGATCGGTCCGAAGGGGCCAAGTGCCTCGACCAGGCGCTCTTGGATTTGGGTCAGGAATTGCATCACGAAGTTCCCTTCAAACCTTGATATTCACAAGTGCACGCATGACGATCAGGTTGGCCACGAGGAACGTCCCCACCACCAGGCATGCCGGGATGAAAAAGGCGTGTTGCATGGCTTCGTCATAGTAATTGGGGTCGATCACCTGAATCCCGATCAACGCAAGGATAGGGAAGCCCGACAGGAACTTGCCCGACCATTTGGCTTCGGCGGTAATCGCCTTGACCCGGCGAAACAGGCGGAAACGGGCGCGGATCACCTTGGCCAGACCATCGAGAATCTCGGCCAGGTTACCGCCCGATTGCTGTTGGATCGTCACGGCCACGGCCAGAAAGCGCAAATCCTGCATGTCCAGACGTTCGGCCATGTCCTTGAGCGCCTCCCCCATGTCACGGCCATAGGCGGCTTCGTCGGCTATGACGCCGAACTCGGTTGCCAGGGGGTCGGCCATTTCATTCGATACGATCGCAATGGCCGATGCAAACGGATGCCCCACGCGCAGGCTTCGGACCATCAGTTCGATGGCGTCGGGAAGTTGCTCTTCCAGCATCGCCATGCGCTTGCCGGCTTTCATGTTGATCCATGTGAACACGCCGCCTACGCCGAAGGCGACGGAAACCAGGGCTCGCACAGGTATGCTGGTGGCCGTTCCGATGGTCAGCCCGGCAAAGGCCATGATGCTGACCCCGATCATCAGCAGGATCAGCTGCTTGGGGGTGAATGCGATGGCAGCCTTCTGAGCCTTTTCAGACAGGATCGCATAGATAGGGATGTTGCGCGCCTTTAGGTGCTGCTCCATCTCCTTGCGGAGCTTTTCCATCACCTCTTCACGGTTGCCGGATTTGTCTAGCATTTCCAGGCGTCGGTTCACCCGGTTGTTGAGGCTGATCGAACGCCCGAATACCGTGAGGTAGATACCTTCAACGACGACAAGAACCGCCACGAAGATCATTGCATAGATGATCGGTTCTGCACTGATGGACATTTGTCTTACTCCGCGGCGATGGGTTCGTAGATGGTCGAGGGCAGGTCATACCCCCACAGGCGGAATCGCTCGGAGAAGTTCGAGCGCACACCGGTTCCCGTGAAATGACCGATAATCTTGTTGTCGGGAGTCAGGCCGACCCGCTGATAACGAAAAATCTCTTGCATCGAGATCACTTCGCCTTCCATGCCGGTCACTTCGGTGATCGAGGTCATCCGGCGCGAGCCATCCTGCAATCGCGACGCCTGCACGATCAGGTGCACCGCCGAAGCGATCTGGCTGCGTACGGCTTTGAGGGGCATTTCAATACCGGCCATTGCAACCATGTTTTCCAGACGGCTGATCGCATCGCGGGCGTTGTTGGCGTGAATCGTCGTCATCGACCCGTCGTGCCCCGTGTTCATGGCCTGAAGCATGTCGATCACTTCTTCACCACGCGTTTCCCCAACGATGATGCGGTCGGGGCGCATCCGCAGGGCGTTTTTCAGACAGTCGCGCGGGGATACCTCGCCCTTGCCTTCGACGTTGGGGGGACGGCTCTCCATCCGGCCGACGTGAATCTGCTGCAGCTGAAGTTCCGCCGTATCCTCGATCGTCAGGATGCGTTCGGAATTGTCGATGAAAGACGACAACGCATTGAGCGTGGTTGTCTTACCCGAACCGGTTCCGCCCGAAACAATGATGTTCAGGCGGGTGGCGACGGCAGCCTGAAGATAGGCCGCCATTTCTTCGGAAAAGGCGCCGAAATTGACCAGATCGTCAATGCCCAGCTTGTCCTTTTTGAATTTACGGATCGAGACCAGACTGCCGTCCACTGCGACAGGGGGCACCATGGCGTTGAAACGCGATCCATCGGCCAGGCGCGCGTCGACGTAAGGGTTCGATTCATCCACGCGCCGACCTACGGCGGACACGATCTTGTCGATAATACGCAGAAGGTGGCGTTCGTCCTTGAACGTGACGTCGCTGAGTTCCAGCTTGCCTGCCCGTTCCACGAAAATCTGCTGCGGACCATTGACCAGAATATCATTTACGGTGTCGTCCTGAAGAAGCGTTTCCAGCGGGCCAAGGCCGCGCACCTCGTCATAGAGTTCTTGCGTCAGAGTGGTGCGGTCTTCACGGTTCAGAACGATACTGCGTTCTTCCAGAACCTCGGAGGCGATGGAGCTGATTTCGGCGCGCAGGTCGGACTCGGACGCAGAATCGAGTGCGCCGAGATTCAGGTTGTCCAGAAGCGCGCGGTGAAGATCCAGCTTGATTTCCGCAAGGCGCTCCTTGCGTTTGCGTTCCTTGTCGGCCATTTGCGGTTTGGCTGGCGCCAATTGTGTTGGCTTGCGCAGCGAGGCGCTTGGCGCCTCCCCGACCGGTGCCGTTTTGGGCATGGCAGGTGCCGCCGGTGCGGCCTTGGTTGCCTTGCCCTTTGAGCTTTCGGGGCCGGCTTTGCTTCCGGGCGATTTTTTGTAGCGTGAGAACATTTGTCTTTACCTTCTCGCCTTATGCGGCTTCTGCGTCACTTTTCCCGAGCTCATGCAAGGAGGACGCCAGTTTGGCGAATTCCTTGCGCAGCGGATTCTTGGCTGCGGACGTGGCCAGCGGCACACCATGATCCCCGCTTTGGGTGATCTGACGGCCCCCATCGGGAAGCTGCAGTTCGATGGAAATTTCAAGACTCTCCGACAGCCGTTTGACCCGGCTTTTGCCATTCAGATCGGTGAACTTCGGGGCGCGGTTCAGGCAGAAGCGTACCTTTTCGAGGGGCAGTTCCTCGGCCCGGAGCGCCCGTTTGAACCGCAGGGTATTCTGCGCGGAACGCATGTCGAGCTCGAGTGTGGTGAAATAGATCTGGGCGTTGCTCAGAACGGTTTCCGTCCACTGCACCAGCGTAGAGGGCATGTCGACGATGACATAGTCGAACTTCGCGCGCGCCTGGTCCAGTACCCGCTGCACGTCTTCGGGCGAGATCATATCGAGCGGCAAGATGTCATGCGGCGCGGTCAACACCCACAGCTTGTCTTCATAGGATGTCAGGGCCTGACGGAAGATTTCATCGTCCAGGGCGTCGGTATCGCTCCACATGTCGTAGACGACGTCACGGCGCGGTAAATCCAGATAGGTTGCCACGGTTCCGGTCTGAAGACCGAAATCCAGAATGCAAACTCTGGGACCGTCCTTCTTTTCCACATTGGCCAGCTCCCAGGCCAGGTTTACGGCCATGGTTGTGGCCCCGGTGCCCCCGGCAATCGGTTGTACTGCCAGAAGGACACCATCTGCCGGGGTATCTGTCGAAACGAATGAATTCCTGGTTGCCGCGGCCTGTTGCTCGCGTTTCTTCAAACGCTCGATGGCGGCTTCCAGTTCTCCCTCGGGCAGGGGGTAAGGAACGAATTCATCGGCGCCCTGCCGGAGCAACTGATGCAGGGCAGCGGGACTGACGTCCTCGGCAATCAGGATGATCTTGATACCTTTTGCATTGGCCAGAGCGATGATTTCGCCCAGCATCACAAGGTCGCCCTCATCGGCGTCGTCGATCGCAAGGGCAACGAATTCAAGGGATTGCGCTTCGGGTTGGTTGAAGAAGGCCAACGCTTCGGCAAAGCCCAGATCGCCCCAGCTCTCTCCCAGAACCGTTTCCATATCCTCGATCAGAAGGTCGAAGTTCTGTACGTCACGGCTGATCGTACAGGCCAGGATCGGGTTTGGGTCTGTCGTCGCACTACTCGTCATCGTTCTCGTTCCATTCTTTGTTGCCGCGCGACCGGTCGGGTTTGGCCCGATGCCTTCAGTCTTTGCTTGGTGCGCGGCTCTGCCGGGCGCTCCGGAGATGCACTTGCCACTGCGCGACATTCCCTGAAAATCTGGGCAACAATTGGGCCAAAAAATCGTAATTGTGCGATTTGAGAAGGCAAAAAGAAAACCCGCCGAGAGGCGGGTCTTTGAGTTGGTCCAACCGGAATCGGACAGGGAGATTTCTTGGTTTATGTCACTCGACGATGCCTTCGCTGCCGCCCATCGAAAGCGTTGTCTTGGGTTGCGCGCTGTTGATGTATTGGCGGTAGACGACGCTGGCGTATTTGCCTTGCATCACAATGGGATGTGATCCCACAAATCCACTCACCTCGGTAACGGTCCGGCGATTGCGGCGTTCGCGCCCCTGGGTCACGATAAGCGGTTGCGTTTCACCAAACGACGCGACGGCTTCGAGACGTGACCGGCTGACACCCTGAGCGACAAGGTAATTTACAACCGAGTTTGCCCGGCGCAGGCCAAGTTGTTTGTTATAGCCTGCGGAACCGACCGCATCTGTGTGTCCGTACACGCGGAAGCGGACCTCGGGGAACTGTCGAATCCAGTTCGCCTGTTCGCGCAGTGTGTCGCGTGCTCCGGCATCCAGTTGCGCCGAGTTGAAGGCGAAATTGACGGTGCTCAGAACTTCGTTCGAGAAACGGTTGGCCAGATCGTAGACATAGGCCTTTTCGCCGGTCATCACGAGTTGGTTGTTCATGTTCGCGTTGCCGAAATCGCCGCTGTCCACCAATGCACCGGCTTCGGAGAAGTAAGACCTGTAGACGTTGCCATCCGTGGTGCAGGCGGTCAGGGCAAGAAGCCCCGCAGTTGCCAGAAGATGTTTCATGTGCCCCTGCCTTTCCATCAGTCCATGACGTATCCGTAAGAGCCGGTGAAGTCCTGTTTCGCGACTTCGCCTGCTGTGCCGGTCGGTCTGTTTTTCTTGGCCACGCGACCGTTCAGGAACAGGTCCGCCTCGGACGGCAGTTTGACCCGATCCGTCGGGAGGGCCAGAGCCTCGCCCCGTGTCGGCGTGACGAGATGTGCGCTTACGATGATGACAAGTTCGGTTTGCGCCCGCGCATAATCCGCACTGCGGAACAACGCGCCAAGTACAGGAACATCGCCCAGCCAGGGCACCTGGCCGTTACTGTCGCGGAAATCATCTTGCAGCAGACCGGCGATGGCAAAGCTTTCTCCATCGCGCAGCGCAACAGTGGTGGAGGTGTCGCGACGGCGGAAAGCGTCGACCGTGAAGGTGCCGGTGTTGATACCGTTCGTCGTATCGATCGACGATACGGCGGCGGCCAGCTCGAGATTGATGATATCTTCATCGACGACACGTGGAATGAAGTTCAGTTCCACACCGAAAGGTTTGAACTCGATTGACGTAGTGTCGTTGTCCTGGGCGACGGGGATGGGATATTCGCCACCGGCAAGGAACGTGGCCTCTTGCCCGGACAGCGCGGTCAGGTTGGGTTCGGCCAGAGTGCGAACAACGCCTTTTTGTTCAAGGGCTTGCATCAGGATGCCGATTTCAACCGAACCGATATCAAAGCCGAAGAAGGCTGCGCCGGCATCGTTGCCTGCAGCTACGCCGCCAGCATTAACTCCGGTCGAGGGCAGGTTGCTTCCGGCCAGTGCCGCACCGTTGCCACTGACGGGACTCAAGGCGTTCACCGCCAGCGAGGTCGACAACTGCTTGGATACGCTGCGCTGCATTTCGGCAAAACGAACCTTCAGCATGACCTGTTGCTTGCCGGAGACGACCATCAGGTTCGAGACCCGTTCGGGCGCATAGCGTTCGGCCAGAGCAAGAGCGCGATCCATCCGCGCGGCGCTGGAGACACTGCCGGACAGGACGATACCGTCATTCGCGGTGCGCACCTCGATCTTTTCGTTTGGCAAGATCTGGTTCAGACGTTCCTTGAATTCCGAAACATCTGTCGAAACGTGAATTTCGACATTTGTGATCAGACGGCCGGTTTCGTCCAGCAACGTCATGGTCGTACGCCCCGGCGCCTTACCAAGAATGTAAATCGTGCGATCCGAGAGCGTAGAGAAGTCCGCGATCCCCGGGTTCGCGACACTGAGTTCGGCGAAAGGTGTATCGCTTTCCACGACAATGGCGCGGTTCAATGTAACGCTCAGATCGCGGTTGGCGCCTTTGCGAACGATTTGAAGATTTTCAGCTTGGACAGTGTTTGCAAACGGTCCAAATACAATTGCCAGCCCGAACAAGGCCGCTTTCAAGAAGCCTGCATATTTCATGTGACCTGCCTTTCCGATCACGCCTCAATTAATCGGGTCTTGACGCCCGTGTTTCGGCCACTTTGCGCCAATTCCGATTTTTTTTCAAGAATCAACGCCAGTTTCAAAAAAATCCTTAAAACCGTGGCAGACTTGCCAGCGTCAAAGAATAAAGGGTGCCGCGAAGGGCACCCTTTATAAGCTGGATGGCACATAACCGGGATCAGTTGGTGCAGGGGATCTGGCTGACGACCACTTCGCCGCCGCGGCGGGTCTTGATCGTGCAGACCTCTTTCTTGGGGGCGGGGGCCTCGACCTCTTGTTTGGACAAGCCCAGAAGGCGCCATTGGTCAACTTCGATCACGTCTGCGACGCTTTCGTCCTGAGCCCCGACCAGCGACAGCGACAAACGCCCGGTGGCTTGCGCTTGCGCCAGCGCGGCGACCTCTTGCGGTTTTGCGGCTACAGTGACGGTACGCGCGATGATGGCCTGACGTGTATCTTCGTTGGAGACCTGATCGACGGCAATCAGTTTGACGGCGGTCTGGATCAGCTTCGTCACGTCACCGACCGAATTCCCTTCGGTTCGCACCTGGTTGCCACGCACCTGGCCGGTCCAATAGACGTCGACACGGTCGCCCGGCCGAAGAAAGCCGGATACGCCGCTGGCCACGTCAACCTTGATGGCAAAAGCGCGCATGCCCGGCCCAAGCGCGGTGGCGATACCGGCGGCTTCGCCGGGTTTGGTGATTTTGGATTTCAGAACCGCCTCGTTCTTATCCATGGCGCGGCGGATCATGCGCTTTTCCTCGTTCTTGTTGGGAAACAACGCATCTGCCTTGGTAAAGTAACCTTCCGGCAGAGAATTCTTGGGAAATTTCGCCATACGCACCATGTTCGGCTCAAGCGTCTGACCGTATTTCAGGGGCTCGTTGGCGACGATGACATCGACCGTTTCGATCTGTGGCGCACGCTGTGCGCGTTCGTGGGCAAGCTGTGCCTGATAGCCCTGGATATAGTTCTTGGCCATGTAAACGGCAAAGCCGGCCAGACCCAAACCTACCATAAGCACCAGTCCAAAAACCAAACGCATGGCCAGTCCTTTCTTTTTCGCTGCTCATTCATGATGCCCGTGGCACCCGTATCCGCATTTCTAAACACGGGATTGTGGCAGAATGAGGGAAGGGCAATGATCCTTTCTGGATCACATGGGGTACGTTGCCCGGAAGTGTCATGAAACGTGAAAATTTCAGTACGCATCGCGACCAGCGCCTGCAAAACAATGCGGCGATATCGTCGATGATCGTATTATCTCGTGGTGAAATCGAGTTCTGTAAGCGTTGCGGATGACAAGGCCGAGCTGATGCTGCTACCCAGGCCTTGATTTGCGGTCATAAGTGTAAAGACCGCCACAACGCCGATGCCGACCACGGCTGCCGTCAAGACCACCCAATCGACCGTAACCGCGCCGTCTTCGTCGGACAGAAATGTTTTCTTAGCTGCGCTCATGGTAGTCACCTCTGGGGCTTGACGCACAGATCGCTGCGCGATGGATTGTTTTATTCGCTCATCCTGAAACGCGACCATGGGTATCTAATGGCGGCGTTAAAAAACTGGCCGCAAAGCGACGTTTGCGGCCAGTTCAATCCGGTCAGTTCCGGCGGGCTAGCTTAGCCGCCCGAGCCAACGTCCTGACCCAGCGTGCCCAGGGTAACGACGCTTGCATCGCTCATTTGCGAGCCGATGCTGCCTGCCAGGCTGTCCACGCCACCCTTCACGGCGGCAACGCCGGCAACGCCCAGGCCCACGACTGCTGCGGTCAGCACGACCCAGTCAACTGTCACGGCACCGTCTTCGTCTTTCACGAACTGGTTGATAAACTTCATCATGGTAGGTCCCTCCAAAGGATCATATCTCAGGTTTCAACCGCGTCCGGGGGGTGATGGCCGCCTCTCTCAATGGCCGTCCCCGTTGCGGTATGGGCAGATAAAGCACCTCAATTCAGGCAGGATTTAGGCGTGAATAGATCGTTTTTCGTGAACATTCGCGGTTTTGCTGTGGTGCGACGTAACTTATTGATAAGTATTGTTAAGTTTTAAAATGAGAATGTGAATTCATATGTGTTTCGAGATTTGGCGATAAAAATCTCCAGATGAGTGTTTCTCGGAATAATACAATTCTGGATAATCCAGCCGTCTTTTGCGACAATGATCTCCATAAAAAACGAGGCAAGGCAGTTTTCAGATGCTATCCGTTCGGATTCTGACGCTTATGGCGGCGATTTTCGCGCCGGTGGCCCTGCTGGCCGACGATCCTCCACCGTTTCCCGATTTCACCTTCAAGATGGGGAAGCCCCCGAAAAGCGGGGCAGGCAAACGTATCACTGTTCAGATTGAACCGTCCGAAGACGCGGTCGCCGCCCCGACAGTGCCTGCCGATGAACCCGCTGCCCCGGCGAAAGGCGTCTATTCCTGGTTCTGGACCGAGGTATCGCCCGATATTGGCGAAAACGCTGTTGAACGTTTGGATACCGCTTTCGCGCATTTGGTCAACGGGCCGGAAAATACGCAGGTATCGCAACCCCGGCTGCAGACCCTGCAAGACATTGCGCAGGCCGAAGGGCAGCGTGTGCTGCGTGCGACCATCGGAACGCAAGTCTCGCCCGCGCTGGCCCTTGCGGTGATCGCGGTGGAATCTGGCGGGCGTAAACAGGCGGTCAGCCCCAAGGGCGCGCAGGGGTTGATGCAGTTGATGCCGGATACCGCGCGCCGCTTTGGCGTGACCGACAGCCTGTCGCCGGATCAGAATATTGCGGCCGGGGTGGCCTATCTGGATTGGTTGCTGTCCGAATTCCGGGGCGATGCGGTGCTGGCCCTGGCGGGATACAACGCCGGGGAAAACGCCGTGAAAAAACATCAGGGCGTGCCGCCCTTTGCCGAAACGCGCGATTATGTGCCCAAGGTGCTGGCCGCCTACAAGGTGGCCATCGGCCTGTGCAAGACCAAGCCGCTCCTGATCACCGACGCCTGTGCGCTTAATCTTGCGATGAAATAGTTAAAACGGGCCGCCGTGGTCGGGGCCCGTTCCCGTTCGCTTTTGTTGTCCAAGGTCAGACGATGGTTGCCTCGGTCGCCGCGCGCAGGTCTTCCTCGGTGACGCCGGGGGCGCATTCGACGATCTTCAACCCGCCTTCGACGACATCCAGAACGCCGAGATTGGTGATGATCCGGTTGACAACACCCGTCCCCGTCAGCGGCAAGGTGCATTCCTTCAGCACCTTGCTGTCGCCGTGCTTGTTGGTGTGATCCATCACCACGATCACGCGACCGACGCCTGCAACAAGGTCCATCGCGCCGCCCATGCCCTTGACCAGCTTGCCGGGGATCATCCAGTTCGCCAGATCGCCGTTTTCCGCGACTTCCATCGCGCCGAGGATCGCCATGGCGATCTTGCCGCCCCGGATCATGCCAAAGCTGGTGGCGCTGTCGAAATAGCTGGTATGCGGCAGTTCGGTGATGGTTTGCTTGCCGGCATTGATCAGGTCGGGGTCTTCGGTCCCTTCGACGGGGAAGGGGCCCATGCCCAGCATCCCGTTTTCGGATTGCAGCGTCACGTGAACGCCTTCGGGGATGAAGTTCGGCACCAGCGTCGGGATACCGATCCCGAGGTTCACATATGTGCCGTCTTCCAGTTCTTTTGCCGCGCGGGCGGCCATTTCATTGCGGTCCCAAGCCATGGTCATGCTCCTTTTGGGGAAATTGAGGAAGGCCGGCGGGGGCCATGCCCCGCCCTTGCCGCGATCAGGCTGCGCGCGTCGTGCGTTGCTCGATGCGCTTTTCGTGTTCGCCCTGGATCAGACGATGCACGTAGATGCCGGGCAGGTGGATGTGATCGGGGTCCAATTCACCGGGTTCGACGATCTCTTCCACTTCCATCACACAGATCTTGCCGCACATCGCCGCCGGTGGGTTGAAGTTGCGGGCGGTCTTGCGGAAGATGCAGTTGCCGGTGGTATCAGCCTTCCATGCCTTGACGATCGACAGATCGGCAAAGATGCCGCGTTCGAGAATATAGGTCTCGCCATCGAAATCCTTGTGTTCCTTGCCCTCGGCAACCTGCGTGCCGACGCCGGTCTTGGTGTAGAAGCCGGGAATGCCGGCACCGCCGGCACGCATGCGCTCGGCCAGGGTGCCCTGGGGGTTGAACTCCAGCTCCAACTCGCCCGACAGGTACTGACGCATGAACTCGGCGTTTTCGCCAACGTACGAACTCATCATCTTCTTCACTTGGCGGCTTTGCAGAAGAATGCCGATGCCGAAATCGTCAACACCTGCGTTGTTCGAGGCAAAGGTCAGATCCTTGACGCCGCTGTCTTTGATTGCCTGCAACAGCAGTTCAGGAATACCGCAGAGGCCAAAGCCCCCGGCGGCAATCAGCATATCGTCGTGCAGAAGACCGTCCAGCGCCTCGGCCGCCGTACCATAGACCTTGTTCATTCCATAACCCTCCTGGATAAACCGTTTGCAACGGTATGGGGTGCGGAACGGGCCAAAGTCAACGATCAGGCCCGCCCGCAAGCGTCCATAAGGATTACTACGTAGGGCTGGCCTATTTCTTGGCGGTGGCTTTCTTGCGGGCTGTGGTCTTGCGGCCCTTGCCTTTTTTCGCGGCTTTTTCGGCAATCAACTGCACGGCCATGTCCATGGTCACGTCTTGCGGTTCGGTTCCCTTGGGCAGGGTCGCGTTGATCTTGTCCCATTTCACATAGGGGCCATAGCGCCCGTCCATGACATTGACCGGTCCGCCGGATTCGGGGTGGTCGCCCAGTTCCTTGAGAGGTTTGGCCGTCGCGCGCCCTTGCCCGCGCGAGGCGGCTTTCTTGGCTAGTTCCTCGACCGCGCGGTTCATGCCGATGGTGAAGACGTCATCGACCTCCTTGAGGTTGGCATAAAGCCGCCCGTGTTTGACATAAGGACCATAGCGCCCGATCCCGGCCTCGATCATTTCGCCATCGTCGGGGTGCGGGCCTATTTCGCGCGGCAGGCTCAGCAGTGTAAGCGCTTTTTCAAGGTCCATGTCATCCGGGTTCCAGCCCTTGGGCAGGCTGGCGCGTGGGGGTTTCTTGTTCTCTTCCGTGGCTTCGCCGCGCTGCACATAGGGACCGAACCGGCCCGAACGCAGGCTGATCTCTTCCCCGTCATCCTCGCCAAGGATACGATCCCCCGCGTCGTTGGCATCGCCACCAATGGGCCGGGTGTAACGGCATTCGGGATAACGCGAACAGCCGACAAAGCCGCCCGTGCGTGAGGTTTTCAGGTGCAGGCTGCCTTCCCCGCAGAGCGGGCAGACGCGCGGGTCGCTGCCATCTTCGCGCGGGGGGTAAAGCGTGGGGGCCAACGCATCGTCCAGAACGTCCAGCACCTCTGTGATGCGCAATTCGGAGGTTTCCGCAATCGCCGCCGAAAAATCGCGCCAGAACCGGCTGAGCACTTCCTTATAGTCCAGATTGCCCGCGCTGACGGTATCGAGCTCGTCTTCGAGGTCGGCGGTGAATTCATATCCCACGTATTTGCGGAAGAAATTCAGAAGGAAGATCGTGACGATCCGCCCCTTGTCTTCGGGGATCAGGCGGTTCTTGTCCTTCCGGACATATTCACGATCCTGAATCGTGGTGACGATGCTGGCATAGGTCGAGGGGCGACCGATGCCCAGTTCTTCCATTTTCTTGACCAGCGTCGCCTCGGTATAGCGGGGCGGAGGCTGGGTGAAATGCTGTTCGGGCGTGACGCTGCGCTTGTCGGCCTTGTCGCCTTGGGAAATCTGCGGCAGGCGCTTGTCGTCGTCATCGACAACCTGATCGTCACGGCCCTCTTCGTAGATTTTGAGAAAGCCGTCGAACAGCACGACCTGCCCCGTGGCGCGCAGGCCCACCTGCCCGTCGGCACTGCCGATGTCGACGGTGGTGCGTTCCATCCGTGCGCCTTCCATCTGGCAGGCGAGGGTGCGTTTCCAGATCAGATCGTAGAGTTTGCGCTGATCGGCATCGGTGGTCTTGATCGCCTTGGCATCGCGCGTCATGTCGGTGGGGCGAATACACTCGTGCGCCTCCTGCGCGTTCTTCGCCTTGTTCTTGTACATGCGCGGGGACTTGGGAACATAATTCTCGCCGAACCGGTCCTTGATCGCGTCACGCGCGGCCATCACGGCCTCGGGCGCCATGTCGATCCCGTCGGTCCGCATATAAGTAATGTATCCCGCCTCATACAGCCGTTGTGCGGCACTCATCGTCTGACGGGCGCCCATGCCGAACTTGCGGCTGGCCTCTTGCTGCAGGGTCGACGTCATGAAAGGCGGGGCCGGGTTGCGCGAAGTCGGCTTGGCTTCGACCGACAGCACGCTCAGATCGCGGCTATGGATGGCCTGCACGGCCAGTTCGGCCTGCGTACCGTTTTCGATATCGTATTTGTCCAGCTTCTTGCCGGCCAGAATTGTCAGGCGTGCCTCGAACTCCTGGCCGCGGGGCGTGGCCAGCAATGCCTTGACCGACCAGTATTCGCGAGGCTTGAACGCCTCGATCTCCATCTCGCGCTCGACGATCAGGCGCAGGCAGACCGATTGCACCCGACCCGCCGATTTCGCGCCGGGCAGTTTGCGCCAGAGCACGGGTGACAGATTGAAACCCACCAAGTAATCGAGAGCACGCCGTGCCAGATAGGCTTCGACCAGATCCCCGTCCACGTCGCGCGGATTTTTCATCGCCTCGGTCACGGCGGATTTCGTGATGGCGTTGAACACCACGCGGCTGACCTTGGTGTCCTTCTTGATGGCCTTGCGTTTGCGCAGGGCCTCTTCCAGGTGCCAACTGATCGCCTCGCCCTCGCGATCGGGGTCGGTGGCGAGGATCAGGGTCTGGTCGTCTTTCAGCGCGTCGGCGATGGCCTTGACGTGTTTGCGAGAGTCGTATCCGACCTCCCATTTCATGTCGAAATCGTGTTCGGGATCGACCGAGCCGTCCTTGGGCGGCAGGTCGCGGACATGCCCATAGGACGCCAGAACCGTATAGTCGGACCCCAAATATTTGTTGATAGTCTTGGCCTTAGCCGGGGATTCGACAACGACGACGGGCATGGAAACTCCTTTCGACTCGGGACGAGACTTATGGCGGCGGACCATGTGGGGTGGCAAGGGGAATTGTCAATGTCACCTGATCAAAGGGGGTGGTGGACATTGTGCCGCGCGCCCTCGGAGACAGGCGTGATTGGTCCGCGGAGCGGAAAAGGAGCGCAGGTATGGGGCGATCAGGCCAGCGACAGCAAACCGCCGGGCTGCCGCCGGATGCGGCCATCCAGTTCGAGATCGGTCAGGGCCGGGGTTACCGCATTGGCCGGGGCCTGGAGGTCACGGATCAGTTGATCCTCGGCCAAGGGCGAGGGACCGAGACGGTTCAGAATCTGGCTGTGCAGGGCTGCGGTTTCACGCAGGCTGCGTTTGTCGGGCGCGGGAGCGTTCGGTGGCCGAAGCGGCATTTCCTGTTGTGTTTCAGGTGCCGTCTGTGCGGCGTTGCGATCCGGCAGCGCTTCGATCACGTCCTCGGCCTTACGCACCAGCGTGGCCCCGTCGCGGATCAGCATATTGCATCCGGCGGCGCGGGCATCGAAGGGGTGGCCGGGAACGGCCAGAACCTCGCGCCCCTGGTCGAGCGCGGTGCGTGCTGTGATGAGCGAGCCGGATTTTGCAGCGGCCTCGACTACCACGACCGCTTGGGAGAGGCCGCTTATGATTCTGTTCCGCCGAGGAAAATGGCGTGCCTGCGGGACCGTTCCCATGGGCTGCTCCGACAGGCGCAGCCCGGTCCTGGCGATGTCTTCGGCCAAACGGGCATTTTCCGCCGGGTACATCACGTCCACCCCGCCGGCCATGACGGCGATGGTGCCGCTGTCCAGCGTGGCGGAATGGGCCGCCGTATCTATGCCGCGGGCCAGCCCCGATACGATTACATGGCCATGCCCGGCCAGATCGGCGGCGAGACCCTTGGCCATGCGCAAGCCAAGCGACGAGGCGTTGCGCGCGCCCACGAGGGCGATCATCGGGCGGGTGAGCACCGACAGATCGCCGATAGCCCAAAGGATGGGCGGTGCATCGGAAATCTGTTGCAGATCAGCGGGGTATGTATCGCTGCCGACACAGATCATGTGCGCGCCAACGGCGCGGGCGGCTTTCAGTTCGGCATGTGCCACACCTTCGGGGCAGGGGCTGTAATCCTCGACCCCGGCGGCACGTGCGACCTCTGGCAGCGCGTCAAGCGCGGCGCGGGCCGATCCGTGTTCGCCCATCAGCCGGTAGAAGGTGGAGGGGCCAACCCGGCGTGAGCGCAACAGGCGAAGCCACGATACCCGATCATCTTCCGTGGTGGGTGGGAGTGGGGGGTGAGTGGAAGGATGTGTATCCTCGGACATCGTGACCTCGCCGTGCTGCACGATCACTATCGGGCCGGGTGGTTAATGCCGGGTAAACCTGCGGCGGGCGAGTCGTGTGTTTTTGGGGGAATTCACGTATATTATTGATTTATAGTATTAATTATTTTTCTCCCGGTTTTCGGGAGGGGTCGGTATTGCATCGGTATCACGTCGGTATCGTGTCAGTGCCGATGTCGGTCACGACACCGGACAGGTGAGTCGTGACCCGAGCGCGCGATGGGGTTGCGAAATGGGAAGGGTTTGCGCGACAGGCTGATCCGTTTGGGGTGAGATCATGACTGACCAGATGGCCGGAGCCCCGAAAGAAGCGTGGCGCATTCGTCTGCTCATTACCGACAGGTAAATTCGTGCGGCGGCCCGCCTTGTCACGCCCCCCTGTTTTGGGTGCGCGCATACATCTCGGCGATCATCCGGCTTGCGGTTTTCTCGAACAGAAACGGCAGTATCGCATGAACAAGGGCAGCAAGAGCGGCAAGAAGCAACGTCACGGCGAAGCGGAAGGCGAACGCCATATGCTGCATATAGCTTTCGTTGACGGAGTGAGGGTGGCTCAGGAAGGCGGATTTCACGATTGCAATCATGGATGACCCCGGAGTTGATGTTGTGTAAAGGGATGAATGCCACAAAGTGATTGTAAATTTTTCCCAAATTTTCTTCTTCTGGTCTATATAGTGAGAAAACTTCTCACACTTGGGGGATTTGAGTGGAAATTGACCGGTTTGATCGAAAAATCTTGCGCGAACTGCAACGCGACGCTTCGGTCGGGGTGGAGGACCTCGGGGCTCGGGTCGGGTTGTCTCGCAATGCGTGCTGGCGGCGTGTGCGGAGGCTTGAGGAGGCGCGGATCATAACGGCTAGGGTCGCGCTCGTCGATCCGGCCGCTCTTGGTCTTGAGGTAAGCGTCTTTGTCGCCGTGCGAACAGATCGTCATGACCCGGATTGGTTGGATACGTTCACGCGCGCCGTGCGGGATATGCCGGAAATTCAGGGTGTCTGGAGAACCAGCGGTGAGCTTGACTATCTCCTGAAAGTGCGGGTCGCGAGCGTCCGAGAGTATGACGAATTTTATCAGCGACTCATCCGCAAGGTAGAGGTCGCCGACATATCGGCGAGTTTTGTCATGGAAGAGATAAAGGACACGACAGAACTGCCCCTCGATCACATTTGAGGGCCGTTTGGTCTCAGGGCTTCTCTTCCTCTCGGCGTGGTGGGGGAGAAGAGAAGCCCTGCTGTGATCAAGCCGTTTTCCAGGGGCTTTCGTTACCCGGCCGCCGAGCCGCCCACCGTCAGCCCGCCGATCATCACCGTGGGCTGGCCCACGCCAACCGGCACCCATTGGCCCGCCTTGCCGCAATTGCCCATGCCGGGATCAAGTGCCATGTCGTTGCCGAGCGCACGGATCTGTTGCAGTGCGGTGGCCCCGTCGCCGATCAACGTGGCACCCTTGACCGGCGCGCCGACCTTGCCGTTTTGCACGCGGTAAGCCTCGGTGCAGGAAAACACGAACTTGCCGTTGGTGATGTCCACCTGTCCGCCGCCAAAGCCCACGGCATAAATCCCGTCCTTCAGATCGGCCACGATATCGGCAGGGTCGGAATCGCCGCCCAGCATGTAGGTGTTGGTCATGCGCGGCATCGGCGCATGTGCATAGCTTTCGCGGCGGCCATTGCCGGTTGGATCGACGCCCATGAGGCGGGCATTCTGGCGATCCTGCATATAGGCGACAAGGATGCCGTCCTCGATCAGGACGTTCTTGCCGCTTGGGGTGCCTTCGTCATCCACGGTGATCGACCCGCGCCGGTCGGGGATGGTGCCATCGTCCAGCACGGTCACGCCGGGGGCCGCGATGCGCTGGCCCATGAGCCCGGCAAAGGCGGAACTGCCCTTGCGGTTGAAATCGCCTTCCAGCCCGTGGCCAATGGCCTCGTGCAGCAGGATACCGGGCCAGCCGGGGCCAAGCACCACATCCATCACACCCGCCGGGGCCGGTTCGGCGCGCAGGTTGACCAGCGCGATGCGCAGCGCCTCGTGCGCTTTGGCCTGCCAGTCGGCGGGGTCGATCAGCCCATCCAGCCCGATCCGCCCGCCGCCGCCAGCGGTGCCGGATTCGCGCCGCCCGTCCTGATCGACGATGACCGATACGTTCAGCCGGGTCATGGGCCGCGAGTCGGAGACCTCGGTGCCATCGGGGCGCAGAATCACCACCTCCTGATGCGAGGCGGCCAGCGTGGCCGTGACCTGCACCACGCGGGGGTCGAGGCTGCGGGCGAAATCGTCGATCTCGCGCAGGGTTTCCAGCTTGACCGGGAATTCCGCCCCGGCGATGGGATCGGCATCCGTATAAAGGTGCCGGTTGGTGCGTGGAGGGGGCGGGGCCATCGTGCCGCCACCGTCGCCCACGGCCAGGCGCGCGGTTTCAACGGCGCGGGTCAGCGCGGGTTCGGAAATCTCCGAGGAATGGGCATAGCCCGACACCTCGCCACGCACGGCGCGCAGGCCGAATCCCTGCGCCGCATCGAAGGAGGCGGTCTTGACCCGGCCATCGTCGAACACCAGCGCCTCGGACTGGCGGCGTTCGAGAAACAGCTCTCCGTCATCTGCACCTGCGGTCGCCTCGGACAGGCGGCGCAGGGCTGTGTCGCGGTCGAGCATCGTTTCGAACGGGCGAAAGGCGGCGGTGTCGGTCATAAAGGGGCGTCCTTGCTAGGGGTGCGACACGGAATTTTGATCTAAATCAAAAAAAGCGTCCGTTTGCCGCAGTGTCTTTCTTGTCTGGTTGCTCAGAATATGGTTTCTACCTGCGATGAAACAACGGGATTCCGCCGTATGCGGGGAATTTCGTGTCCAAAACAGATACCGCTTCAACCGATCAGGGTGTAAAATGCGACTTCTTTCCAGCCTTCTGGCCGTACTGGCCGCCTTTTCTGCCCTCCCTGCACGTGCGCAGGAGGGGCTTGAGATCATCGGCCGGCCCAAGCAGGGCGGCACCGGGTTCCAACCGGCAGCGACCGAACTGGCGCGCGACCTTCAGTGGCTGGATGGCATGATCCTCGTGATCATCACGGCAATCGTCATTTTCGTCTGTGCCCTGCTGTTGATCGTGATCCTTCGCTACAACAGGAAGTCGAACCCGGAATCGGCCAGCTTTACCCACAACCAGCCGCTGGAAGTGGCGTGGACAATCGTTCCGATCGTGATCCTGGTGTTCATCGGTGCGTTCTCGCTGCCGGTTCTGTTCAAGCAGCAGGAAATCCCCGAGGGCGACATCAACATCAAGGTGACCGGCTATCAGTGGTACTGGGGTTATGAATACACCGATCACGAATTCGCCTTCGACAGCTTCCTGCTGGCGCGCGACGAACTCGAGGAATACGGCTACAGCCAGGATGAATACCTGCTGGCAACCAACACCGCCGTTGTCGTGCCGGTGGACAAGACCGTGGTCATGCAGGTTACCGGCGCGGACGTGATCCACAGCTGGACGATCCCCGCCTTCGGCGTGAAGCAGGACGCGGTGCCGGGCCGTCTGGCCGAACTGTGGTTCAAGGCCGAGAAGGAAGGCGTTTATTTCGGCCAGTGCAGTGAACTCTGCGGCAAGGACCACGCCTATATGCCGATCACGGTCAAAGTCGTCAGCCAGGAGGAATACGATCTCTGGCTGAAAGGCGCGATCGACGAATACGCCGGTACGCCGCAAAGTGTGCAGGTGGCCTCGGCCAACTGATTTGACGCGGGTGCGCTGCGGCGTGCCCGCCCGCCGCCTCCGCGATGACCTCATCGCGGCGTTTCGGCCCCTACGGAGAACACGATGAGCGACGCAAGCCTGAATACAGCCAGCACGCAGCAAGGCGACGCCGAGTTCGGCGATTATTTTGCCCTGCTCAAGCCGCGTGTAATGACGCTGGTCGTGTTTACCGCTTTTGTCGGCCTTCTGGCCGCCCCGGTGGGGGTGCATCCGCTTGTGGGTTTTGCGGCGATCCTGTTCATTGCCGTGGGCGGCGGTGCCTCGGGCGCGCTGAACATGTGGTGGGATGCGGATATCGACCGGGTGATGAAGCGCACCCGCAAACGCCCCATCCCCGCCGGCAAGGTCAGCGAGGACGAGGCGTTTGCGTTTGGGATCACGCTGGCGGGCTTTGCCGTTGTCATGCTGGGGCTGGCGACGAACCTGCTGGCTGCTGGCCTGCTGGCCTTCACGATCTTCTTCTACGTCGTGATCTATTCGATGTGGCTCAAGCGGTGGACGCCGCAGAATATCGTGATCGGCGGTGCCGCAGGGGCGTTCCCCCCGATGATCGGCTGGGCCGCCGCGACCGGAACGATCAGCATCGAATCGATCCTGATGTTCGCCCTGATCTTCATGTGGACGCCACCGCATTTCTGGGCGCTGGCGCTGTTCATGCGCTCGGACTATGACGAGGCGGGCGTGCCGATGCTGACGGTCACGCATGGCCGCCGCGCGACCCGTATTCATATCCTTGTTTACACACTGCTTCTGGCCGGTCTGGCCATCGCCACGGCGTTCACCTCGGTCGGCGGGCCGATTTACCTGACGGTGGCCATTGTCCTGAACGCGGCCTTCGTGATCGGCGCGCTGCGCATCTGGCGGCGTGACGAAGGCATGGCCGAGGATGACAACTATGCGGTGGAGAAGAAGTTTTTCCGCCTGTCGCTTTACTACCTGTTCGCCCATTTCGTGGCCATCGCGCTCGAGGCGTCGCTGGTGCCCTTCGGGCTGGGAGGCTGGTGAGCATGAGCTTTCGTGACCAGCATGACCTGCACAAGCGCCGCTTCAGCCGCAATCTGGGCCTTGGTCTGGTACTGGCCGCGTTTGTGGCGCTGGTGTTCGGCCTGACGGTGGTCAAGGTCGGTGTCGAAGGCTTTACCATGAAGCCGCAAAACGAGGTGCAGGACTGATGGCGATGGACGCAAATTCCAAAGTGGTGGTGCGCCTTGTGGGCGTCGTGCTGCTTATGGGCGGCCTCGCCTGGGCGTCTGTGCCCTTGTATGACTGGTTCTGCCGGGTCACCGGGTTCGGTGGCGAAACCAGCGTTGCAACCGCCGGATCGGACGAAATTCTGGATAAAACCATCAAGATCCGTTTCGACGCCAGCAAGGCACGCGGCTTTCCGTGGACGTTCAAGCCCATGCAGCGCGAGATGGAGTTGAAGATCGGCGAAACCGGACTGGCCTTTTATGAGGCCTACAACCCGACAGACCACCCGATTGCCGGGCAGTCCAGTTATAACGTGACCCCGTTCGAGGCGGGCGGATTCTTCACCAAGATCGACTGCTTCTGCTTTACCGAGCAAATCCTGCAACCCGGCGAGCGGGTCGAGATGCCGGTCACATTCTATGTCGACCCCGAGATCGTCACCGACAGGGACGCCAAATACGTTCACACGATCACGCTGTCCTATACATTCTACGAAATCGACATGCCCGAGGAAGAGCAGGCCGCTCTTGATCGGGGCGATGAAACCGATAACACTCTGAACTGAGCCTTCCACGAGGGATAAAGACCAAGATGGCACACGAAAAGAACCACGATTATCACATTCTGAACCCCTCAATCTGGCCGTTGCTCGGCGCATTGGCGGCGTTCGTCATGCTGTTTGGCGCGGTGCTGATGATTTCGCCGCAAGCGGAAAGCAATCAGCCCTGGGTGTTCCTGATCGGCCTTGTTGGCGTACTCTATGTCATGTTCGGCTGGTGGTCGGACACCGTGGCCGAAAACCAGGCGGGCGATCACACCCCGGTTGTCCGCATCGGCCTGCGCTATGGCTTCATGATGTTCATCATGTCCGAGGTGATGTTCTTTGCCGCGTGGTTCTGGAGCTTCTTCAAGCACGCCATGTACCCGATGGGGCCGGAAAGCCCCGCGGTGGACGGGCAGTGGCCTCCGGTGGGGATCGAAACCTTCGACCCGTGGCACCTGCCGCTGATCAACACGCTGATCCTGCTTTGCTCGGGTGCGGCGGCGACATGGGCACACCATGCTCTGGTGCATGAGAACAACCGCAAGGACATGAAGACCGGCCTGACGATCGCCATTGCCCTTGGTGCGCTGTTCACCCTTTTCCAGGTCTATGAATACAGCCACGCGGCGTTCGGGTTCTCGGGCAATATCTATGGCGCGAACTTCTTCATGGCCACGGGTTTCCACGGCGCGCATGTGGTCATCGGGACGATCTTCCTGTTCGTCTGCCTGATGCGCGTGATGCGCGGCCATTTCACCCCGGAAAACCACATCGGGTTCGAGGCGGCGGCATGGTACTGGCACTTCGTCGACGTGGTCTGGCTGTTCCTGTTCGCCGCAGTTTACATCTGGGGCGGCTGAACGTGGGTTGAAAACCCGGCCACAAAACGCAAGAAAGCAAAGCGCGCGGGTTTCGCGCGCTTTTCCTTTTGAACGGAGCCCGACTTGGCACGCTATATCGTTCCCCTGATCTTCGGCATTGCCGGCATCGCGGTGCTGGTGGGGCTGGGCGTCTGGCAGATGCAACGGCTGGCGTGGAAAGAGGGCGTCCTGGCCGATATCGAGGCGCGTATCGCTGCAGATCCCGTGGAACTGCCTGCTGCGCCCGATCCCGAGGGGGATCGTTACCTGCCGGTGCAGGTGACGGGGCAGGTGGGCGATCAGGCCTTGCGCGTGCTGGTCAGCCAGAAACAGGTCGGTGCGGGCTATCGGGTGATTTCGGCGCTGGACACGGGTGATCGGCGCATTCTGCTGGATCGCGGTTTCATCAAGGTGGGCCGCGACATTCCCGCCCCGCCACAGGGCGATGTGACGGTTATGGGCAACCTGCATTGGCCGGACGACCGTAACAGTTCGACCCCCGACAACGACGTGGCGGACAATACGTGGTTTGCCCGCGATCTGGATCAGATGGCCGGGGTGTTGGATGCCGAGCCGCTTCTGGTGGTCATGCGCGACGCGTCGTTTCCCGACGATCCGTTGATGCCGCTGCCCGTGGACACCGGCACTATTGCGAACGATCATCTGGAATATGCGATCACATGGTTTTCGCTGGCCGCGGTCTGGGCGGCGATGACCGGTTATTTTCTCTGGCGGATGCGCCAGTCAGCCAAAGGCGAAGGCACATGAAATATATCTCGACCCGCGGGCAGGCGCCCGTTCTCAGCTTTGAAGAGGCGATGCTGACCGGGCTTGCGCGCGATGGCGGGCTGTACCTGCCCGAAAGCATTCCGCAGATGAGCGCGGGCGACATCGCCGCGCTCGAGGGGCTGAGTTATGAAGAGGTGGCGTTTCGCGTGATGCGCCCGTTCATCGGCGATGCCTTCACCGATCAGGAATTTCAGGACATCATCGCACGCGCCTATGCCGGGTTCGGCCATGCCGCCCGCGCGCCGCTGGTGCAACTGGACAGTGGGCATTTTCTGCTGGAACTGTTCCACGGCCCGACGCTGGCGTTCAAGGACTTTGCCATGCAACTGATCGGCCAGCTCTTCGAGGCCGCGCTGAAACGCAACGGTCAGCGGGTGTGCATCGTCGGTGCGACGAGCGGCGATACCGGCAGCGCCGCGATCGAGGCGTTCCGGGGGCTGGATGCGGTGGATGTGTTCATCCTGTTTCCGCATGGCCGCGTCTCCGAAGTGCAGCGCCGCCAGATGACCACCCCGACCGAAGACAATGTGCATGCGCTGGCAATGGACGGGCATTTCGACGATTGCCAGGCCCGCGTGAAGGACATGTTCAACGATTTCGCCTTCCGCGATGCGGTGGGGTTGGCAGGTGTCAACTCGATCAACTGGGCGCGGGTGTTGGCGCAGGTGGTCTATTACTTCACCTCGGCGGTCAGCCTTGGCGCACCGCAGCGCAAGGTCAGCTTTACCGTGCCGACCGGCAATTTCGGCGATATTTTCGCCGGTTACATCGCCAAGCGGATGGGCCTGCCCATCGACCGGCTGGTGGTGGCCACCAATCAGAACGATATTCTGCACCGCTGCCTGACGAGCAGCGAATACAAACCCGATGGCGTGATCCCCTCGATCAGCCCGTCGATGGACATTCAGGTCAGTTCCAATTTCGAACGCGCGCTGTATTACGCCTACGGGCAGGATGGCAACGCCGTGGCGCAACTGATGGACGAGCTGAAGGCAGGCGGGTTCAGTGTCAGCCAGGGGGCCTTGCAGGCGCTGCGCGAGACCTTCGACAGCGGCCGTTGCGACGAGGACGAAACCCGCGCCACCATCCGCGATACATGGGCCGCCTCGGGCGAGTTGCTGTGCCCGCACAGCGCCGTGGGCGTCAAGGTTGCGAACGAGGCGCGCGTTTCCGGCACCCCGATGATCACGCTGGCCACCGCCCACCCGGCCAAGTTCCCCGCAGCGGTGGAAGAGGCCAGCAATGTGCATCCCCCCTTGCCCGAACGCATGTCGGACCTGTATGAGCGGTCGGAACGCGTCAGCCGAGTCGATAACGATCTGGGCGCGATTGAAGCACTCATAAAGGAACGGACCGGGCATTGACCGTCAATCTGACTACGCTCGACAACGGGTTTCGCATCGTGACCGAGGCCATGCCGGGCCTGCAATCCGCAGCCATCGGTATCTGGGTCAACGCAGGCGCGCGGCACGAACGCGCCGCGCAGAACGGCATCGCGCATTTCCTCGAACACATGGCGTTCAAGGGCACCAGGACACGCAGCGCATTGGCCATCGCCGAGGCAATCGAGGATGTGGGCGGCTATATCAACGCCTATACCTCGCGCGAGGTGACGGCCTATTACGCGCGGGTCTTGAAGGATGACGTGCCGCTGGCGCTGGACGTGATCGCGGACATCCTGCGCAATCCGCTGTTCGAGGGCCGTGAGATCGAGATCGAGCGCGGCGTGATCCTGCAAGAGATCGGTCAGGCGCTGGATACGCCCGATGACATCATTTTCGACTGGCTGCAGGAAAAGGCCTATCCCGATCATCCGCTGGGGCGCACCATTCTCGGTCCCGAAGAACGTGTGGGGGCATTTTCCCGCGATGATCTTGTGGCCTTCGTCGATGAACATTACGGCCCCGGCCAGATGGTTCTGGCCGCTGCGGGGGCCGTGGATCACGACGCGCTGGTCAAGGCCGCCGAGCGGCTGTTCGGAGATATGGCCCCCAAGGCACCTTATACCCCCGATATCGCGCGCTTTGCCGGGGGGGAAAGCCGCCGGGTGAAGGAACTGGAACAGGCGCATTTCGCGCTGGCCTTCGAAAGCCCCGAATACAGCCATCCCGATATCTACGCCGCGCAAATCTATGCCTCGGCGCTTGGCGGCTCGATGTCGTCCCGTCTGTTTCAGGAAATCCGCGAAAAGCGCGGCCTGTGCTATACGATCTTCTCGCAGGTCGGGGCCTATGCCGATACGGGCATGATGACGATCTATGCCGGCACCTCGGCCGATGAAATGGCCAATCTGGCGCAGATCACGCTGGACGAAATGAAACGTGCCGCAGGCGATTTCCGCGTGGACGAGATCGAGCGTGCGCGCGCGCAGATGAAGGCCGGGCTGATGATGGGGCTGGAAAGCCCGTCGAACCGGGCCGAGCGATTGGCGCGCATGTTGCAGATATGGAACCGCGTGCCGCCACTGGACGAGGTGGTCGAAAGGATCGATGCGGTAACCCTGGGCGATGTCCGGCGTCTGGCCGAAACCACGATCAGCACCGCACCGGCGGCGATGGCCCTTTATGGCCCGGTCGAGGCCGCACCCACCCTTGCGGCGTTACAGGACAGGCGCGCCGCCTGATGTTCCTGCCGCGCCGGAAAGTTCGGATCGAAACCGAACGCCTGACCCTGCGCCAGCCCCTGCTGAACGATCATCGCGAATGGGCGACCCTGCGCAAGGAAAGCGCCGATTTCCTGATCCCGTGGGAGCCGACATGGGCGGATGATCATCTGGCGCGCAAGGGATTTTCCAATCGGGTTTACTGGGCGCAGCGGTCGATCTCGCAGGGCACGGCGTTGCCATTGTTCCTGATCCGCCGGACGGATAACGTATTGCTGGGGGCGATTACGCTCGACAATATCCGGCGCGGCCCGGCACAGGCGGGCACCTTGGGCTACTGGATCGGCGAGCCCCATGCCCGGCAGGGATACATGCGTGAAGCGATCCTTGGGGTTGTTCACCATGCCTTTGAACGCCTTGACCTGAGCCGGATCGAAGCCGCCTGCCTGCCCGAAAACCATGCCTCGCGCGGGTTGCTGGAGAAATCCGGCTTCAAGTACGAAGGCGTCGCGCAAAGCTATTTGCAGATCAATGGCCGCTGGCGCACCCATGTTCTCTATGCCGCGTTGCGCATGGACAGGCGCGGGCGCACCGGTGTCGGCTGACCAGCTCACCAACAAAGACTGACGTAAAATCGCCGATTGCCCTATCCTTGTGATGACAAGGAGGTGCTGAGCCATGATTCGACTACTCCTGTTCATGGGCCTGCTGGCCACATCCGCCGCCGCGCAGGACCGTCGCCCCAGCCATTGCATCGCCGTGGCGCAAAACACACCCGGCGTCGAAGTCCTGCACAAGGCCAGCTTTCGTGATCCGGTGCCTGAATTTTCGGTCCGGCTGCGCTATATCTCGCATGCCGCGTTTCTGTTGCAGACCGAGGATGGCCTCTCGGCGGTGACCGATTTCACGGGGTTCATCGGCAATGTGGATTTCATTCCCGACGTGGTGACGATGAACCATGCCCATTCCACCCATTGGACGGCCAACCCCGATCCGGCGATTCCCCATGTGCTGCGCGGATGGGGGGACACCAGCGCAGGAGCCGAGCATTACCTCGATCTTGGCGGTATGGTGGTGCGCAATGTTTCCACCGATATTCGTGGCTGGGACGGCGGCGGCGAACCGAACGGAAATTCGATTTTCGTGTTCGAGGCTGCGGGCCTGTGCATCGGCCATCTGGGGCATTTGCATCATGAACCCAGCGATGAACAATACGCGGCGCTTGGCCGTATGGATGTCGTCATGGCCCCGGTCGACGGCGGGTATACCATGCCGCTGGATAACATGATGAACGTGTTGCGCCGTTTGAAAGCCCGGATCGTGATTCCGATGCACTGGTTCGCCGATGGGTCGCTTGGACGCTTTCTGGCCGGGATGGAAGGGGATTTCGAGATCGTCGAAACCGGCACGTCGGAACTCACCGTATCGCTGCGCAGCCTGCCGGAGCGCCCGACGATCATGGTGCTGCGCCCCGCGCTTCTGCGGGAGGCGCAATAGGGGCGTGCCCGCCCGCGCTCAAAGAAGGGCTGGACCGTACCGCAGGGCATGCTAGCACTTGGGTATGGACCTGACCCCTGTGACGCCCGAATTCATCGACCGCCTCCGCGCGGCCCTGCCAGCCGCCGCCTTGCGCGAAACGGCACCGCATTACCTGGAAGAGCCGCGCGGCCGTTGGGCCGGGCAGGCCGGGATCGTCGTGGCGCCGGACAGCGTCGAACAGGTCGCCACCGTGATCCGCGAGGCACTGGCAGCGCGTGTGCCCGTCGTGCCCTATGGCGGCGGTACCGGGCTGGTGGGCGGGCAGATCTGCGCCGAGGGGCCTGCGCCTGTCGTGCTCAGCCTCGAGAGGATGACAGCGGTGCGCGCGGTCTATCCCGACGAAAACCTGATGATCGTCGAGGCGGGGGCTATCCTGCAGGACGTGCACGATGCCGCCGAGGCCGTGAACCGGCTCTATCCGCTCAGCATCGCGTCCAAGGGCAGTGCGCGGATCGGTGGGCTGCTCTCGACCAACGCGGGCGGGGTCAACGTGCTGCGCTATGGCAATGCGCGCGAACTCTGTCTGGGTCTGGAGGCGGTGCTGCCGGACGGGCGCATCTGGCACGGGCTGAAACGGCTGCGCAAGGACAACACCGGCTACGATCTGCGCGACCTTCTGATCGGTGCCGAAGGCACCCTTGGCGTCATCACAGCCGCCACCCTGCGCCTCGTGCCGCGCCCCGCCGGGGAAGGCACGGCGCTCATGGCGGTGGACAGTCCTGCAGCGGCGCTGAAACTTCTGGCGATGGCGCGCGATCACATGGGCGAAGGCGTGAGCGCGTTCGAACTGATGCACCGCATGGGGCTGGATTTCCTGTCCGAAACATTGCCCGACCTGCGCCAGCCATTCGATACCCCGCCAGACTGGTTCGTGCTGATCGACGTGGGGCTGGCGCGTGGGCTCGATCCGGCCGAAGCGCTGGAAACCCTGTTTGCCGAGGCCTTCGAGGCCGGTCTGGTCAGCGACGGCATGATCGCCCAGAACGAGGCGCAGCGGCACGCGTTCTGGGAGGTGCGCGAACAGATCCCCGAGGCAAACCGCCGGATCGGTTCGATCAGTTCGCACGACATCTCGGTGCCCTTGGGCGCGATTCCCGATTTCATCGAAAAGGGAGCCAGGGTCCTTGCCGGGCTCGGCACGTTTCGCATCAACTGTTTCGGCCATCTTGGCGATGGAAACCTGCATTACAACGTGTTTCCGGCCAAAGGGCAAAGCCGGGACGACCATGCGAAGGATCACGACGCAATCAAACGCGCGGTTCATGATCTGGTCGACCGGATGGGCGGATCGGTCAGCGCCGAGCACGGGATCGGGCGGCTCAAGGTCGACGATCTGGAACGCTATGGCGATCCGGTCAAACTGTCGGCCATGCGCGCGGTCAAGTCGGCGCTGGACCCGGTGGGCATCATGAACCCCGGTGCGGTTTTGCGCAGGTCCGGTTCGTAACGCTCCGGCCTCCGTTTACTGCAAACGCGCTCCACCCTCCTAGATATCGTCCAGATCGCCATGAATGGCGAATTGCTCCAGCCCGGCCTCCTGCGCCTCGATCACGCGGAAAGTTTCGCGCACGCCCGCTTCGGTCAGTTCGCGGGCGACGGTCAGAAGGGTGTTCGGGGTATGGTCCTCGCACAGATCGCACATATGGGCGATCTCGGCCTCGGCCACCGGCAGGGCCGTGTCCACATCCGGTGCGCCATAGATATCGACGAAATGCTGCGCCAGTGCCTGCGCCAGAGCGGTGCGTTCGTCGTCTTCGATTTGCGTGACCGCCACGAAGGTGACCCGGCCAAAGGTTTCCACACCCAGCCAGCCATTTGAAAACGCCTGACGCGGCTTGCCGGTCAGGTCGGCCTCGGACCAGTTGGAAAACTCGAACCCGCCCGAGATGCACCACTCCCCGGTGCGCGCGGGGCTGGCATAGACCCGCATGTCGCTTTCGTCGAAATGGATCGCGCGGGCCAGTTTCATGTTGTCTGCTCCAATACCGTGCTGAGCGGGATCAGCTTTGTCTCGTCCCCGTCCCGCAGCAGCATCCCGAAATTCTCGTCCACGCCCAAGAACGTGCCGCTTTGGCCGTTCCGGGTGATGTCTTCGCCCATGTCATGGGCCAGTCCGCGCCATTCGGCATGCAGCGGGCGTGGGCCGTCGGCCTCCCACCGGGTGATCCAGTGCAGCGTATGCCGTGCCCAAGCCTCTAGCAGGGCGGTGGCGTCCACATCGGCACAACCCTCTTCATAGAGCGCGGTTTCGTCCGGGCGTTCCCCCGGCTGTCCGCCCGCCGGCAACAACGGCAGTTCCAGCCCCACCACCAGCCATCCGGGCATGGCCTGCGAATCCGAAGTTCCCGCCATCGTGCGCAACCGGCCACAGGCAGCGCCATTGATGCGCAGCCCGCCGTCCCATTCCAGATGCACGGCGACCTCGGGCGGGCCAAGCGCGCCAAGGGCGTTCTGGAAGCCGATACCACAGGCGGGCAGCATGGCCATCGCCTGTTCCAGCGGCACCTCGGGGGCCATGACCAAAGCCGCGGCCAGCCGGTTGGTGGCCACGTTGTAAACGATCAGGCCCGCGTCGCAGCCAAGCGCAGCCATGGCGCAGGCCTTTTCGAACGGGTCGATCCCGGCGTCTACCGGGTGGCCCGACATCAAAGGCGGAAAGGCCGGATCGCTCATGCCACCCCCTGCGCGACCAGTGCCCTGGCGATGTCGCGAAAGGCCTGCGCCTGCGGCGCGTCGGGGTTCGACACCACGATGGGCGCGCCACCATCCGAGGCCGTGCGAATGTCGATATGCAGCGGCACTTCGGCCAGCAGCGGCACGCCCAGCTTGTCGCATTCCGCCTTGACGCCGCCATGACCGAACACGTGTTCCTCGTGCCCGCAGTTCGAGCAGATATGCGTGGACATGTTCTCGATCATGCCCAGGATCGGAACCTTGAGCTGGTTGAACATGTCGATCCCCTTGCGCGCATCCAGAAGCGCCACGTCCTGCGGGGTCGAAACGATGATCGCGCCATCCACCACCGCCTTTTGCGACAGGGTCATTTGAACATCGCCCGTTCCGGGCGGCAGATCGACCAAAAGCACGTCAAGCGCGCCCCATTGCACCTGCATCAGCATCTGTTGCAGCGCGCCCATCAACATCGGGCCACGCCAGACCACGGCCTGATCCTCGTTCGTCATCAACCCGATGGACATCATGGTGACGCCGTGATTGCGCATCGGCAGGATGGTCTTGCCGTCCGGGCTGGCGGGGCGGCCCGAGACGCCCAGCATCCGGGGCTGGCTGGGTCCATACACATCGGCGTCCAGCAGGCCCACGCGCCGCCCCTCGGCGGCCAGGGCGCAGGCCAGGTTGGCCGAAACGGTAGATTTGCCGACGCCGCCCTTGCCGCTGGCGATGGCGATGATGTGCTTGACGCCCGGCACCGGCTGCGGGCCCTGGGGCTCGGCCTTGCGCTGCGGTTTGAGGTCGGGCGGGGCCTTGGCGGAATGCGCTGTCAGGACCGCCGACACCTCGGCCACGCCCTCCAGCGCCTTGACCGCCGCTTCGGCGCTGGCACGGGCCGGTTCATAGGCTTCGGCCTTGGCCGGGTCGATCTCCAGAACGAACCGAACCGTGCCGCCTTCCACGTTCAAACCACGCATCGCGCCGGAGGCAACGATATCTCCACCGCGCAACGGATCGGCGATGCCTTTCAGCGCCTCGAGAACGCTTTCCCTAGTCAATGCCACGGTCAGCCTTGCCCCTTGATCGTGCCGGTCACTTCATGTTCGATGTCCAATCCGTCGACGGTCAGGACGACTTTGGCCTTGAATTCACGCCCTCCGAGATCGCCGGCATTGCGCAGGCCCTCTTCGATCGCCTGTTGCGAGGTAACGCCAACCTGCTTGAGGAACTTGCGCATGGACATGTTGAAATCGCTGAGATCGTCGCTCATTTGTCGTGGTCCTTTCCAAGATCATTGACGCAGGGCCGGTGGGGTTTCTACCCTTGGGCCATGCGCCGTTTCGTTACCATGACCTGCCTTGCCGCCATTGTGGTGCTGTGTGCGCCACGCATCGGCGCGGCGCAAGACGTAACGCTCGCCGCACCGCAGGCATTGCAGGACAGTGGCCTTTTCAAATATGTGCTGCCGCGCTTTTCGCTCAAGACCGGCGTGCGGATCGAACTGGTTGCCGATCCCGCCGAGGCAGATGTGTCCTTGTCGCCCGATGGCGCGGGGCGCGCGGTGTTCACCGGCCCGCAGGCGACATGGCGCATGACGGTCCTCGCCCGGTCCAGCGAGGGAGCGGCGCGGTTTGCCGACTGGCTGACCTCGGAGGTCGGTCAGCGCACCATTGCCGGTTTCGAGGTCGATGGCGTGGCCCCGTTCGGCCCGCCAAAGCCTGCCGAAGCGGAGGTTGCCGAGATCAGTTTTGACGGCGATGTCGCGCGCGGGAAAACACTGTCCGACAAGCTGTGCGGGCGCTGCCATGTGGTGCGGCGGGACAAGAAGATGTGCGATATCGGCTCGACCCCGTCGTTTTTCGTGCTGCGTGCGCTCAAGGACTGGGACAGCCGGTTCCAGAGTTTTTACGTGCTCAACCCGCATCCGGCCTTTACGCAAGTGGCCGACGTGACCCCGCCCTTCCACGAGGAACGTCCGCCGCCGATCATCCCCGTGGAAATGACGCTGGACGACCTGCAGGCAATCCTTGCCTATGTGGCGGCTCTGGAGCCCGCCGATCTGGGCGCGCCGATCCGGCATCAGTGATCCCGGCGCTTGCTGAAATAATCGTCGGTCGTGCGCACCTGCGGGCGCTCGCCCCCGGAGAACGGGTTGTTCTTTGAGTGGAACTGCGCCTTGACCCGGCAATCGTCGCACATCTGGATCATACGTGCGGCGTTTTCATTGGCGAACATGGCGTGTTTGCCCGCCAGTTTCTCGGTGATCCGCTCGACGGTCGATTTCACGCCAAACAGCGCGCCGCATTCGATGCAGGCAAACGGCTCTTCCTCGTTCAGAACCGTTTGCGTCAGCGCCTCGTCGCGCAGGTTCAGGCGCGGCTCGTAGCCGATGGCATTCTCCGGGCAGACATTGGCGCACAACCCGCATTGCAGGCAGGCGTCTTCCTGAAACCGCAACTGCGGCATGTCGGGATTGTCCACCAATGCCCCCGACGGGCACAGCGACACGCAGGACAGGCACAGGGTGCAGGCGTCGGTGTTCACCTCTACGGCGCCATAAGGCGCACCCTCGGGCAGGGGCAGGATACTGTCGGGCGCGTTCAGGGCCCTGGCGGCGAGCCGGGCAACCTGCCGGCGGCTGCCCATGGGCAGGACCGGCTGTCCGACCGGTGCGGGCACGTCCATGGGCGCATAGAGCACCTCGCACAGGGCATCGGGATCGGCCAGGTCCAGCTGGGCGATCCTGTCCTCCCCGGCAATGGCGCGGGCCAGCGGCACCTCCTGATCCAGTGCGTCGCGTTCGGTGGTCGGCGACAGCAGGATCGTCACGTCGGCAAACCCCGAGGCCAGCGCGGCCAGCATCTCGGCATGGCCGAACCCCGAGACCACATCCACCTCGAGCGGGATAACATCCGCAGGCAGGCCCCGCCCATACCGCGCGCCAAGTCGGATCATTTCGGCACCGTGCTCACGGTCGCAGACCAGCAGGCGAGGGGCATCGCCCCCGGCCTTGCGATATGCAGACGCCAGCGTATGGATGCGCCGGAAGGTCATGTCGGGTGGCGGGGCGTCGTAGGTGATCGCCCCCGAAGGGCAGAGCGCGGCACAGGAGCCGCAGCCCGCGCAGATCATCGGGTCGATGCTCACATGCTCGCCTGCGGGGCTGATAGCGCCGGTGGGACAAATATCGAGACACCTCGTGCATCCCGTCTTTCCGGCGCGGGAATGGGCGCAGATCAGCGGCTCCATCGCGACGTAAAGGGGGTTCTCGAACGTCCCGATCAGTTGCGAGGCTTCCAGCACGGCATCGGCCACGGCCCCGATGCTGCGGGGATCGGCGCGCAGATAGCCTTCGCGTTTCTGCGGGGCGGGGAACAAAGGTGTGCCGCCGGTCAGGTCCAGAATGACATCGCATTCGCTCTGCCCGCCATCGCGCGGTGCGGACCATGTCAGCGCGCCCCGTCCGGCGGGGTTCACCTGTTGCAGCGCGTCGATGCGCACGCGGAACTGTCCGAGTGCGCCTTCGGCCCGGTTCAACCGTCCGCGGATCACGTCGAAGTCGCGGGTGTCCGGCGGATCGGTGTCGTCGGTCAACAAGACGGTGACCCCCAGCATGGGGGCCAGTTTTTGCGCGGACTCCAGCGCCACATCCGACTCCCCAATGATCAGGCACAGGCCTTCGGATATTACGTCAACGGCCTTTTCCGGGGGCGCAGTCAGCGTCGCCTCGGCCATCAGCGCGGCCATTTTGGGTAGTTTCGGACGGGGGTCGTCGGACCATCCCGCCCTGTCGCGCAGATCGGTAAACGCTGGTTCCGGGGCCCCGGTTTCGGCGGCCAGCTCCTCGAAAACCCGCTGCTCCTGACGGCAACAAATCACTGCGTCACCCGCAGCGATTTCCTCGGCGGCGCGGTCCAGTTGGGTCGTGCAGAGGTTGGAATGCACCTGTGAGCACGCTTGCCCGGTCGCTCCTTCGAGGGCCCCGGAGTCAAGCTCTTGGGTTCCGGAACAATTACAGAGAATCAATCGCTTAGCCATGGTGCCTGCTGGTGTGAGATCAGTGAGTTCATGCCGGTTCGTCGCGGCGTACCGGCCCAAGAGTAGGCATGATTCGGAGCCGTGGTAAACAAGATTTACCGCGCTTCCGATCACTCCCGGCTTCAGGCGCCCGCGTCATCGATTCTGTTTCCGGTGGAAATCGCGCACGACTCGTCCAGCCGCGCAAATCGACCGATCCGGACTTTTTGTCCAATGCGGCCGATTGTCCGGCAAGGTGCCGGTCAAACTGACCCTGCGATCCGATTGTCGACCGTTGAATGCAGAATTTACTTTGACTGGTCCGGAAGTTGTACCAATCTTGAAGAACCGAAACTGGGGAGGATCGGTTTGGTGCACAATCCCGCCCGATATGACAGTATGCCTCTTGGCGTAGTGCTCCGGCGCACGCCGGGTGTGACCCGGTGGGCGAAATGGGCGTGGAAAGCCGTTGCCGTACTGCCCGGTGCGGCACAGGCAGACTGGCGTGTCCTGCGCAGCGATGGCGATGCCGTGGAATATCACGCCGCGACACCCACTCTGGAACTGCATGGCGCGGATACGGATGCGTATGTCCACGGGTTGGCGGCCCGTGTTCCGGCGATCTATGTCATTTTGCGTCAAAGCGATGCGCCGGGCGGTCCGCCGCTTGAGGTGCTGTTGGTCACGGCCTCGCCCTACGAGGCGCAGGACTATGCCGACAGCGGCGAAGAGATCATCGAGAAGATTCCGATGACCGAGGCGCTGATCGCCTGGGTGCAAGCCTTCATCGAAAAGCATCACGTCGAAGAGGAATTCAAGAAACGCCGCCGTGACAAGGTGCGCACCGACAAGGTGGAACTGAGCGTCGGCGATCCGCGCATCCGCAAGGCGGGCGATGTCTATCAGGCGCCGCAAATGCGCAAGGAGAGGATGAATTGACCCGCGCTGGCGATTTCTGGTCCCGCCGCAAGGCGAGGGTGGTCGAGGAGGAACAGGCCGATGCCCGTGCGCATGAGGCGCACGAGATCGCGTTGCGCGACGCCGAACTGGCCGGGAAATCCGACGAGGATATTCTGGAAGAGTTGGGCCTGCCCGATCCCGACAGCCTGCAACCCGGCGACGATTTCAAGGCGTTCCTGGCCAAGGCCGTGCCTGACCGTCTCCGCCGCCGTGCGTTGCGGCGCTTGTGGATGAGCAACCCGGCGCTGGCCAATCTCGATGGATTGCTGGATTACGGAGAGGATTTCACCGACAAGGCGACGGTGATCGAAAACCTGCAAACGGCCTATCAGGTGGGTAAGGGCATGCTGAGCCATGTCGAGGAACTGGTGCGGCAGGCCGCCGAAGATGCCGATCCCCCGCAGGCCGAACCCACGCCGCAAGAGCCGGAACTGGCGGTTGCCGAGCCGGTTGCCGAACCGACACCGGACCCCGAGCCGGAGACAGCCGTGGAACCCACGGCGCAGGTGCACTCGCCCCCCGAGGATGACCTGTCGCACGCGCCGCCCCGGCGGCGCATGCGATTTGCCTTCGATGACCCGCAGGAGGCGTATACATGACCGGACAAGAGGCAGCGATGGAGCGACCGACCGTGACCAACGATATCGCGGAAGAGGACCGGCTGCGCGCCGATCTGTACGATTTTCTGGGCGTTCTGCTGGCGGCGCCGCCCAACCAGGGTTTGCTGGACCAGACCGCAAGGCTGTCGGGGGACGAAACCGATCTCGGCACGGCCATCGGTGCGCTGTCGCGGATCGCACAACACACCAAAGCCCCCGCCGTCGAGCGGGAGTTCAACGCGCTGTTCATCGGTCTGGGGCGGGGCGAGTTGCTCCCCTATGCCAGTTATTACCTGACGGGCTTTCTTAATGAAAAGCCGCTCGCGGCGCTGCGCCGGGACATGGCCGCGCGCAGCATGACGCGCGCCGAAAATGTCTATGAGCCCGAGGACAACATCGCATCGCTGATGGAGATGATGGCCGGGTTGATCACCGGGCGCTTCGGTGCTCCGGCCACGCTGTCGGATCAGAAGACGTTCTTCAACAAGCATATCGGTCCCTGGGCCGGGCACTTTTTCACGGATTTGGAGGCCGCGAGGAACTCGGTTCTCTATGCCTCGGTCGGCGCTGTCGGCCGGGTGTTCATGGAGATCGAGGCCGAAGGCTTCCGAATGAGCGCGGGGTAACCCGCATGATCCGGCGGGTGTCTTCGATCCGCCATCAACCAGAGAGGAGGACTCTCATGTCGAAGAAAGTTGAGGACGGCACCAGCCGCCGCGATTTTCTCAAACTGGCCGCCACCGGCGCGCCCGCGGTTGCGGTCGTGACGGCAGCGACCGGCGGGCAGGCCGAAGCGGCCCAGCCCGACCTGTCATCCGAACGGATGCAGGACACCGCGCACACGCGCGCATACTTCGATTCCGCCCGGTTCTGATACCGGACGAAGTCACCCGACCCGCTGACGACTGGTTGCAATTGGCCCGACTGTTCAGCGGATAACCTTAGTACCCAGCACGCTCTGGTTCAGGGCTCAGCTCGGGAGGAGATGAAAACATGCTTAGGAAAAAGACCAACGGGGTTGCGAGACGCTCCCAGCGGGCAAGTATCCTGTCTGAGGTCGCCGGGAAATCCGTCGATCGCCGCGCCTTCCTGCGCGGCAGCGGTCTGGCCATCGGTGGCCTGGCTGCCATCGGTGCCACTGGCGGCACCGTGACCAAGGCCAGCGCGGCCTCTGCCGCGCAAGGCGCGGTCGATACCGTGAAATCGGTCTGCACGCATTGTTCCGTCGGCTGCACTGTCGTGGCCGAGGTTCAGGACGGCGTCTGGATCGGGCAGGAGCCCGGCTGGGACAGCCCGTTCAACCTGGGCTCGCACTGTGCCAAGGGCGCGTCGGTGCGCGAGCACGCTCATGGCGAACGCCGCCTCAAGTACCCGATGAAGAAAGAGGGCGGTGAGTGGAAGCGCATCAGCTGGGAACAGGCCATCGACGAGATCGGCGACCAGATGATGGCGATCCGCGACGAAAGCGGCCCCGACAGCGTGTACTGGCTGGGATCGGCCAAGCACAACAACGAACAGGCCTACCTGTTCCGCAAGTTCGCCGCCTACTGGGGCACGAACAACGTGGATCACCAGGCCCGGATCTGTCACTCGACCACCGTTGCGGGTGTTGCCAACACATGGGGCTACGGCGCCATGACCAACAGCTACAACGACATCCACAATTCCAAGGCCATCTTCATCATCGGCGGCAACCCGGCCGAGGCACACCCCGTCTCGCTGCTGCACGTCCTGAAGGCCAAGGAACAGAACAACGCGCCTCTCATCGTCTGCGA
The DNA here is from genome assembly GCF_018862045.1 of Roseovarius sp. PS-C2. NCBI lineage: Bacteria > Pseudomonadati > Pseudomonadota > Alphaproteobacteria > Rhodobacterales > Roseobacteraceae > Roseovarius > Roseovarius sp. PS-C2. The sequence continues at coordinate 364,147 of NZ_JAHKSQ010000004.1, forward strand.
CCCGCGCTTTACCCGCACGGCGGCGCATGCCGACGAATACGTGCGCTTCCGTCCCGGCAGCGACGTGGCGTTGATCTGGGGCATCCTGTGGCACATCTTCGAGAACGGCTGGGAAGACAAGGAATTCATCCGCACCCGTGTCTGGGGCATGGACCAGATCCGCGAGGAAGTGGCCAAGTGGACCCCCGAAGAGGTCGAACGCGTCACCGGCACACCGGGCAGCCAGCTCGAGCGCGTCGCACGCACCCTGGCCAACAACCGTCCCGGCACCGTGATCTGGTGCATGGGCGGCACCCAGCACACCAACGGCAACAACAACACCCGCGCCTACTGCATCCTGCAGCTGGCCCTTGGCAACATGGGCACGTCGGGTGGCGGCACCAACATTTTCCGCGGCCATGACAACGTGCAGGGCGCCACGGACCTTGGCGTTCTGTCGCACACGCTGCCGGGGTATTACGGCCTGTCGGCGGGCGCCTGGGCTCACTGGGCCCGCGTCTGGGAGGAAGATCCCGAATGGCTGGCCGGCCAGTTCGAGAAGGTCACCGGCAAGGACGGCAAGGAAAAGTCGCTTCAGAACCTGACGGGGATTCCGGTCTCCCGCTGGATCGACGGCGTCCTGGAAGACCCTGAAAACACCGATCAGCCCAACCGGGTGCGGGGTATGGTTCTGTGGGGGCATGCGCCCAACTCGCAGACCCGTATGACCGAGATGAAGACGGCGATGGAAAAGCTCGATCTGCTTGTCGTGATCGACCCCTATCCGACTGTCTCGGCGGTGCTGCACGATCGTACCGACGGGGTTTACCTGTTGCCGGCGGCGACGCAGTTCGAAACGCGTGGCTCCGTCACGGCGTCGAACCGTTCGCTCCAATGGCGCGATCAGGTGGTCGCCCCGCTGTTCGAGTCGAAGCCCGATCAGGAAATCATCGGTCTCTTCGCCAGGAAATTCGGGTTCCACGACCGTTTGTTCCGCAATATCGCACTGGAAGACGACGGGCTGACCCCGGACATCGAAGACACCCTGCGCGAGATCAACAGGGGCATGTGGACCATCGGCTATACCGGGCAATCGCCTGAACGGCTCAAGTTGCACATGGCCAATCAGCATACCTTCGACCGCACGACGTTGCAGGCCGTGGGTGGCCCGGCAGACGGTGACTATTACGGTCTGCCCTGGCCCAGTTGGGGAACACCCGAGATGAACCATCCGGGCACGCCGAACCTCTACGATATGTCCAAGCCTGTGGCCAAAGGCGGCCTGACCTTCCGCGCCCGGTTCGGGGTGGAACACGATGGCGACAACCTGCTGGCCGAAGGCGTCTACAGCCAAGGGTCGGAAATTCAGGACGGCTATCCCGAATTTACCTACCAGATGCTTGTCGACCTGGGTTGGGACGGTGACCTGACGACGGAAGAAAAGCAGGTGATCGGACGTGTCGCGGGGATCGCGGCAATCGGCGACCTCGGCGAAAGCGACGATGGCGATACCGCCGGACTCACCCAATCCGGCGGTGAGCAGGGAAGCAGCGAGGAGGTCGGCGAACAGTCGATGTCGCCTTTCCCGTCCGATTTCAACGAAAAGGCTGCGGGCATCAACTGGAAGACCGACCTGTCGGGCGGAATCCAGCGGGTCGCAATCGCGCATGGTTGCGCCCCCTTCGGCAATGCCAAGGCCCGTACCGTCGTCTGGACCTTCCCCGATCCGGTGCCGCTCCACCGCGAGCCGCTCTATACCAACCGGCGCGATCTTGTTGCGGATTATCCCACCTACGAGGACCGGAAGTTCTATCGTCTGCCCACCCTCTACGCTTCTATCCAGAAGAACGATTTCTCCAAGGATTACCCGATCATCCTGACATCGGGGCGTCTGGTGGAATACGAGGGCGGCGGGGATGAAACCCGGTCGAACCCGTGGCTGGCCGAGCTGCAACAGGACATGTTCGTCGAAATCAACCCGAGGGATGCCAACAACCTTGGGGTTCGCGACGGCGCGCAGGTCTGGGTCGAAGGGCCCGAGGGCGGCAAGGTCAAGGTCATGGCCATGGTCACCGAACGGGTGGGCGAGGGCGTTGCCTTCATGCCCTTCCACTTCGGCGGTCATTTCCAGGGTGCGGACCTGAGGGACAAGTATCCCGACGGCGCCGATCCCTATGTTCTGGGTGAATCAACCAACACCGCCCAGACATACGGCTATGACTCGGTCACGCAGATGCAGGAGACCAAGGCGACTCTCTGCAAAATCAGCGCAGCATAAGGAGAAACGGATATGGCTAGAGCTAAATTCCTCTGTGACGCCGAACGCTGCATCGAATGCAACGCCTGTGTCACCGCCTGTAAGAACGAGCATGAGGTGCCCTGGGGGATCAACCGGCGCCGGGTCGTGACCATCGAAGATGGCAAACCCGGTGAACGGTCGATCTCGGTCGCCTGCATGCACTGTTCCGATGCACCCTGTATGGCGGTCTGCCCTGTGGACTGCTTCTATCAGACCGAGGACGGGGTGGTTCTGCACTCCAAGGACCTCTGCATCGGCTGTGGCTATTGCTTCTACGCGTGCCCCTTCGGCGCGCCGCAATATCCGCAGGCAGGCAACTTCGGCAGCCGTGGCAAGATGGACAAATGTACCTTCTGTGCCGGTGGCCCCGAAGAAAACAACAGTCAGGCCGAGTTCCAGAAATACGGACGCAACCGGATCGCCGAGGGCAAACTGCCCATCTGCGCCGAGATGTGTTCGACCAAGGCGCTCTTGGCGGGCGATGGCGACGTAGTGTCGGCCATCTACCGCGAACGCGTCGTGGCCCGCGGCTTCGGCAGCGGGGCCTGGGGCTGGGGAACCGCCTATGAGCAAAAGGGCGGCTGACCTGTTGGCCGTGGAAACGCTGCGGCGTTTCCCTGCTTTGTGACATGCGGTCGGGCGGCCTGTGTGCTGCCCGACCGTATCGCCATTCACCTGATATACTGGACAGATCGTCATGACCCGTCTTCTGTACACGCTGATCCTGTCTCTGCTGCTGGTGGCTCCTGTCGCCGCGCAAGAGATCCCGGAGGCCCCTCAAACCGACCGCTCTGCCACGGGTGGCGCGACCACGCTGGAAGACATCCTCGCCCGCCAACGCGGCGAGAAGGTCGATAACAGCTATCGCCACAATACCCCGGATGCCGGCCCCGCACCGGAAAGCTACGCACCGGGGCTGGGGCCGCTTGGCGGCCTGTCGGACGCCGAGGTCTGGCGTGACCTGCGGTTCAACGAGGCCAATGTCAAAGTGTCCGCTGGCGGCGACACCGCTAGGGTTCTGGTGCAGGACGGCGGCATGGCGTGGCTGCAATTCCGTCAGGGGCCTCTGATCACCTATGGCGGCTGGGGCCTTGTCGCGGTGCTGGGCCTGCTGGCGCTGTTCTACCTGATCCGGGGCCGCATCCGCATCGACGGAGAAAAGACCGGTCGCACCGTCACCCGGTTCCAGTTCATCGAACGCTTTGCCCATTGGCTGATGGGGGGCTCGTTCGTGGTTCTGGGGATCACCGGGCTGATCTCGCTCATGGGGCGCAAGTTCCTGATTCCCGCTTTCGGGCATGACGCGTTCTCGGCCATCGCCGTGGGCTCCAAATGGGTGCACAACAACATTTCTTGGGCCTTCATGATCGGGCTGGTCATGGTGTTCTTCATGTGGGTTCTGCACAACATCCCCAACCGGACCGACCTGAAATGGCTGGCCGTGGGCGGCGGGATTTTCACCAAGGGCGTGCATCCGCCGGCCAAGAAATTCAACGCCGGTCAGAAACTGATCTTCTGGTCGGTGATCGTGCTGGGCGTGTCGATCTCGGTGTCTGGGCTGTCGCTGCTGTTTCCGTTCGAATTGCCATTGTTCGCCAAGACCTTCTCGATCCTGAACGATACCGGCCTGCCGCAGGCGCTGGGCTTTGGCGTGTTGCCCACCGATCTGGCCCCGCAGGAGGAGATGCAACTGGCCCAGCTCTGGCACGCGATCGTGGCTTTTGTCCTGATGGGCATCATCCTGGCGCATATCTATATCGGCTCGGTCGGGATGGAGGGCGCATTCGATGCCATGGGTTCGGGCGAGGTCGAGGAACAATGGGCGCGTGAACACCACGGCCTGTGGCTGGAAGAGTTGCAGGAAAAGGGCAAGGCCCCGGACGATGGCAAGGCGGCCACGCCTGCGGAATAACCGATGCGCCCGCTCCTGAGCCGTCTGATCCTTTGCTGCGCTGCGCTGGCCCCGGCCTGGGCCGCCGCGCAGCAATTCACCACGCTCAAGGGGCATGGCGGCCCGGTCATGGGCGTGACGGTGGACGATGCGACGGGGCAGGTGGCGAGCGCCAGTTTCGACAACTCTGTCGGGCTGTGGCAGGGCCGCGCGCCCCTGTGGCTCGAAGGGCATGACGCGGCGGTCAACACCGTGCTGTTTCTGGGGGCGGATCGCCTCGCCTCGGCGGGGGACGATTTTACCGTGATCCTGTGGGATCGGGCGGCAGGGGGCTCCACGCATCTGACAGGGCACAAGGGCAAGATCGTCGATCTGGCGCAGTCGCCCGATGGCGCGTGGCTGGCCTCGGCCAGTTGGGACGGAACCATCGGGCTCTGGCCTCTTTCAGGCGATGCCGGGGAAACGGCGCGGTTCCTGTCCGGGCACGAGGCCGGGGTCAACGCCGTGGCCTTCAGCGCCGATGGCGCGCGGCTCTACTCGGCCTCCGCCGACGGTACGATCCGCGTCTGGGACATGACCGATGACAGCAGCCGCATCCTGACCGATCAGGGCTTCGGCGTGAACCGTATCGTTCCGGGGCCGGAGGATGCCTGGCTGGCCTATGGCGCGGTCGATGGCGTCACCCGTGTGATCGACACTCAAACCGGCGATCAACTGGCGGATTTCTCGCTGGATCGCCGCCCGATCCTTGCGCTGGCCCACCACCCGCAAACCCATCGACTGGCGGTGGGCGACGGGCATGGCTACATCATGATCATCGACACCGATCAATGGCGCATCCTGCGCGATTTCCGCGCCATGCGCCGAGGTCCGGTCTGGGCGCTGGATTTCTCGGCCAACGGCCAGAATATCCTTGCCGGCGGGATCGAGGATATCGTCTATTCCTGGCCCATCGCGCTGCTCGATGAATTCGACCCGGCGGGCGGGGAGCAGCGCAGCTTCCTGCGCGACCCGGAAAAGATGCCCAATGGCGAACGGCAGTTCATGCGCAAATGCTCGATCTGCCATGCGCTCACCCCGCCGCCCTCGCGCAAGGCGGGGCCGTCGCTCTATGGCCTTTTCGGGCGCAAGGCGGGCAGCGTGCCGGGCTATCCCTATTCGGAAATTCTAACCGGGTCCGATATCGTCTGGTCCGACGATACCATCGACGCCCTGTTCGATATCGGCCCGGACCACTATATTCCGGGGTCCAGAATGCCGATGCAACGGATCACCGCGCCGGGCGACCGGCAGGATCTGATCGCATATCTGCGCCGGGCCACGGCGCCACAAAAGGAGAACTGAGATGAAAGCGATGTATACGGCCTTTGCGGCCACCGTGGTGATCTCGATTGCCGGTTATTACATCCTCGGCGAAATCGGGTTTTCCAGTCAGGACCGTCTGGCGGGCGAATCCGTTCGCGTGGGTGACGCACCCGAATGACCCGTAAAACGCCCGCACAGGACAAACCCGCCACGCAGGCGGGCAAGGACGATTACGGCGAAACGCTCGCCGCCGCCTCGATCCTCGTGGTCGATGACGAACCGGGCATGCGCAACTTCCTGACCAAAACCCTGACGCCCCGCTGCAAACGGGTGGAACAGGCCCGTTCTGCCGCCGAGGCCAGCGATATTCTGGACCGGGCGCATTTCGATCTGGTCATTCTCGACAACATCATGCCGGGCACCACCGGGCTCGACTGGCTGGGCGAACAGCGCCGCGTGGGCTTCTTTGCCGAAACCATCCTGATCACCGCCTATGCCGATCTGGACACCGTCATTCAGGCCCTGCGCGCGGGTGTGGCCGATTTCGTGCTGAAACCGTTTCGCGCCAACCAGATCCTGAATGCCGTGGCCCGCACGCTGGACCGCAAATACCTGCGACGCGAAAATTACCTTCTGAAACACGCGCTCAGCGAAAGCGGCACCACCGCACGCGGGCGGCTGATGGGCAAATCGCCCGCCATCGCCGAAATCCGCGATATGCTGAACCGGGTCGCGCCGCTGCCGACTTCGGTCCTGTTCACCGGCGCCAGCGGCACGGGCAAGGAAATCGCCGCGCGCACCCTGCACGGGCTGTCGGACCGGGCTGAAAACCCCTTTGTCGCGGTCAATTGCGCGACCATCTCACCCGATCACATCGCCGAGGAACTGTTCGGCGAGATCGAAGGCGGCGAGCGGCGCAAGGACGGGCTGTTGCTGCATGCCGAGGGCGGTACCCTGTTTCTGGACGAGATCGCGCAACTGCCCGATCAGGTGCAGGCCACCCTGTTGCGCGTGCTGGAAGATCACCGCATCCGCCCTGCCGGGGCCGAACGCGAGATCCCGCTGAACCTGCGTTTTCTGTTCGCGACCAATGCCGATCTGGAACAGGCCGTGGCCGAGGGCCGCTTTCGTGCCGACCTGTTTCACCGGATCAACGTGCTCAATATCGCGATGCCCCCGCTCAAGGACCGCTCGGAAGACATCGTCGAACTGGCCGCCGTGTTCATGAGCGAATTTTCCCGCACCCTTGGCTTGCCCGCGCTGGACCTGAACCAAGAGGTGCTGCTCAAGCTCAGCCGCTATGACTGGCCCGGCAATGTGCGCGAATTGCGCAACCTGATCGAGCGCTCGGTGATTCTGGGTGAATTTCCGACCGAATTTTCCGGCGCGGGCGAAGTGACCGGGGCCGAGGCCATCGAAACGCTGGAACTGGTCGAACAGCGCCATATCCTGAACGTTCTGGATGCCTGTGACGGCAACCGTGCCGAGGCCGCCCGCCGCCTTGGCGTATCGCGCAAGACGGTGGATCGAAAATGCGCCGCCTGGGGCATCTGACCCGCCTGAGTCCCCGGATCGGGGCCGTCTCCGCAGGATAGGTCTGGCAATTCACAGGGGCAGATCCTAGGCTGCCGGTCGATGAGATCACGAAAGGATTTTCCGATGACCGCCCGCCCCGAAGCACAGCCGCAAACCCTCACCGATACCGAAGCGCATCGCATCACCCGGTTCGATTTCGCCCCCGGCGCCGAAACCGGCTGGCATGTGCATGGATTCGACTACGTGATCGTCGCCCTGAGCGAATGCAACATGAAGCTGGAAATGCCCGATGGCACGGTGAACGAGGTGCTGTTGCCGCCGGGCCGGACCTATCACCGGCCCACGGGTGTCGAGCATAACGTGATCAACGGCGGCGATGCGCCGATGGCCTTTGTCGAGGTCGAGTTCAAGCAGGGGCTCGATCTCGACCTCCTGGATCAGGGCTGATCAGGCGCGCGACAGCACGCTGGCCGGACGCGCCTTGTAAAGCGATGCGGTCAGCGCGGCGGCAAGACCGGCCTTGATCAGGTCACCGGGGATGAACGGCGCCATCGACAGCGTGGCCTGTTTGGCGCTCATGTCCAGCATCGCCGTCATGCCAAGGATGCCGGGGATGTAAAGCACCAGAATCCCGCCGACGATTGATGCGATCAGCGCGGCGGGGAATACCGGCGTGCCGCGCATCCGCTCGGTGATCCACCCGGCCACGAAGGCGGCAATGGGGAAACCGATCAGGAACCCCACGGTCGGCCCGGCGAACACGCCCAAACCCCCGCGCCCACCGGCCAGCAGGGGCAGGCCAAGCGCCACAAGCCCGAGGAACAGCAAAACGGCTAGCGCTCCGCGCCGCGCGCCCAGAACCGTGCCGCACAGCATGATACCCATGCCCTGCGCGGTGATCGGGATGCCCGAGGCAAGCGTGAATTTCGGCACCAGCCCCAGCACCGCGATCAGCGCGGCGAACAGGGCGATTAGGGTGATTTGACGTTCCATGGGTCGCGTTTCCTTTATGTGTGATCTTGGTCGTCACTGATCTTGCGGCGGGGTCAGCCCGCCGCGCGCGCGCAAAGCCTCGGCCACATGCTCGGCGTCGTCAATGGCAATCAGCGTGATCGGCAGGGCGATCTGCCAGCCCACACGCCGCGCACTGCGCGCGCGCCAGGCGTCGATAAGCTTGTGCGCCTTGTCCATCAGGACGGGAATGAAGCGGACCACCAGCACGATGGAAAACCCAAGCGGCGCAGTATTCACGCCCAGTTTGCGCAGTGGCGTCAGCAGCCACATCACCACGTCCGTCAGGTCGTCGAACCGGGTGGTCATGGTCACCAGATTGGCCAGCGCCACCGCCGCGATCAGGCGCAGGGCGATGATCAGTCCGGCCACGGTCTGCCCCATGACGGCGTGCCAGGCGACAACCAGCGCCACGAAGAACCACACGGGTTTCAGCAGGGCGATGCCTTCGCGCAGAAACCGCCAGCCCGGCACAAAATAGAGCGCCGCCACCGCCGCCAGTCCGGCGGCCATGCCCGGCACGCTCTCTAGCCAGAACAGCGCAACCGTCGCCACGCAGAGCGCCGCCAGTTTCACGCCCGCCCGCAGCCGGTGATACGGCGTGCGGATGTCAGAGGTCAGCGTCAGCATCGCCCGCCTCCTGCATTGCGCTCAGGTATTCGGCCAGCACGGTGTCAACCGGGCCGTCCCCGGCCAGCGTACCCTGTTCTAGCCAGATCGCCCGATCATACCCCGTCAGCGCCGCCGGGTCATGGGTGACATGGATCAGCGTGGCGGGCAGGGCGTCGAGATGACGGCGCAGCGCCCGCGTCGTCGGGATATCGAGGCCGGAGAACGGCTCGTCCAGAACGATCACCCTGGGCTCCATCGCCAGAACCGCCATCAGGCAAACCAGATGCCGCTGCCCTTGCGACAGGCTGTCGACCGGGCGGTCATGCCATTCGCCGCGCCCGAACCGCGCCAGCATCTTGCGCGCGCCATCGCGCGCCTCGGCTTTGGACTGGCCCAACTGGCGCAGGCCAAAGGCCAGCTCTTCCTCGACCGTGGGAAAGATGATCTGGTGATCGGGGTTCTGGAACAGGATGCCGACGGTGCGGATCGCCGCCTTGCGGTCCTTGTAGACATCCACACCGGCAACCTGCACGTCGCCCTCGTCCGGGGCGATCAGACCGGCGATCAGGCGTGACAGGGTGGTCTTGCCCGATCCGTTGCGCCCGATGATCCCGATGCGCCGCTCGCTCAGTGACAGCGAGACATCGCGCAGCGCCTCCCGCGTACCGAACCGGCAGGTCACGCCGGTGATCTCGATGCCTGTGCTGGGTGCGGCCTGTGCCGTCATCGCGCCTTGCCCCGCGTTGCGGCCCGCGCGGGGCCCGGTCTGGGCCGGTTCAATAGCCCGCGCGCCCCCGACATGCCAGACAGAAATCCTGTGCTCAGCGCCCCTGCATGATGATGCGATACCGGATCTGGTCGAAAATCACCGCCAGAATGAGCAGCGCGCCCAGCAACACCATCTGCATGTAGGAACTGACCTGCGCCAGGTTCATCCCGTTCTGCACCAGCACGATAAAGAACGCCCCCAGAACCACGTTTTCCACCCGGCCGATCCCGCCGCGCAGCGACACGCCCGCGATCACACAGGCGGCGATGGATTCCAGCGCGATCGACCCGCCAAGGTTCGCCTCGCCCGATTCCACCCGCGCGGTCAGCAGCAGGCCGGTCAGTGACGCGATCAGCGCGCAGATCATATAGGCCAGCAGCAACGTGCGCTTCGTGTTGATCGCCGACAGATGCGCGGCCTTGATATTGCCGCCCACGGCGTAAATCTGCGTGCCCAGCCGGGTGCGCGCCATCAGCACCCACATGATGACGATGCAGATCACGGCGATGATCACCGGCACGGGAATGCCCCACAATCGCCCGAACCCGAAGGTGTCGGCGAATTGAAAGGGCAGGCCCGAAACCGGCACGCCCCCGGTCAGGAACAGGGCAAACCCCGCCCCCACCGACGACACGCCAAGCGTCATGATGAAGGGCGACACCTCGAAATAGGCCACGCCGATGCCGTTCACCAACCCCACCATCAGGGCCGCGCCAAAGCCGAGGAACGCACCCAGAAGGATCGCCAGCCAGATCGCATCGGGGAAAATCCCCGCCAGCCACACCATGCCCATCGCCGATACCACCGATGTCAGCGCAATCGCCGTGCCCACCGACAAATCGAACCCCCCGGTGACCAGTGCCAGCATCTGGCCCATCGACACCAGCACCAGATACACCGATTGCCGCGCCACGTTGATCAGGTTCTGCCCGGTCAGGAACTTCGAGGACAGCAAGGTGAAAATCACCAGCGCCCCCAGCAGGAAGAACGGCAAGACGCCGACCTTGACGAACAGCCGCGTGATCCACGCCTTGACGCCGGTCGCTTGGGTGTCTGAACTCATTGTGTCGCTCCGCTTTCATCGAAGAAGTGTTTGAGGATCGTGTCCTCGGTCATCTCGTCGCCGCTCAACTCGGCGCTCAGCCTGCCATGCGCCATCACCAGCATCCGGTGCGCCAGATGCATCACCTCGGGCAGGTCCGAGGAAATGACGACCACCGCCTTGCCTGCCTCGGCCAGTTCCTTGATCAGCAGGTAGAGCGCCGCGCGCGTGCCCATGTCCACGCCCACCGTCGGCTCGTCGAGGATGTAAATATCCGCGTCCTGCCCAAAGCACTTGCCGAACAGAACCTTCTGCTGGTTGCCGCCCGACAGTTGCGACACCAGCCTGGTGCGGTATCCCTCGTGCAACTCCACATAGTCGGCGATCTGAACGCTGGCCTCACGCACCGCCGACCAGTTGATCAGCCCCGTCCCGCCGCGCCCGCCCATCACCAGGTTCACCGCCAGATTGTCATTCGCGGTTTTCGCCAGGTCCAGCCCTTCGCCCTTGCGGTCGGGCGACAGGTAATACATGCCGTGATGAATGATCTGCCTTGTGGGGGCGTGGGTGATGTCCTGCCCTTTCAGCGTGACGCGCCCGGCCAGCCGGGGCGCCACACCCATCATCGCGCGAAACAGGCGCGACTTCCCGCACCCCACCAGCCCCGCCACGCCCAGCACCTCACCGGCGCGGATGTCCACGTCGGCGGCCTGCACGCCGTTGGTGCGCAACCCCTCGGCGCGCACCAGCACCTCGCCGGGATTATGTGCGATCTGCGGGTAAATCTCGGAAATCGCGCGGCCCGTCATCATTTCGACCAGCGCGTCGTCATCGGTCTCATTCATGGCCACGGTGCCGATCCTGGCCCCGTCGCGCAGCACGGTCACCCGGTCGGCGATCCGCGCAAATTCCTGCATCCGGTGCGAAATATAGATGATGCCCACACCGCGCGCCTTCAGCGTTTCGATGAAATCGAACAGGTGATCCACCTCGCGGTCGGTCAGCGATGCGGTGGGCTCGTCCAGAATAAGAACCGACAGGTCGCCATGAAACGCCTTGGTGATCTCGACCATCTGCTGTTGCGCCCGCGACAGGCGGCCCGTCACCTCGGTCGGGTCGATCTCGAAATCCAGTTCCCGAAACATCTCGGCGGCGCGGCGGCGCATCTCGCGATGATCCACGAACGGGCCTTTCATCGGCTCCCAACCCAGAAAGATGTTCTCGGCCACGCTCAGCGTCGGGATCAGCGAAAATTCCTGAAAGACGGTGTAAATCCCCTTGGCCTGCGCATCCGCGACCGAGCCGAAACGCATCTTTTCGCCATTCAGTTCGATTGTGCCGGCGCTCGGGCTGTTGGCCCCGGCCAGCATCGAAATCAGCGTCGATTTTCCTGCGCCGTTTTCGCCGAACAGAACATGCACCTCACCGGGCATCAGTTCGAAATCGACTGAATCCAGCGCCAGAACGCCGGGATATTGCTTGGACAGACCCGTGGTGCGGATCAGGGGTTGGGAAGGCATTGTCATGTCTCCGGGGGAGGACCGTGCCGGGGCCACGCATGGCAGCCCCGGCACCTGATCGTGAGTGGTGGATTACTCGACCGAGAATTCCGGGCGGAACCCGTCGGGCGGCAGGATGTTTTCACGCGGCACGTCGTTGATGTTTTCGGGGTCGACGACGAAAATCTTCGGCCCCACATGCTTGACGTAGTCTTGCTCTTCCAGAATGCGCACCGCCTGGTCCACGGCGATCCGGCCCTGAATGACCATCGAATCCGCAGGCGCGGCCAGGATGAAGCCCCGCTGAATGCCGGTATAAACCCCCGGCGTCATGTAGAAGGCCAGCAGATCGACCTCGCCCTTCAGTCCGCGCTCGCGGATCACGCCCTGCGCGGCCTCGGCGGTCACGGCGGTGCCCGCCAGATAGCGCACGTCGGGATTCGCCTGCAGCACGTCCTCGACCAGTTTCAGCTGGGTTTCCTTGCCGGTATCGCCAAAGCGCGGCTCCAGCACCTCGACCGCCGATCCCTCGACCGCGGCCATGAAGCCCTCATGCGCGGCCTCGACCCAACCGGCGCCCGCCGGTCCGGGGAACCAGCCCACCTTGACAGCGTCGCTGCCCGCAGGGTGCTTTTCGGCCAGGTAGTTGCCGATCTCCGAGCCCATCGTGCGGAACGACACCAGCGATTTGGCCGCGATGTCGCCCGAGGACACGCCGTTGATCACGTCGATCACCGGAATGCCCTGGCCCGCGACTTCGCTGATCACGTTGTTCAGCCCGTCATAGGAAATCGCGCCGATGATCACCGCGTCGGCCCCGCCGGAAACACAATCCTCGATCTGGCTGATCTGGGTGTTCAACTCGGTATAGCCCCCGGCCTCGACCACGTTCAGCTTGACGCCAAGGCGCTTGGCCTCGTCCACCACGCCGTAATCCACGCCCAGCCAATAGGCGTCTTTCATGTGCGGGAAGGACACGCAGATGTTCCACGGCTGCGCTGCGGCCTCGAGCGGGGTATAGGTGACCTCGCTCACCTCGCCATCGGCGCTGAAGGCCGGGGTCACTTCCTCGGCGGGGTAGGGATACCACGCGTCCTGCGCCATCGCGCTGGCGGGCAGGGCCGTGGCCAGCGCCAGTGCGCTTGCCAGTTTCAGATGCTTGTTCATGTGTCTGACCTCCTTGTCAGTTCGGTTTTGTTTGTTTGGCAGGGCGCACCCGCGCCCCGCTGTCCCGCAGGCGGTTACCCCAGCTCTTCGCGGATTTTCTGGATGATGGCCTTGCGATCGGCCCGTGCGGCCAATGCGGTGTCCATGTCCACATTGACGAAATTCACCTGCGTATTGGGCTGCAACTGCCCGATCAGGTCCATGTCCGCCGAGATGATCGCGCCAAGGGTGAAATACCCCCCGCCCGACACGGCGTCGCGGTGCAGCACGATGGGTTCCGTTCCGCCTGGCACCTGGATGGAGCCATAGGAATAGCACCCGTCCACGATGTTCGACGGATCGGCCCCCGCGCCGAAGGGCTGTTCGCGCTCGACGAAATCCAGCGGACGACCGCCCTTGAAACGGTATCCCATCCGGTCGGCCTCGGCCGCGACGGTCCAGGTGTCCTCGAAGAACTGCTGTCCGGCGGTGTCGGTCAGACGGTACCAGTAAAGCCCCGTCAGCACCCGCAATTCCGCCGGATTACCCGGCCCGCGCCGCAACGCGGCGGGCACGCTGCGCCCCTCGGCCACGGTCGGGGCATCGCCCACCGGCAATTCGTCGCCGGGCTGCACCGCGCGGCCCTCGACCCCGCCAAGTGCGCCGATGGGATAGGTCGAACGGCTGCCCAGATCGGGCTCGGTCGCGATGCCGCCGGACACGGCGATATAGGCCCGCGCGCCCGCTTGCAGAAAGCCGAAGCTCAACACCTGTCCCGGCTTCACCGTGAAGCTGGTCCAGGTCTCGCGCGGTTCGCCGTCCACCATCACCGGCAGTTCCGCGCCGGTCACGGCGACGCTGGCCTCCTGGGTGAACTCGATCTCGGGGCCCATGAACACGGCTTCCAGACCGGCGGCGTCCTCAGGGTTGCCGACCAGCATGTTGGCCGCTCGCATCGACAGGCGGTCCATCGCGCCCCCCTCGGGGATGCCCAGATGGAAATAGCCGGGGCGGCCCATATCCTGAATCGTGGTGGCGAGGCCGGATTTGACAATTTTAAGCGTCATTGAGCGCCTCCATCAGCTTGGCGTTATAGGCGGTCATGTCCTTGTTGAACTCGTCCAGATCGAACTCGACCTCGGCAATGCGCGGCGTCCATGTGTTGGCGTCCACCTCGGCAAGGATGCGGTCGTATTCGGCGCGGTCGACGGGCTTCCACTTCACGATGTCGCCGGGTTTGAAGAACACCAGGAAATCGCGCAGATAGGACGTTTCCTGCCGCGGGTCGTAGATCGTCATAGGGGTGATGCCGAACATCTGATAGCCCCCGGCGCCGCGCACCGAGTAGATGCAGGAAAAACTGCCGCCATAGCCCACCGTCTGCTTGGGCGTGTCCGTGCGTGGGCGCAGGTACTTGGGCACCTCGATCTGCTTGTCGCGCTCGACCAGTTGGTACAGGAACGGCAGGCCCGACACGAAGCCCACCATCGACACGAACCACGGCTGCGAATGGTGCGCCTCGATGAACGCCTCCACGCTGTCATAGCCGTTGATGCGCGCCGCATAATCCAGATCGGTCCCGTCCGGGTCCTGATGGCGTTCGCGAAAGCGCATCAAGGTCTCGTGCGTCCACGGGTCCTGATAATAGACCGGCACTTCGATGATCCGCGTGGTCATCCGCTTTTCGGCCTTGTCGGCCATGTGTTCGAGATCCTGAATGCGCTTCAGCATCTCGTCGGGCGCGGTCACGTCCGGGTCATACCGCACCTGGAACGATGCGTTCGCCGGGCAGATCTCGGTCACGCCGGGAATGTCGGCCTCTCGGACGGCATTGGACATGGACAGGGACTTGAAGAACGCCTCCAGCGACATTTCCTCGTCCATCTCCACGTAGACATGCTCGTCTCCGCCATATGTGTAACGTGTCTTCACGATGCACCTCCTGTTGTTTCGGGGGTCAGGTTTCCGGCATCCAGCCACGGTTCCAGCCATTGGGTGTGGAACGCGCCCGCTTGCACATACGGGTCGTCCGCCAGCGCCAGATGCAGGGGAATGGTTGTCTTGAGGCCCTCGATCTTCAGGGCCTGCAATGCGTCGCGCAGCCGGTCGATGGCTTGCGCGCGCGTGGGCGCATGGGCAATCACCTTGCCGATGAGCGAGTCGTAAAACGGCGGAATCTGGTATCCCTCGTACAGGAAATGATCCACCCGGACGCCATCTCCCTCGGGCAGGGTCAGCGCACCGACCTGGCCGGGGAAGGGCATGAACTGCATATGCGGGTCTTCGGCATTGATCCGCACCTCGATCGCATGGCCCTGCGGGGTGATCTGATCCTGCGTCAGGCGCAGCGGCTCGCCGCCCGCGATGAGGATCATCTCCTGCACCAGGTCGATGCCGGTGATCATTTCGCTCACCGGATGTTCCACCTGAATGCGGGTGTTCATCTCGATAAAGAAGAACTCGTTGCTGGCCTCGTCATAGAGAAACTCCAGCGTGCCCGCCCCCTTGTAGTTCACCGCCTCGGCCAGCGCCACGGCAGAGGCGCACAGCTTTGTGCGCGTCTCGTCGTCCAGACACACCGCACCGGCCTCTTCCCAGACCTTCTGGCGGCGGCGCTGCAGGGAGCACTCGCGCTCGAAACAATGCACCGCGCGGGTGCCGTCGCCCAGAATCTGCACTTCGATATGACGCGGATCGCGCACCGCGCGTTCCAGGTAAAGACCCCCTTCGCCAAAGGCCGCCTGCGCCTCGGCCTGCGCCTGCGGGGCCAGCTTGCGCAAGTCATCCTCGGTGTCGGCAATGCGGATACCGCGCCCGCCACCGCCCGCAGCGGCCTTGATCATCACCGGATAGCCGACTTCGGCAGCCACTTGCGCCGCCTCGTCCACGTTTTCGATCCGGCCTTTCGATCCGGGCACAACCGGCGTGCCCGCCGCTTCGGCGGCCTGCCGCGCCGCCACCTTGTCGCCCATCCGTTCGATAGTGTCCGCCGACGGCCCGACATAGGTGATCCCGGCATCTTCCAGCGCGCGGGCGAACCGCGGGCTTTCCGACAGGAACCCATAGCCGGGATGCACCGCGTCCGCGCCGGCCTCTTTCGCGGCGGCTACCACACGGTCCACGTCCAGATACGAATCTTTCGACGCCGCCGGCCCGATGCACACCGCCTCGTCGGCCAGCTTCACCGCCAGCATGTCGGCATCGGCCTCGGAATGGGCCTGAATGGTGTGAATACCCAGCTCTTTCGCGGCGCGGATCACCCGCACGGCGATCTCGCCCCGGTTGGCTATGAAAAGGCGCTCGATGGCCATGGCTCAGTCGTCCAGCGTTGCCAGAACCTGACCGGCGGTCACCGCGGCCTCGTTCCCGGTAGCATAGTCGCCAAAGGTGCCCGCGATTTCGGATTTGACCTCGATGAAGGTTTTCATCACCTCGACCAGCCCGATCACGTCACCCACGGCCACCGCATCGCCCTTGGATTTGTAGGGCGCGTCCTCGGGCGAGGGGCGGTGATAGAAGGTTCCGGGAAGGGGGGATTGAATGTCTGCCATGATGTGTCCTCCTGACGGGTTGTCGTCTCAGCTTGCTTGTTCCAGAACCGTCGCGGCGGCTGCGACGGTGATGCCGTTATCGGTCAGCCCCTTGCGAATGGCGCGGCCGATCTCCAGCGCGCCGGGCGTGTCCGAGTGAAAACAGATCGATTCGAATTCGATCCCGATATCGTTGCCATCGACCGTGCGCACCTTGCCTTCCTTGCAGGCGCGCACGCATTTTTCGGCAATCTGCTCGGGATCGGGGCGGGCGACCTGCCGTTTGAACACGATCGAACCGCTGTCGTCGTAATCGCGGTCGGCGTAGAATTCGCGCACCACCGGATGCCCCAGCCGCGTGGCGACCTCGTAGGTCTTGGAAATATCCATGCAGAAAATGATCGTGTCGCTGCTGATCTTTTGCAGCGTGTCCACCATCCACTGCGACAGTTCCTCGTTGACGGCGGCCTCCATGTAAAGCGCGCCATGCGGTTTCACATGCTGCAGCGG
Source organism: Roseovarius sp. PS-C2 (assembly GCF_018862045.1). Classification (NCBI taxonomy): domain Bacteria; kingdom Pseudomonadati; phylum Pseudomonadota; class Alphaproteobacteria; order Rhodobacterales; family Roseobacteraceae; genus Roseovarius; species Roseovarius sp. PS-C2. The sequence goes on from NZ_JAHKSQ010000004.1 coordinate 381,276, forward strand.
GATGCCGTAGCGCCGCCCGAACTCGCGGATCGCGCCCACCTGGTAAACGATGTCGTTGACCAGTTCCTCGGCATTGGTGTGGATATAGCGGCGGCCAAACCCCTGAAGGTCGTTATAGCCGGGATGCGCGCCCAGACCCACGCCGTATTGCTGCGCCAGCTTCACCACCCGGTCCATCGAATTGGGGTCGCCCGCATGGAACCCGGCCGCGATATTGGCCGAGCTGATCAGCGACATAAGCTCTTCGTCGGGGGCTTCGCTGAGGGTCCACTGACCAAAGCCTTCGCCCATATCGCAATTCAGATCGACTATAGTCTTCATCGTCATGATCCCCGCGTTTTGGATTGGGAAAGGATCAACGCCGGACCCATGACTTGTAAATTTCTAATATTTGCTTTTAATATATCTGAAAAACAGAATAGGTTGTGTGGCTCGGGAAATTCCAACTATCTGATAAATAAAGCTATGCTGGAAATTCAGTCGGTTTGTGAACAGTTCTATCTGATTTTCCGATACTCGGTGTTTCGGTATTCATTGGATACAGGATGAAAGAATGGGCAGATCATGAACTTTCGCCATCTCAAGTACTTCGTGGCCACCGCAGAATCGGGGCAGGTCAGCCGCGCCGCCACCGCGCTGTCCATTTCGCAATCGGCCATCACCACGGCGATCCGCGATCTGGAAACCGAACTGGGCGCCGACCTGTTCCTGCGCTCGGCCCACGGTATGGAAATGACCGACGCGGGCCGTGAATTCCTAGCCTCGGCGCAGGATATCCTGACCCGGCTGGACGAGGCCAAGAACCTCAGCCATCGCCGCTCGACCGCCGAGGGGGTGATCTCCATCGCCGCGACCTATACCGTGATCGGCTATTTCCTGCCGTATCACCTCGACCGGCTGGCGCATCTCTACCCCGGCATCGAGATCCGTCTCAGCGAACTGAACCGCGAAAGCATCGAAGAGGGGCTGTTGTCCAACCGCTTCGACATGGCCGTGGTCCTGACCTCGAACCTCACCAACCCCGAGATCGAAACCGAAACGCTTTTGCGCTCCACCCGGCGGCTCTGGGTGCCGTCGAACCACCCGTTCCACCGCGCGGGTAAGGCCAGCTTCGCCGATATCGCCGAAGAAGATTACATCATGCTCACCGTGGACGAGGCCGCGCATACCACCATGAAATACTGGTCCACCACCAGCTATCAGCCCAAGGTGAAACTGCGCACCGCCTCGGTCGAGGCCGTGCGCTCGATGGTGGCCAACGGGCAGGGCGTCACCATCCTGTCCGATATGGTCTATCGTCCGTGGTCGCTCGAAGGCAAACGCATCGGCACGGCCTCCACGACGCTTGAAATCCCCTCGATGGATGTCGGGCTGGCCTGGCGCGAGGGCACCGAGATCACCGGGCCGCTGGCGCTGGTGCATGACTATTTCCGCGAATCTTTCGTCGATCCGCAAACCTGGTTCACCAGCCCCCGGCCTTGATCCCGATCAAGGCCTGCCGCTACGCTGTGTCCCAGACTGACATCCGCCGCCCCGGCAGCCTCGGGGCAACAGGAGAGACCGGCCATGACCTCCAGACTTCCCGAAGCCCTCCCGGCCTCGGCGCTTGGCGCACGTATCACCGCCGGGGATTTCGGCTTCGACACCACCGCCGACCTGCCCACCGATCCCGGCTGGCTGGGGCAGGACCGCGCGGTCGATGCCATCCGCATGGCCGCCGGGATGCGGCATGGCGATTTCAACGCCTTCGTCCTCGGCACCCCCGGCAGCGGCCGCCACCGTATCGTGCGCGCCATTCTCGACGAGGCCGCGAAAACCCGCCCCCTTCCCAGTGACTGGGTCTATGTCAACAATTTCGACGCCCCGCACAAACCCCGCGCTATCGAACTGCCCGCCGGGCAGGCCAACCGCCTGCGTCACGCGATGGAACAACTGATCGACGAACTGGCCAACGACATCCCGGCACTGTTCGAATCCGAAGATTACCAGACCCGCCGCAACGCCATCGAGCAGACCTTCGCCGACGCCCACGAAGAAGAGATGACCCAACTCTTCGAACGCGCCCGGTCGCGCAGCGTGGCGATCCTGCGCACGCCGATGGGGTTCACCGTCGCGGGCACCCATGAGGGCGAGGTGCTGACGCCCGATACCTACAACGCCCTGTCCGACGACGAGCGCGACACCATCGACGCGGCGGTCGACCTCACGCAGGACGAACTGGCCGAAGTGCTCAAATCCGCGCCCGCCCGCGAAAAGGAACACCGCGCGCAGGTCGAGGCGCTGAATGCCGAAATGGCCCGCAACGGGGTGGATGCGGCCATTGCCGGGGTGCAGCGCGCCTTTCCCGATCTCGATGCCGTGCGCGCCTATCTCGAAACCGTGCGCGCCGACCTGATCGAAAACGCCGCGCTGTTCCTGCTGCGCGAAGACGGCGCACAGGACGGCCCCTTTCCCGGCGCCACCTCGAAACATTACGCCAAGCCCCAGTTTCAGCGCTACGCCGTCAACGTGATCGTCGGCCAGCCCGAGGATGCCGACAGTGGCGCACCCGTGGTGCAAGAGGCCCTGCCGACTCTCGGCAACCTGATCGGGCGCATCGAATACGCCTCGGAAATGGGCGCTCTGGTCACCAATTTCACCATGATCAAACCCGGTGCGCTGCACCGCGCCAATGGCGGGTTCCTGGTGCTGGATGCGCTGCATGTCCTGTCCGAGCCGCTGGCCTGGGACGCGCTCAAACGCTGCCTGCGCACCGGCGAAATCGCCATCTATTCGCCGGGAGAACGGCTCAGCCTGATTTCCACCGTCTCGCTCGATCCCGACCCGGTGCCGCTCAGGACGCGCGTGATCCTGGTGGGCGAGCGCTCGCATTACTATCTCTTGTCCGCGCTCGACCCGGATTTCGCCCACCTGTTCAAGCTCGAAGCCGATTTCAACGATCACATGCCCGCCGACCCGGAGGATCTGACCGCCTATGCCGGGATGATCGCCGCCATCACGCGCAAGGCTGGCACCCGTCCGCTTCAGGCCGCCGGGGTGGCCGCGCTGCTGCGCGAAAGCACCCGCCTCACCGGCGATTCCGAACGGCTGACGCTGAACACCGACACCCTGTCCGACATTCTGCGCGAGGCCGATCACTGGGCCGACGGCAACGGCCATGACGCCATTGCCGAAACCGATATCGAAAAGGCCCTGCACGAACGCGAACGCCGCGCCAGCCGCCTGCGCGATCTCAGCCACGAGGCGATCACCCGCGAGACCCTCCTGATCGACACGGACGGCACGCGCGTCGGCCAGATCAACGCGCTTTCCGTGTTGCAAATCGGCGGCTATGCCTTTGGCCGCCCCTCGCGCCTGACGGCCCGCACGCGGATGGGTTCGGGCAAGCTGGTCGATATCGAACGCGAAACCGAACTGGGCGGCCCGATCCACTCCAAGGGGGTGCTGATCCTGCAGGGTTATCTTGCCACGACCTATGCCACCGATGCGCCCATGTCGCTTTGGGCCTCGCTGGTGTTCGAGCAAAGCTATGGCGGCGTGGACGGTGACAGCGCCTCGGCGGCAGAGCTTCTGGCGCTGATCTCGTCGCTCTCCGGGGTGCCGGTCGACCAGTCCTTCGCGATCACCGGATCGGTCAACCAGTTCGGGGATATTCAGGCCATCGGCGGCGTGAACGAAAAGATCGAGGGCTTTTTCGATATCTGCGCCGCGCGCGGGCTGACCGGCAGGCAGGGGGTGCTGATCCCGCAGGCCAATGTCAAACATCTGGCGCTGCGCCGCCGGGTGGTCGACGCGGTCGAGGCCGGAACCTTCCGCATCGTCCCGATGTCCCACCTGTCCGATGCCATCGCCGTCCTGACGGGGCAGGAGCCGGGCACGCGCGGCAAGGACGGCACGTTCCCCGAGGGCAGCGTCAATGCGCGGGTCGAATCCCGCCTGCACGAATATGCCGCCATGCGCCGCACCTACATGCGCGCGGCGATGGAACAGGGGGGCACGTCATGAACGCGGCCAAACGCCCCGCGCGCGTCCTGCTGGGGGCGACATGCTATACCGATGCCGAGGGCACGATGCAGATCGCCGTTCTGGCGGCGCGCGAAATCGGGGCGGAACTGCACGGGTTGCTGGTGGTGGACGAATCGATCCTCGCGGCCGCCGCTGCACCGCGTGCGTGCAGCGTGGGGTTTTCCGGCGCCCGCATCGCGCAAATCACCGCCGAGCAGATGCAGGCCGCCTTCCGCGCCGATGCGCGCCGCTTTCGGGAACAGCTTTTGCGCACGGCGCGCGGCGCCTCTCTTGGGGCGGGGTTCCGGCAGGAACGCGGGCGGCTGGCCGCGGTGCTCGAACAGGGGGCCGGGGCGGGCGACCTGATCGTTTATGGATTCCGCCGCGCACCGCGCGACAGCGATTGCGTAATTCTGATCGCCTCCGCGACCGATCCCGCCCCACGGCTTACCGCTCTGGCTGCGCACCTGTCCGAGGGGCTGGGCAAACCGCTGATCGTTCTGGTTCCGGCGCAGACGTCTGAGGTGCGGCCCGCGCCCTTGGCCGGACTTGCGGGGGTGGATGTCGTCGCGTTCGATACACCCGAGGCGCTTCTGGCCCGGCTCGAGCGTTGCCGCCCCGCCGTCGTGGTCGCATCGGGGCCGCATGGGGTCTTGCCACCCGTCGCGCGCCTGCTTGATGCCGCGCGCTGTCCGCTCATTCTGGAACCGGACACCGCTCTCCCGGTTTGAGGCATGCCATGGCTCCCGGCGGGGCAACAGGTGCGGAACAATGGCCAGGGGGAGGCGGATGCCGGAGGCGATTTCAGAACTCGGGGCGTGACCAGGGTCTACGACACGGGCAGCACGCAGGTTCTGGTGTCGGCGGGGCTTGAGCCCGGTCAGCGCGTCATTACCCACCCATCGGACGCGATTGCCGACGGGGTGGCGATCACCGAACGCGAGGCGCAATAACCCCCATAGCCATCGCCCGACAGCGATGACTTGGATGGCGATATGCAGAGCGCTGCGCATGACGGTTCGACGGTCCCTTTCGTAATATGCGCCCCGACCCAATCATGAAATTCTTTCCAAACTGCTAACCCCGCGTGAAATCGGCGAATTTGCGTCCATGATGAATGCTTTCCGTCTGCCAGGGGCCGAATTTCGTACGAAACCCGCGTCCATTTCGTACGTTTCGTACAAAACTCCGGCTTCCGTGCCGGGGTGATTTCGGGCATCACATCTGCATGACACCTGATGATCTCGTTCTCACGCCGATGGGGCTGCGATTCCGCGGTCGCCACTATCCCTGCTCGGTCGGGCGCGGTGGGGTAACCGCTTGTAAACGCGAGGGGGATGGCGCCACGCCCATCGGAGTGCATCGAATCGTCGGCATGCTCTATCGCCTGGATCGCTTGGCGCGGCCCGCCGACTGGGCGGTGCCCATCGGGCCTGGCGACATCTGGTCCGACGATCCCGAGGATCGCCACTATAACCTCATGATTCGAAAGCCTTATCCGCATTCGCATGAGGTGCTGCGCCGGGCTGATCCGCTATACGATCTGGTGCTGATCACCGATTGGAACTGGCCGGAGGCCAAACCCGGCCACGGGTCATGCATATTCTTGCACCAATGGCGCAGGCCGCATTACCCCACCGAGGGGTGTATTGCCTTTCGGCGTGATCACCTGATTGATATCGCAAGGAAAATTCAGCCATCCACGCGGCTGATCGTGCGTCCTCAATAGGCGCGTTCGCCGAAAATCGCGCTGCCCACACGCACATGGGTCGCGCCAAGCGCAATCGCCTTTTCGAAATCCCCGCTCATCCCCATCGACAACCCGCCCAACCCGTTGCGGTTGGCGATCTTGGCCAGCAGGGCGAAATGCAAACTGGCCTCTTCCTCGACGGGCGGGATGCACATCAATCCTTTGACGGGAAGGTCCATGCCCCTGCAATCCTTGATGAAATCGTCGGCCTCGGCTGGCAGGATACCGGCCTTTTGCTCTTCCTCGCCGGTGTTCACCTGGATGAACAGATCGGGGCAGTGCCCCTCTTCCTGGGCCAGACGGGCAATGGTCTTGGCCAGCTTGGGCCGGTCGACCGAGTGAATGGCCTGAAACAACTCGAATGCCTGACGCGCCTTGTTGGTTTGCAAGGGGCCGATCAGATGCAGGTCAATGCCCTGAAAACGCTCGCGAAAATCGGGCCATTTGCCTGCCGCTTCCTGCACGCGGTTTTCGCCAAAGCACCGATGCCCCTGCTCCAGAATGGCTTCGACCCGGTCATTGGGCTGTTGTTTCGAAACCGCGACAAGCGTGACACTTCCGGGTGCGCGCCCGGCGGCGTCCTCGGCTTTGTGAATGCGGGTTCTGATCTCTTGCAGCCCCATGCCACGCCCCTTTGTCTGATGCGGTATCGGGTGCCTGTTTGCCACAGGGCGATGCAAAGGCACAATGCCTGGCGGCCAAGGCAGGACGATTTCAGTAAACTCCTTGCTCCGATCCGTTACCTTGGATAGTAGGGAAGGGAAACAATGCCGGATCGCGTAATGACCATGTACAGCATCAGAAATGCCGCACTGACCACGGTTTGCCTTGCGTTGCTTGCCTCTTGCGGGGGCTTCCGCGACGCCAAGCTCGATCCGGATGCCTATCGCATCGAAGGCGGGCGCGAATCCAAAGGAAACTTTATCGGCGGATCGTCGATTTTCGACGCCTTCAAGGGCGGCGATGCCGAGGTCAAGGTCAACCGGTATCTCTGGACGGCATCTCTGGACGTGTTGGATTTCCTCCCGGTGCAAACGGCTGATCCGTTTACGGGTGTGATTTCAACGGGGTATGGCACACCTCCGGGGGGTGGACGGGCCTATCGCGCGACCATCCTGATCAGCGATCCCGCGCTCGACGCACGCTCGCTTAACGTGGCGCTGCAAACGCGTAGCGGTCCGGTGGCGGGCGGAACGCAACGTGCTGTCGAGGATGCGATCCTTGCGCGCGCCCGTCAGTTGCGGATTCAGGCCGAAAAGTTCTGATTTCCAGGTAACGTAGTTCGGGGGTGTTCAGGCCCCCGCACCTGACATCACATCATCGACCCAGGACAATTGCCGCGGCAGGCAAATGCCGCGCAAATCATACCGTTTCTGGATCAAACCTCGCGCCGCAGCGCCCAGGTGTTCGCGCGCCTTCTGATCGTCGAGCATGTCACAGACCTGCCCGACAAGCGCATCGCCATCGAAGAAATCCACCAGCCGTCCGGTTTCTCCCTGCGCAATGACCTCTTTGACCGGCGCGGTATCGCAGGCCACGATGGCCGCGCCGCAGCTCATGGCTTCCAGAAGACTCCAACTTAAAACAAAGGGATAGCTTAGATAGACATGCACACGGCTGACCTGCAGAAGCCGGGTGAACTTGTCATGCGGAATTCGGCCCAGGAAATGCACACGCTCCCAATCGGCATCGGAAATCTGGCCGCGCACCTCGTCGATGAAAATCTGCTTCCAGGTTTTTCCGTTGGGGGGACGCGCGCCATAGCTGACCTCGTCGCCACCGACGATCAGAACCTTCGCTTCGGGACGCTCACGCAGCAGGCGGGGCAAGGCACGCATGAAAACGTGATATCCGCGATAGGGTTCGAGATTGCGATTCACAAAGGTGATCACCTCGTCATCGCGCGTCACATCGACCTGACCGTCGATAGTCAGGCGGGCATTCGGGTCAGGGCGTGACAGGGCGGTGTCTATCCCGTCATGGCTGACGGTGATGCGGTCGCGGAATTCAGACGGAAAGGTATCGGCCTGAAACCGGGTCGGGCTGATACCGGCATCCGCTATCTGGAAATGCAGATGATTGTTGATGTTCTTCATGCGGATACGCAGCCGCGACAGAACGGCATCGCCCTGGTCGAACTCGGGATCGAACCGCAGATGGGGATACTCTGCACTGTGATAAAGCTCACAATAAAGACCGATCCGCGCATCCGGCCAGACATCACGCAGGAACAACGATTCGCCCCATCCGGGATGGGCAAGGATCAGATCGGGGGAAAACCCGGCATCCTTCATCTTGCGCGCCGCACGATAGCATGCCTCGCCACGGGTGACCTTGGTGTCCAGATCGACCAGCCAGGGATGCGTGTTCTGTCCCTTGCGGTCGGGCAGGGCGTAAGGCAGCACGCGCACCCCGTTCCAGGTCGTCGGCTCTTTCACCCGCAGGGTCAGCGCGACGCAGTGATGCCCCTTCGAGGCCAGCAGCGGCGCCAGATGCTTGTATTGGCCGGGAAAGTTCTGGTGGATGAACAGGATTTTCATGGAACGCACCGCCCGATACCGTTTTTTCCGGTTATAGGCGGGGCCCTCGCCCCTGCAAACCCCCGCTTTTTGCGCCTTGCCACTGGACCCCGCGGCGTGTGGGCCCTATCACGCAGGGCAACACGAATGACCGCAAAAGGGTGTGCTGCACATGTCGCGCTATTCTGCCGCCGAGATCGAAGCGAAATGGCAAGAGGCCTGGGACAAGGCCGGAATTTTCCGCGCCAGCAGGTCCGGGGACAAGCCCAAGTACTACGTGCTTGAAATGTTCCCCTATCCTTCGGGGCGCATCCACATGGGCCATGTGCGTAATTACACGATGGGCGACGTGATCGCACGCTACAAGCTGGCCACCGGCCACAACGTGCTGCACCCGATGGGATGGGACGCTTTTGGCATGCCCGCCGAAAACGCGGCAATGGCCATTGGCGGACATCCCAAGGACTGGACCTATGGCAATATCGACGACATGCGCGGCCAGATGAAGCCGCTTGGCCTGTCCATCGACTGGAGCCGGGAATTCGCCACCTGCGATCCGGAATATTACGGCCAGCAACAGGCGCTGTTCCTCGATATGCTGGAGCAGGGACTGGTCTATCGCAAGAACGCCGTGGTCAACTGGGACCCGGTGGACATGACGGTGCTGGCCAACGAGCAGGTTGAAAACGGGCGCGGCTGGCGGTCGGGCGCGTTGGTGGAACGGCGTGAGTTGACGCAATGGTTCTTCCGCATCTCGGATTTTGCCGAGGAATTGCTCGAGGCGCTGGACGGGCTGGATGACTGGCCCGCCAAGGTCAAGCTGATGCAGGCCAACTGGATCGGTCGCTCGCGCGGGTTGCAGTTTGCCTTTTCGCTGATTGATGGCCCCGAAGGCCACGACCGGATCGAAGTCTATACCACCCGGCCCGATACCCTGATGGGCGCCAGCTTTATCGGGATTTCTCCGGATCATCCGCTGGCCCGCCAGATGGAAAAGGACAACCCCGAACTGGCCGCCTTCAACGCCGAATGCCGCCGCATGGGCACCTCGGAGGAAGAGCTTGAGAAGGCCGAGAAAAAGGGGTTCGACACCGGCCTGCGTGTGCGCCATCCGTTCGATACCGCATGGGAATTGCCGGTTTACGTCGCCAACTTTATCCTGATGGATTACGGCACCGGCGCGATTTTCGGCTGTCCGGCGCATGATCAGCGGGATCTGGATTTCGCCAACAAGTACGGACTTCCCGTTACCTCGACCTATGCACCGGAAACGCCGGGTGACGATTTCACTCTGCCCGAGGACGGGGGCGAGGCCTATGTCCCGCCGAAAACCGAAAAGGTGCGTTACGTCAAAGGGTTCGCAGGTGACGAGGTGCAGACCGGCGAGCGAGGGATCGACGCGGCCATCGCCTTTTGTGAGGAAAACGGCGTTGGGCAGGGCGTGACCAAGTACCGCCTGCGCGATTGGGGCCTGTCGCGTCAGCGGTACTGGGGGTGCCCGATTCCGGTGGTGCATTGCGACACCTGCGGCGTGGTCCCCGAGAAGAAAGAAAACCTGCCGGTGCGCCTGCCCGACGATGTCAGCTTCGATCAGCCCGGCAACCCTCTGGATCGTCACCCCACCTGGCGCGATTGCGCCTGTCCGTCCTGTGGTGCGCCCGCACGGCGCGAAACAGACACGATGGACACTTTTGTCGACAGTTCGTGGTATTTCGCCCGTTTCACCGCGCCGCGCGCCGAAACCCCCACCGACATGGCCGAAGCCGAATACTGGATGAACGTGGATCAGTATATCGGGGGCATCGAACACGCGATCCTGCACCTGCTCTATTCGCGGTTCTTTGCACGGGCCATGCACCTGACAGGCCACCTGCCGCACAAAGCGATCGAGCCGTTCAACGCGCTGTTCACGCAGGGCATGGTGACGCACGAAATTTATCAGACCCGCGATGACAATGACCGTCCCGTCTATCACCTGCCCGAAGACGTGGAAGACGGCAGGCTGAAGGCCACGGGTGAGGCGGTCGAGATCATCCCTTCGGCCAAGATGTCGAAGTCCAAGAAGAACGTCGTCGATCCGGTCAATATCATCGGGTCTTACGGCGCCGATACCGCCCGTTGGTTCGTGCTGTCCGACAGCCCGCCCGAGCGCGACGTCGAATGGACCGCCTCGGGGGCCGAAGCCGCACACAAGCACCTGTCGCGCGTCCATCGCGTGGTGACTGAGATTGCCGCCAGCGACGCACCCGCCACCGACCAGGACGAAGGTCTGCTGCGTGAGATGCACAAGGCCATCCACGATGTGACCGGTGGGGTGGAGTCCTTTGGCTTCAACGCGGCCATTGCGCGGCTTTACGCCTTTACCAATACGCTGGCGAAATCGAACGCCGGGGCCGGGGCGCGCAAACAGGCCGCCCGCGCTTTGGTGCAACTGATGTCGCCGATGACGCCGCACCTGTCGGAGGAACTGTGGCAGACCTTGGGGGGCGAGGGGCTGGTGACCGATGCGCCCTGGCCGCAGGCCGACGAGGCGATGCTGGTTGACGATACCGTCACCCTGCCCATCCAGATCAACGGCAAGCGTCGAGCGGAAATTCAGGTGCCCAAGGACATGGACAAGTCCGAGGTTGAAAAAACCGCCCTGTCCAACGATGCTGTCATCAAGGCACTGGATGGGGCCCGGCCGAAAAAGATCATCGTTGTCCCCGGACGGATCGTGAATGTCGTCATTTGACCGCCGCACCTTTCTGACAGGCGCTTGCAGTGCGCTGACCGCCCCGGTCCTGGCGGGCTGTGGCTTTACCCCGGCCTATGCGCCGGGAGGGGCAGCGACTCGGCTGCGCAATGCAGTTTCTATCATGGAGCCCGACGACCGTGCGGGTTACCTGATGACGCGCGAGCTGGAAGACCGCCTCGGGCGCGCGTCGATGCCGCGCTACGATCTGATCTATTCGCTGGACCTGATTTCGCAGCCGGTGGCGATCTCCACCAGCAATATCGTCACGCGTTACAACCTTCTGGGTGAGGGAACCTATGCGTTGCGCGATCGTGACAGCGGGGCTGTGGTGCTATCCGGAACTGTGGATAACTTTACCAGCTTTTCGGCCTCTGGCAGCACCGTCGCGACGCAGGCGGCTGAACGTGATGCAGAAGAGCGGCTGGTCACGATTTTGGCCGACCAGATGGTGGCGCGCCTGATCGCCGGGTCTGCGGGCCTTCCGGCATGAAACTGTCGGGGCGCGATGCTCCGGGTTATTTCGCGCGGCCCGAGTCGCAGCGTACCGGGCTGTTGATATACGGCTCCGATGGAATGCGTGTGGCGCTCAGGCGGCAAGAGGTGATTGCGGCCCTCGTCGGCCCGCAGGGTGAAGAGGAAATGCGCCTGACCCGTATTCCGGCGGCGGATCTGCGCAAGGACCCTGCGATGCTGCTGGATGCGATCAAGGCGCAGGGGTTTTTTCCGGGGCCGCGCGTGGCCTTTGTCGAAGATGCGACCGACGCTCTGGCCCAGATCGTGACCGATGCCCTGACCGACTGGCGGGAAGGCGATGCGCAGGTCGTCGTCACCGCCGGGCAGCTCAAGGCCAGTTCGAAACTGCGCAAGCTGTTCGAAAACCACCCGAACGCATACGCTGCCGCAATTTACGACGATCCGCCCTCACGCGCCGAGATCGAGGCAATACTTGCCAAATCGGGGCTCAGGGATGTCGGCGGAGATGCGATGCGCGATCTAACAGCCCTTGCGCGCGAATTGGACCCCGGTGATTTCCGTCAGACGATGGAAAAGCTGGCGCTCTACAAGCTGGATGATGGTGCGCCTGTCTCGTCCGAAGATATCGCGGCCTGTGCCCCCGGTTCCACCGAGGCGGACCTCGATGACGTTCTGCATATCGTGGCCGAGGCACGTTCGGGCGAGATCGGGCCGGTCATGAAACGCCTTCGGGCACAGGGGGTGCAGCCCGTGTCGCTGTGCATCAGCGCCACACGGCACTTTCGCACGCTTTACGCGGCGGCCTCGGACCCCGGCGGCGCGGCGCAAGGCATCGGGCGGGTGCGCCCGCCCGTCTTTGGCCCCCGGCGCGACAGGATGCTGCGCCAGGCCCAGCAATGGGGCGCGGATCGGCTGGAGCAGGCACTGACGCTGCTTACCGATACCGATCTGCAACTGCGCTCGGCGGGGCAGCACGCGCCGGACATGGCGCTTGTGGAACGCACGCTGATCCGGCTGGCGATGCTGGCCGCTCGCTGAGACGATGGGTTATTCGGGTGGCGCGTACGGGCAGATGTCAATCTGGGGTTACGTTTGCATAGGCACGTTTTGGCTGATCGCTTGTCAGCGGCATTCAACCGGGGCACTGTAACTGCCGATCCGCATCGAAAGGAAAGCCATATGTATCAGGTCATAGGAACCCGGGCGAGCCGGGCGTTTCGTGTTCTGTGGCTGTTGGAAGAGATCGGTCGACCTTATGAGCACCTTGCAGCGGCCCCCAGAAGCAAAGAAGCCTTGGCTGTGAACCCGTCCGGCAAAATCCCGGCCTTGCGTGTCGGCGATGATGTGTTGACCGACTCGAGTGCGATCATGGCCTATCTGACGGATCGGCACGGGCAGTTGACCTGTCCCGCAGGCACGATCGAGCGCGCACGGCAGGATGCTCTGACCCATCAGATACTCGACGATCTGGATGCCGTTCTCTGGACCGCCGCCCGGCACAGTTTCGTTCTGCCCGAGGAACGCCGGGTGCCGCAGGTCAAGGAAGCGCTGAAATGGGAGTACGAGCGCAACCTCGAGCGGCTGTCTTCTGCGTTGAAGGGGCCGTTTCTTATGGGGGACAAGATAACCGTACCGGATATCCTGTTGGCGCATTGTCTGATCTGGGCTGAAAAAACCGGGTTTCCCGCTCCGGATGAAAAGCTTAGCCAGTACAGGGCCGAGATGATGGCGCGTGAGGCGTTTCAGCGCGCGGCGGCGCTGCCCTGATAGATCAGCCGGTAAGCCAATCAACGGCTGCGCGTCCTGCCCAACGGCCTGTGGCAAGACAGGCGGTCAGCAGATACCCCCCTGTCGGGGCTTCCCAGTCCAGCATTTCGCCAGCGGCGAAGGTGCCGGGCCGGTCGCGCAACATCAGCCTCTTGTCGAGCGCGTCAAAGCGCAGTCCTCCGGCGGTCGAGATCGCCTGATCCATCGGGCGCGGTCCTTGCAGGGGGATCGGCAAGGCCTTGATCAAGGGGGCGGGGTCGGGCGGCAGGGGGCGCGCGAATTCCATCAGCAGCGCTTGCTTGATCGGCTCCAGTTTCAGCGTCTTGCGCAGGTGGTTCGACAGGCTGGCCTTGCCACGGGGGCGCGACAGGCGTTGGCACAGGGTATCAATCTCCAGATCGGGCGCCAGGTCCAGCGTCAGCGCCGCACCATCGCGCAGCAAGGCCGACAGGGCGTAGATGCCGCCCCCTTCAAGTCCTTGTTCGGAAACGATGATTTCCCCGCGTGAGACATGATCCCCGGCATGCAGCGCCACTCCTTTGACCGGGTTGCCGAAATGCCGCCGCATGTGATCCGACCACGATATGACAAAACCCATATTGGCGGGCTGGAACGTGGTCAGACTTTGTGACGGCAGATGCGCCGCCCATGCGCCGTCGGACCCAAGCCGCGCCCAACTGGCACCACCACAGGCGAGGATGGTGACATCCGGTGTCAGCTCTTGCCGGCCTTGCGGCGTGTCAATCAGAACTGCCCCATTGTTCCATCCGCTCCAGCGCCAGCGGGTTTGCAGGCGAACGCCAAGGCGTGACAGTTCGGCCAGCCAGGCCCGCAACAGCGGCGAGGCCTTCATCGCCTCGGGAAACACCCGCCCGGTGCTGCCCGTGAACAGGGATTGACCCAGGCCTCTGGCCCATTCCTGCACCTGTTGAGGGCCGAATACCGACAGCATCGGGCGCAACATCGGGGCGGCCTCGCCATAGGCGGCGATGAAGGTTTCGAAATCCTCGTCCTTTGTCAGGTTGAGGCCCGACTTTCCCGCCATCAGCAGTTTGCGCGCGGGCGACGGTTTGGCCTCGGCCACAGTCACGGCATGACCGGCGCGCGCCAGTTCGCCAGCGGCCATCAGCCCGGCAGGGCCTCCCCCGATGATCAGCGCCGTGCTCATGTCACGGGCGGTGGGGTGCCCTTGTCGAGGCCCACATGATGCACAACCCGTTGCGGGAAGGGGATCTCAATATTGTTGTCTTTCAATACGTTCCAGATGGCGAACAGCACCTGTGGGGTGAACTTGTTCTTGCCGTCGTCTATGCCGTTGACCCAGAATTCCACCGCGAACTCGACGCCGCTGTCGCCGAAGGCGCGCAGTTCGCAATCGGGGGCTTCTGGATCGTTCAGGACAAAGGGCAGGTCGCCCACGGCCTTTTCCACCATGGGCGGAATCAGGTTGATGTCGGTGTCGTAAGACACTGAAAATGGGGCTTCGTAACGGTTTGCGCTGCCCTGATCCGAGTAATTGACGACACGGGTGGTGATGAAATCCTCGTTCGGGACGACGATCCAGCGACCGTCGAAGGTTTCCAGGATCATCGCGCGGGCGGTGGTCTTGACGATGGTTCCGGCCTCACCATTGTCCAGTTCCACATAATCGCCCACGGTCGCCTGCCCTTCGAGCAGCAGGATCACGCCCGAGATGAAGTTCGAGGCGATCTTTTGCAGGCCAAAGCCAAGGCCGACGCCGATAGCACCGCCAAGGACGGCAAGCGAGGTCAGCGAGATGCCGAGGACGTTCATGAGAACTAGGAATGCCGCGCCGAAAATGGCGATTTCTGCAGCCTTTACGGCCAGTTGCCGTGTGGCGGGGCGCATGTCTTCTTGCGACTGGATGTAGTTGGCCGACTGGTCGTTCGACCAGCGCCCCAGCCAGAAGATCACGCCGCCCGCGACGATGGCCTTGACCAGCCACAACAGGTCGAACGACATGTTGCCCAGGGGGACGATGGTGGTTGAGAGTTTCTCGGTCACGAGGTCCAGAATGCCGAGCGCATAAAGCCCGGCGACCGGGATCAGGATGTATTTCCCAAGCAGTTTCAGGAACGGGTCGGCAAGGATGTCACGCACCAGAATGCGCACGGCGAGAAACAGAAAAACCCTTTTGCCAAAGGCAATTACGCCGCCCGACCCAAAGATGGACCGGGTGACGCTTTCGCCTGCGCCGGTCAGGATATAGGCCAGCAAAGGCAGCAGGAGCGGCACGAACAGCAGCACCATTCGGCGGGCGCGGGCGATGACGTGATCCTGATCGGGGGGCGGGGTCAGAAGCTGTGTCAGGACGGGTCTGATGCGCCGGCTGATCACCACCGCCAGCAGGTAGGCGACGATCAGCAGGGCGAATTGCGACCACGCGGCGGGGCTGAGGAGCCAGCCCTTGGCGATGTCCCAGCCCTGCATCGCATAGTCCATGGCCTGCTGCACGATCGGCGGCGGGTTGTCCCAATCCATAACGCACCTCTTGCAAAACGGTTTAACTGCGCCATCCTCTTGCCCGTTGGCGGCCACGGGATCAAGGCAAAGGCGATGGAGAACACCGAAGAAGACCCGATTTGCCCCTTGTGCCAAAGGCCGATCCCGCCGGAGGCGCGTCAGAGCCTGCATCACCTGATCCCCCGGCTGAAAGGCGGGAAGGGCGGGCCGACGGTACTGTTGCACCAGATCTGCCATAACGAGATTCACGCCACGCTGACCGAGGCCGAACTGGCGCGGGACTATGCCACCGTCGCGGCGCTGAGGGCGCATCCGAGGCTGGAGGCGTTCATCCGGTGGGTGGGCAAACGGCCGCCCGGATTTCACTCGAAAACCCCCGGCGGGCGGCGCAAGCGTTAACAGGTGAGTCGGACCCGGCGAAAGCCCTTTGTTAACAAGGGAAATCGCCGTTCGGTATTGCATCGGTATCACGTCGGTATCGCGTCGGTATCAAATCGGTAAATCCCGGCGGTTAACGGGGCGTACGCGTACCGTTTGTACGAAAGGGCCCGTGGTTTTGTACGAAACGCGATTGGTGGGAAATGGCGCGGGGCCGGGTGCGTCCTGTCCGGCCACGGCCCCGCTTGCCAGCGGTAGCAACTGCTGTACCATCGCCCGGATTGCGGAGATGATCCAACAGGGGAATTGCAACATGAGACTGGACGGAAAGACCGTCGTGATGACGGCGGCAGGGGCCGGGATCGGGCGGGCCTCGGCGCTGGCGATGGCGCGTGAGGGCGCGACCGTTTACGCGGCGGATATTGACGCCGGGGCGCTGGACAGCCTTGCGGCGGAACATGCGGGTATCCGCCCGGTGACGCTGGATGTCACGGACGGCGCCGCGATCAGGGCGTTCGCCGCCGACACCCCGGTGCCCGACGTGTTGTTCAACTGCGCGGGCTGGGTGCATGACGGCACCTTGCTGGAGGCCACGGATGCGGATTGGGACCGGTCCTTTGCCATCAATATCCGCGGCATGGCCCGGATGACCGAGGCCTTCCTGCCGGGCATGATCGACGCCGGGGGCGGGTCGATCATCAACATGGCGTCGGTCGTGTCGTCGATCACCGGCGCGGCCAGCCGATGCGCCTATGGCGCGACCAAGGGCGCGGTGATGGGGCTGACCAAATCCATCGCCACGGATTACATCAGGGATCGCATCCGCTGTAACGCGATCTGTCCGGGCACCGTTCTGACGCCGTCGTTACAGGACAGGATGGCGGCGCGGGGCGATTACGATGCGGCCTATCAGGCGATGCTGGACCGCCAGCCCCTGCGCGAGATGACCCACCCCGAGGATATTGCGCCGATGGTGGTGTACCTGGCCTCGGATGAATCCAGGGTGACGACGGGGCAGTTTTTCGTGGTTGATGGCGGCTGGACGATCTGATGGCGCAGGAGATCGGACTGATCGGCCTTGGCGCGATGGGCGCGGGCATGGGGCGCAACATTCTGGCCGGGGCGGGCGGGCTGCATGCGCTGGCCAATCGCAACCGCGCGGTGATCGACGGCCTTGTCGCGGCGGGCGCGGTGGAACATGCCAGCGCCGCCGATCTGGCCCGCGCCTGTGACGTGGTGGTCTTGTGCCTGCCCAATTCGGACGTGGTGGAGCAGGTGGTGGACGAGATGCTGCCGGTTCTGCGCCCCGGCCAGATCGTGATCGACACCGGCACGTCGGCGCTGCCCTCGACCCTGAAACTGGCGCAGACCCTCAGCGACAAGGGCGTGCTGTTTGCCGAAGCGCCGCTGACCGGCGGGGCGCAGCAGGCCGAGGAGGGACAGTTGGGCGCGCTGGTCGGGGCCTCGCCCGAGGTGTTTGCCAAGGTCGAGCCGGTGCTGGGCCTGTTCTGTTCCAGCGTTCAGCATTTCGGCTCGATCGAGGCCGGGGCGAAGGCGAAATTCGTCAACAATTACATGGTCATGGGCATTGCCGCGCTGGTGACAGAGGCGTTTCACACCGCTGCCGAGGAAGGCCTCGACTGGGGCAAGCTGTATGATGTGGTCACGCGCGGTTCGGCCTCGTCGGGGGTGCTGGACAGGGTGATCGGCAATGCGAAGGACGGCGATTTCATGGGCTATGTGTTCTCGGTCGAGAACGCGGCCAAGGACATGCGCTATATCGCGGACATGCAGGAGCAGCAGGGCCATGCGACGCCCCTGTCGCGGGCGGTGCATGACCTGTTCCAGCATGCGGTGGAGCAGGGCCACGGCGCGCGGCGGCTGAGCGAGTTGTTGCGCCCCGAGATCAGGACGCGGCTGTTCGAAACGGAGTGAGGCCGGGCGGTGCGGTGCCGCCTGATTGGGCAATGGGGGCCTGTCCGCGCCCTGCCTGACGGGGCATGGGTTGTCACTCTGGCGTGGGCTGCCCATAGTGGATGCGCAATGATCGAGAGACGAAATGGCGGCAGGCGATAACAGACAACCGGGCCTTTTGGGCGAGACGGAAAACTATGCGCGGGTGCGCACCACGGCGCTGGTCATCATCGCCTTTGCGGTGGTGCTGTTCCTGCTGGTGCAGGCGCGGTTCATCCTGATTTCGCTGGCGGTGGCGATCATCCTGTTTTCGCTGACCTCGGACGTGATCCGCCTAATCGCGCGGCAAAGGATCGGGCGGTTCGGCTTTCCCAACTGGCTGGCCTCGATCATCGCGCTGGTGCTGATCTCGGCGGCGCTGCTGGTGCTGTCCTCGATCCTGCTGGCGCAGCTCAACACGGTCCTGTTCACCGCGCTGTCCTATGCTGAGCGCGCCCCCGAGGCGGTGGCCTCGTTGTTCGCGTGGATGGGCGAGGATGTGGAGCAGTCCATTCTCAATTCGCTCAGCAGCGTGCAGATTTCGGGCTATGTGCGCACGGTGGCGGGGCAGGCGGGCAACCTGATGCAGGGCACGGTTCTGGTGATCCTGTTCGTGGGCTTCCTGTTTGCCGAACGTATCTGGTTCGACACCAAGATGCTGAATTTCTTCGGCGACGAGGCACAGGCGGCGCGGGTCAACAAGATCATCACCTCGATCATTCACCGGGTGAACTATTACCTGCTGGTCAAGACGGTGGTCAGCCTGATCACCGGCGCGATGATCTATGTGGTGGCGCGGTTCTTCGGGATCGAACTGGCGCTGGCGGTGGGGATTCTGACGTTCATCCTGAACTACATTCCCAATATCGGCTCGATCGTGGCCACGGGTATGGTGGCGCTGGTGGGCTATGTGGAAACTGGCGAGGCGCAGACCACGGCGGCGTTGTTCCTGATCTGCGGGGCGATCCAGTTTCTGAACGGCAACGTGATCGACCCGTGGATGATGGGCCGGGCGCTGCGGCTGTCGTCCTTCGGGATCATCATCAGCCTCGCCTTCTGGGGCGCGGTCTGGGGGATACCGGGCATGTTCCTGTCGGTGCCGATCATGGTGATGTTCATGGTGGTGTGCAGCCATGTGCCGGAACTGCGCAAGCTGGCGGTGCTGCTGTCGCGCGAGGGGCTGCCCGAGGACGAGACCGAACTGGACCGGATCGGCGAAGAGATCGAGAACCGCAAGGCATCCTGAGGGGTGCCTGCGGTTCGTGAGCCGGCCGTGCCGCGCCGGTCAGACCCGGCACATGCCCTTGATCGTGGCGGCATGGACGTAATCGGCGGCGAGCGTGTCGGCGGCGAGGTCCAGGGTGCGCGCCATCAGTGCGTCGGGGTCGGCGACCTGATCGAACAGGCCCCAGGACAGCGCCTCGTCGGTCGTTACCTTGTGGCCGCCCATCAGGATCAGCTTGGCGCGCGCCGGGCCCATCAGTTGCGTCAGGCGCTTGGGGTCCGAGGGCTGCGGCAGGAAGCCGAGCTTCATCACCGGATAGAAGGCCTTGGCCCCGTTGGCGGCGACGCGCAGGTCGCAGGCCAGCACCATGCCCATCGCCCCGCCCGCCACGGTGCCGTTCAGCGCGGCGATGGACAGGCCCGGAAAGGTGGCGATGGCGGAACTCAGCCGCTCCCACACCGCCGATGTCGCCAGCCCGGCGCGGGCGGCTTCCAGATCGGCCCCGGCGGAAAACACCTTGCCCGCGCCGGTCAGGATCAGAACGCGGGCCTCGTCATGGGCGGCCTCGGCGATGCGGGCCAGTTCGGTCAGCATCTCGGCGGTGAGGGCGTTGGCCTTGTCGGGCCGGTTGAGGGTGACGGTCCAGAGTTTGCCGTCCTTGGTGAGGTCGATCATGTCAGGCCTAGCTTGTTGCGGATTTCAGGATCACGAAGCGAAATTTCCTGCCCCAGATGGGCGTCGGCCCCGGCGCCGCACATCCACAGCAGCGCTTGGGCGGGCCAGTCGGCGGGGATGTGTTCGGACCAGTCAAGTTGACTGACGCGGTTGATGCCGCTGGCCTTGATCACGTGTTGCATGTCGGTGGCCACGGTGCCGGGCGACAGGCCCATCACGCGCAGCCCGTCGGCGGCGCCTTCGGTATGGGCGCATCGTGTCAGCATCGCCGCACCGGCCTTGGAGGCGCAATAGGCGCTCCAGCCTTCCAGCGGGTTATGGGCCGCGCCGGAACTGATGGTAATGATCGTGCCGCCGCCCTGTTTGCGCATCACCGGCATCGCCGCGCGCATGCCGTGGAAGACGCCCTTGAGGTTGATGTCGATCAGCTTGCCCCATGCGTCGGGGTCGGCCCCGGACAGGGGGGCGATCGGTTCGATCACACCGGCGTTCCCGATCAGGATGTCGAGCCTGCCGAACGCCTTGAGGCAGGCCGCGACCGCGGCTTCGACCTCTCGGTAGCGGCTGACGTCGCAGGGCAGGGCGATGGCCTGTTTGCCCAGTTCCCCGGCCAGGTTCGCGATGGCGTCGGCATTGCGGGCCACCAGCGCCACATTGGCCCCGGCCCCGGCGAAAACCCGCGCAGTGGCGGCGCCGATGCCACGGCTGGCCCCGGTGATCAGGGCCGTCTTGCCTGTCAGGTCCATGCTGTCCCCCCCTTTGGGCGTGTCGGGCCAAGTGGTAACGCGTGCTTTCCCGAGGGTCCAGCCAGAACCACCCTTGACCCCGCTGGCCCGAGGCCAGAGATTATGGGCGACATTGTTATGAAAGGGTCCGGTATGGCACCGCGCACACAGCTCGTCGCTTCGGCGGCAACGATTGGTTTTTTCATTTCCGGCTCGGCCGCGATGGCCGATGTGACGCCCCAACAGGTCTGGGAGGACTGGCAGGCGTATTTTTCGGGGTTCGGGTATGAGGTCGAGGCGGTCACCGAGCAATCGGGCGATACGCTGAGTGTCCGGGACCTGAGCATGAACATGCCGATGCCCGAGGCCGAGGGCGATCTGGAGATCGTGATCCCCGAACTGGGCTTTACCGATAATGGCGACGGCACGGTGTCGATCACCATGCCCGAGACCTTGCCGATCCGCGTCATGGCCGCCGATGACGAGGGGCAGGCGTTCGAGTCGGTGATCGAGTATCGCAGTTCGGGCTTCGAGATGCTCGTTTCGGGCGATGCCGATCGGATGACCTATGCCTACAGCGCCACGAGCGGCACGCTGGAACTGACCGAGGTCACCGCCGATGGCGAGCCGGTGGAGTTCGGAACCGCCAGCATGACCATGTCCGACATGGCCGGGACCTCGGTGATGAGCAGTGGCGATTTGCGCGAACTGACGCAGGAATTCACCTCGGGCGAGGTGCTCTATGCGCTGGACGTGACCGATCCCGAAACCGGCGGGCGCATGACGGCGCAGGGCAGTTACGACAGCCTGGGCTATGCCGGCACGGGCACCCTGCCGGACAGCATGAACAGCACCGACATGGCCGCGATGCTGGAGGCCGGGTTCAGCATGGACGGAACCTTCGAGGTGGGGGCGGGATCGGGAACGATGTCGTTTGACGAGAACGGCGACACGTTCAAGACGGTCAGCACCTCCGGGGGCGGTGATTTCGGCGTGGCGATGGATGCGGGCAAGCTCAGCTATTCGGGCGCGACGAATGACATCGAAATGACGGTGGAAACCAACCAGCTGCCGTTCCCGGTGCAGTTCGCCAGCCAGAAACTGGGGTTCGAGATGACCACCCCGGTCAGCAAGGGCGACGAGCCGCAGGATTTCGCCGGATCGTTCACATTGTCCGAATTCACCATGTCCGAGGCCATCTGGGCGATGTTCGACCCCGCCCAGCAATTGCCGCGCGATCCGGCCACGGTGGATATCGACCTGACCGGCAAGGCGCGTCTGCTGTTCGATCTGCTCGATTCCGAACAGGCCGAAGCGCTGGAAGACATGGAAGATGCCCCGGCGGAACTGAACGCGCTGACGCTGAACCGGCTGACGGTGCGTCTGGCCGGTGCGGAACTGACCGGCGAGGGCGATTTCACCTTCGACAATTCGGATCTGGAAAGCTTCGACGGGCTGCCCGCGCCCCTGGGAGCGCTGGACCTGCAACTGGTGGGCGGCAACGGGTTGCTGGACAAGCTGGTCGCGATGGGGCTGATCCCGCAGGATCAGGCCAGCGGCGTGCGCATGATGATGGGCCTGTTCGCCCGTCCGGGCGATGGCGAGGATACGCTGGTGTCGCGCATCGAGGTCAACGAGGAAGGTCATGTTCTGGCCAATGGCCAGCGCCTGAAATAAGCCCCCCGGCCCTTTGGGCGGCCTGACATGAAACGCGAAACGCCCCTGCGGAGACCTGCGGGGGCGTTTTGTATGTTTCTGTCGCTGACGCCGGAGGCGGAACCTTGAAAAGGTTCCGGTCCGATTTCTTTTGAAGAAATCGGGGCCTGTGTCCGGCTTTTTCTTTCACCTGCCGGGCCTTGTGCCGGGGCGGGGCAGGGGCTACCTGTTGCCCGCATTCAGGAGACACGCATGACCCGACCGCTTGACCAGTTGACCGACAGTTTGCTCGACGCCGCCCGCAAGGCCGGGGCCGGGGCCGCCGATGCCATCGCCATCGAAGGGCGCTCGATCACCATCGACATGCGGGGCGGAACGCTTGAGCAGGCCGAGCGCGAGGAAGGCGTTGATGTGGGGTTGCGGGTGCTGGTGGGTCAGCGGCAGGCCTGCGTGTCGGCCTCGGATGCGCGGCCCGAAGTTCTGACGGCGCTGGCCGAACGGGCGGTCGCCATGGCGCGCGAGGCTCCCGAAGACCCTTATATCGGGCTGGCCGATCCCGGCCAGCTGGCGCGGGACTGGGACCTGGCGGCGCTGGAACTGGCCGATGCCACGCCGGAGCCCTCGGCGCAGGATTTGCAGGACGACGCCCGCGCCGCCGAGGCCGCGGCGCTGGAGGTTCAGGGCGTCAGCCAGGTGCAATCGGCCAGTGCGGGCTATAGCTGGCGCGCGGTGCATATGGCGGCAACCAACGGCTTTGCCGGAGGGTACGAGCGCACGGATCGCGGCATCAGCTGTGTGGCGATCGCCGGGGAAGGCTCGGGGATGGAGCGCGACCATGACGGCGACAGCCGCATCTTTCAGGCCGACCTGCGCACCCCTGACGATATCGGTCGCCGCGCCGGGGAACGGGCCGTGGCCGCTCTGAACCCGCGCAGGCCGCGCACCGGGGCCTATCCGGTGCTGTTCGACGAGCGGATTTCATCTTCGCTGATCGGGCATCTTCTGGCCGCCAGCAACGGCGCGGCTATCGCGCGCGGCTCGTCCTGGCTGATGGGGCGGCTGGGCGAACAGGTGTTGCCCGAGGGGCTGTCGGTGATCGAAGACCCGCACCGTGCGCGCGTCATGGGATCGCGCCCCTTCGATGCCGAAGGGCTGCCGACCCGGCGCCGTGCCATCGTGCAGGACGGGGTGCTGACCGGTTGGGCGCTGGACTTGGCCAACGCCTGCAAGCTGGGGATGGAGCCGACAGGCAGCGCCAAGCGCGGCACGAGCTCACCGCCGAGTCCGGGAACGTGGAACATCGAACTGACCCAGGGCGCGCAGAGCCGCGACGAACTGATCGCCGATATGGGCACCGGGCTGCTGGTCACGTCGATGATCGGCTCCACGATCAACCCCAATACCGGGGATTATTCGCGCGGCGCCTCGGGGTTCTGGGTGGAAAACGGGCAGATCGTCTGTCCGGTCAACGAATGCACCATCGCGGGCAACCTGCCCGAGATGCTGCGCCGCATGGTGCCCGCCAACGATGCGCGCCCGTGGCTGAGCCGGGTCGTGCCGTCGCTGCTGATCGAGGGGCTGACGATTGCCGGCGAGTGATCTGGACCTTCTGATCGACGCCGCCCGTGCGGCGGGCGAAGAGGCGTTGCGCCATACCGGCCCCACGGCAAGACGCTGGGACAAGCCGGGTGGCCTCGGTCCCGTGACCGAGGCGGATATGGCCGTGGATGCGTTGTTGTCCGACCGTCTGCGCGCGGCGCGGCCCGGCTATGGCTGGCTGTCGGAGGAAACCGAGGACAGCGATGCGCGGCTGTCCTGCGAGCGGGTGTTCATCGTCGATCCCATCGACGGCACGCGCAGTTTCATCGAAGGCTCGGGCTCATGGGCGCATTCGCTGGCCGTGGCCGACCGAGGCGTGGTGACGGCGGCGGTGGTCTATCTGCCCGCGCGCGACAAGATTTATACCGCCGCCGAGGGGCAAGGCGCGTTCCTGAACGGCGCCGCGATCCGTGTCAGCGACCGCAACGATCTGAACGGCGCATCGCTGCTGGCGGCCAAGCCCAACCTCGCCCCGCAGCACTGGGTGGGCGGCACGCCGGACGTCAAGCGCGCGCATCGTCCGTCGCTGGCCTATCGCCTGAGCCTGGTGGCCGAAGGACGCTATGACGCGATGCTGACCCTGCGCCCCAGTTGGGAGTGGGACATTGCCGCCGGAGAACTGATCCTGCGCGAGGCGGGCGCGATGACCTCGGACCGTGCGGCGCGGGTCTTGCGGTTCAACAATGCCGTGCCCCAGGTCAATGGCGTGGTCGCGGCCAACCCGGTGCTGCACGACGCCATCACCCGCGCATTGGCGGCGGGCTGAACGCGGCGCGCGGGGGCGGAGGCGCGACAGGGGGCTTGCCGGGGCGTCGGATCCGGGTCTAATGCCGAGAGAATCTGGCAGGGGCAGCGCGCATGGCACGATCCGACAATCTGACCGGGGCGTTTCTGATGATGGGGTCGATGGCGTCCTACAGGATCAGCGACAGCTTCATGAAATCCCTGGCCGGCGATATCCCGATGTTCCAGCTATTGTTCCTGCGCGGCATACTGACGACACTGGCTGTCGGTGTGATCGCCTGGAAAATGGGAGCGTTGCGCGCGCAGGTGCCGCGCCGCGACTGGGGCGCGATCGGGCTGCGCATGGTGGGCGAGATCGGCACGGCCTATTTCTTTCTTACCGCATTATTTCATATGCCGATCGCCAATGTCACGGCGATCCTCCAGGCCATTCCGCTGACCCTCACGCTGACCGCGGCGGTGGTGTTTCGCGATCCGGTCGGCTGGCGGCGGATGTCGGCGATCCTGGTGGGCTTTGTCGGGGTTATGCTGATCGTGCGGCCCGGCACGCAGGATTTCAACGTCTATTCCTTTTACAGCCTGGCGGCGGTGGGGTTCGTCACCCTGCGCGATCTGTCCACGCGGGCGCTGTCGCGCGATATCCCGTCGATGTTCGTGACGCTGATCACCTCGGCCTCGATCATGGTGTTTTTCGGATTGGGCAGCCTGTCGGGCGAATGGGCAGAGGTGGATATGCGCACGTCGGGCCTGATCGTGGGCGCGGCGGTGATGATCATTGGCGGCTATCTGTTTTCGGTCATGGTGATGCGGGTCGGCGAGGTCAGCTTTATCGCG
Source organism: Roseovarius sp. PS-C2 (assembly GCF_018862045.1). Lineage (NCBI taxonomy): Bacteria > Pseudomonadati > Pseudomonadota > Alphaproteobacteria > Rhodobacterales > Roseobacteraceae > Roseovarius > Roseovarius sp. PS-C2. The sequence continues at coordinate 406,801 of NZ_JAHKSQ010000004.1, forward strand.
CCGTTCCGCTATACCGGGCTGATCTGGGCGCTTGTGCTGGGGTGGGCGGTGTTCGGCGAATGGCCCGAGCCCCTGACCTTGCTGGGCGCGGCCATCGTCGTGGGATCGGGCCTGTTCATGCTGTATCGCGAGGCGCAACTGGGGCGGAAAACACGGCTTTCACGTGATCTTCGTCCACGTTGAAGCGCTCGCGCAGCTGCGCCTGCGTGACGGAATCGATCGGCGTCAGCGCACCGGGCCTGTCGCCCGCGCCTGAATCGTTGTCGCCATGCACGGCGCGCAGGTACATCGGCCAGGTCGGCTCGATCAGGGTGGGCATCTTTTCGTGCAGCTTGTGATGGGGGTAGTTCATCACCGTCTTGGTGTCGCCCGCATTGAACATCACCGCCAGCCCGCAAGACCAGAACGGGCTGCGCACCGTGCGCGCCTCGATCCCCGTATCCGACAGCCGGACCATGTAGCCGCTGCTGAACTCGAAGGCCATCTTGCGCCGGCCGTTGCGCAGGGGCGCGCTGCGCCGGGCCATGCGCCGCAGGGACCGGACGAACCCGACGCCCACCGCATCGTCGTCGTCCAGCCGGAATTGCATCGATTCGGTGTCGTTCTCGCCCAGTTCCTCCAGCAGCGCCGCCTGCATGGCCTGCCGGTGCTTCATCGGTTCCCTGGTGACGACACGGATTTGCGGGACATCCGCCGTCAGGTCGTTCAGCCGGTCGCGCCAGGGTTTGGGCAGGCTGTCGCCGACGAGGATCAGAAAGGTGAAATCCGCATCGGTCTGCCCGGCGATCGACGGCAGGGTCAGCGTTTCGAAATGGCGAAACCGCAACTCCATGCGTTCAGGGGTATAGAGATAGGACTCGCGCTCGGCGGTGCTGTCATGCATCCGCTTGAACCCGCCGAGGGCGGGATAGGAAAACCTGCAAATACCAATGACGCGCATGATCGTCCGTTGCGTGAAGAAGCCTGTCGTGCCATGCTGACAAAACCATGCGACCGGAACAAGGCGAAACGCTGTTTTCAAGGCGGCATCACTTGGGAGCAGGCTGTTGACAAGTATTCCGACTCCCCCTATATGCGCCCCATCCGGTCATGGGGGTCGCCCCGTCAACCGATATCAAAACTGAAGTGGTCAAGATCCAGGCACTTTAATTCGCCTCGATCCTCTGGGAACCAGCCGCGTCGTTCACCTCGGAATGGGAACGTTGCGGTGTTTTCGCTTTGCGGACGCGTAAGGCGTATCGAGATTAACCGCATGGGGACGGCCCTGTGCAGACACATGTGTTGAGAGACGGGGAAAGAGACCCAATGCCAACGATCCAACAGCTGATCCGCAAACCGCGGCAGCCCAAAGTCAGAAGCCAGAAATCCATGCACCTGCAAGGGTGCCCGCAAAAGCGTGGCGTCTGCACACGCGTCTATACAACGACGCCGAAAAAGCCGAACTCGGCCATGCGTAAGGTCGCCAAGGTGCGCCTGACCAACGGTTTCGAGGTCATCAGCTATATCCCCGGCGAAAGCCACAACCTTCAGGAACACTCGGTGGTTCTGATCCGTGGCGGCCGTGTGAAAGACCTTCCCGGTGTGCGCTATCACATCCTGCGCGGCGTGCTCGATACGCAAGGCGTCAAGGATCGTAAGCAGCGCCGCTCGAAATACGGCGCCAAGCGTCCGAAGTAAGAGGAATAACAGATGTCCCGTCGTCACGCCGCAGAGAAGCGCGAAGTCCTGCCCGACGCCAAGTATGGCGATCGGGTTCTGTCGAAGTTCATGAACAACCTCATGATCGACGGCAAGAAATCCGTTGCCGAGAAAATCGTCTACAACGCCCTTGATCGTGTCGAAGACAAGGTCAAACGCGCGCCGGTGGAAATCTTCCACGAAGCGCTCGACAACATCAAACCCGCGGTCGAGGTTCGCTCGCGCCGTGTGGGCGGTGCCACCTACCAGGTGCCCGTCGAAGTGCGCCCCGAGCGCCGCGAAGCGCTGGCGATCCGCTGGCTGATCACCGCCTCGCGCGCCCGCAACGAGAACACGATGGAAGAGCGCCTGGCCGGTGAACTGCTGGATGCAGTCAACAGCCGCGGCACCGCCGTGAAAAAGCGCGAAGACACCCACAAGATGGCCGAGGCGAACAAAGCCTTCAGCCATTACCGCTGGTAACCCCGAGAGGCCCCAAGATCATGGCACGCGATTATCCCCTCGAACGCTACCGCAACTTCGGCATCATGGCGCATATCGACGCCGGCAAGACCACGATGACCGAGCGGATCCTGTTCTACACCGGTAAGAACCATAAGATCGGCGAGACCCATGACGGGGCCTCGACGATGGACTGGATGGAGCAGGAAGCCGAGCGCGGCATCACCATCACATCGGCTGCGACCACCACGTTCTGGCAGCGTCAGGAAGACCCGACTCCCGAAGGGACGTCGGACACCAAGACGCGCTTCAACATCATCGACACCCCCGGCCACGTCGACTTCACCATCGAGGTGGAGCGTTCGCTCGCCGTGCTCGACGGCGCGGTCGCGCTGCTGGACGGTAACGCCGGTGTCGAGCCGCAGACCGAAACGGTCTGGCGTCAGGCCGACCGTTACAAGGTTCCGCGCCTTGTGTTCGTGAACAAGATGGACAAGCTGGGCGCCGACTTCTTCAACTGCGTCAAGATGGTCAAGGAACGCACCGGCGGCACGCCGCTGCCGATCGCCCTGCCGATCGGTGCCGAGGACACGCTGGAAGGCATCATCGACCTGATCAAGATGGAAGAATGGGTCTGGGCCGGCGAAGATCTGGGTGCCTCCTGGGAGCGCAAGCCGATCCGCGACGAGCTGAAGGATGTTGCCGACGAATGGCGCAGCAACCTGATCGAACTCGCCGTCGAGCTGGACGACGACGCCATGGAAGCCTATCTCGAAGGCGAAGAGCCCGATGAGGCCACCCTGCGTGCGCTGATCCGCAAGGGCACCCTGTCGCTGTCCTTCTTCCCGATGCTGGCCGGTTCGGCATTCAAGAACAAGGGTGTGCAGCCCCTGTTGAACGCCGTTGTCGACTTCCTGCCCGGGCCCAAGGACGTTCCGGTGCTCAAGGGCTTTGCCCCGGACGACGAAAACGAAGAGCGCAACATCGAACGTCCTGCGGACGACGATGCGCCGTTCTCGGCCCTGGCGTTCAAGATCATGAACGACCCGTTTGTCGGCTCGCTGACCTTTACCCGCATCTATTCGGGCGTCCTGCGCAAGGGCGACCAGATGATGAACTCGACCAAAGGCAAGCGTGAACGCGTTGGCCGGATGATGCTGATGCACGCGGTCGAGCGGCAGGAGATCGAAGAGGCATTCGCCGGTGACATCATCGCGCTGGCCGGTCTGAAAGACACCACCACGGGCGACACGCTGTGCGACCCGCAGAAGCAGGTGGTTCTGGAAACCATGACCTTCCCCGATCCGGTGATCGAGATCGCGGTCGAGCCGAAGACCAAGAACGACCAGGAAAAGATGAGCCAGGGCCTTGCGCGTCTGGCCGCCGAAGACCCCTCGTTCCGCGTCGAAACCGATCTCGAATCCGGTCAGACGATCATGAAGGGCATGGGCGAACTTCACCTGGACATCCTCGTGGACCGCCTCAAGCGCGAATTCAAGGTCGAGGCCAATATCGGTGCGCCGCAGGTGGCCTATCGTGAAACCATTGGCCACGAGATCGAGCACACCTACACCCACAAGAAACAGTCGGGTGGGTCGGGTCAGTTCGCCGAGGTCAAGATGATCATCTCGCCCACCGAGGCGGGCGAAGGCTACAGCTTCGAATCGCGCATCGTCGGCGGGTCGGTTCCCAAGGAATACATCCCCGGCGTCGAGAAGGGCATCGAGTCCGTCATGGACAGCGGCCCGCTGGCCGGTTTCCCGGTGATCGACTTCAAGGTCGCGCTGATCGACGGTAAGTTCCACGATGTGGACTCCTCGGTCATGGCCTTCGAAATCGCCGCCCGGATGTGCATGCGCGAAGGTCTGAAAAAGGCCGGAGCCAAGCTGCTGGAGCCGATCATGAAGGTCGAGGTGACCACGCCCGAGGAATATACCGGGTCGATCATCGGCGATCTGACGTCGCGTCGCGGCCAGGTGTCGGGCCAGGAGCCGCGCGGCAACGCCATCGCGATCAACGCGAACGTGCCGCTGGCCAACATGTTCGGCTACATCAACAACCTGCGCTCGATGTCGTCGGGCCGGGCCCAGTTCACGATGCAGTTCTCGCATTACGACCCGGTCCCGCAGAATATCTCGGACGAGATTCAGGCGAAATACGCATAACCGTCGGTGCGCCCTGAGGGCGCACCCTACACCAACCCGTAGGGTGCGCTCCCATGCGCACCGCACGACACAGAAAGAGGGAGCCAATACCATGGCAAAGGAAAAGTTTGATCGTTCGAAACCGCACGTGAACATCGGTACGATTGGTCACGTTGACCACGGCAAGACGACGCTGACGGCGGCGATCACGAAGTATTTCGGTGATTTCCGTGCGTATGACCAGATTGACGGTGCGCCGG